>NZ_SCOK01000002.1:0-330628 GCF_005502555.1 Pseudomonas sp. D(2018)
CGGATGGCCGTGGAATCGGTGTCCGGATGCTCGTGGAATGAGTGTCCGGATCAGCGTGGAATCACTGTCCGGATGTGCGTGGAATGGGTGTCCGAGTCAGCGTGGAGTCCGCAGCTCGACAACATCACGCTGTTTTGGCTCACCAACACGGCCATCTCCGCAGCGCGCCTGTACTGGGAAAACAAGACGCCTTACTTCAGCGTCAAGGGCGTGACGATTCCGGTGGCGGTCAGTGCGTTCCCCGATGAGCTGTACCAGGCTCCTAAGAGCTGGTCCGAGAAGGCTTATCCCAAGCTGGTCCACTACAACACGCTGCCCAAGGGGGGGCATTTTGCGGCATGGGAGCAACCCGAGATCTTCTCTGAAGAGGTGCGCGCGGGCTTCAGGTCACTGCGCACATAACAAGCTCAAGGAGGCTCCATGGACGAAGGATGGTCTGTGGAGCTTCTAAAGCGCTTTGACAAATGGCAAAGCGCGGGCGTCAGGCCGCCGGCGCAAGTGGTTGCCTGTTACCCATGTAGTTGCTTTTGCGACCACTATGAGACGAGAAAGACAAGATGAAACCATTCCGAGTCGATGTGCCCGACGCAGTACTCAACGATCAGCACACGCGTCTCAAGCTCACGCGCTGGGTCGAAGACTTCGCCAACGAAGGCTGGCAGTATGGTACCCCGGCGCCCGAAGACTACGACGCCGACGAAGCGCCGATGGCCGCACGCCTGCAGAACTTCTTCGCCACCTAAACGGCCTATTTGGCGCTGCAATGCACCAAACCACAAACAATCGCGGCAGCGCTCAACGATTCGCCAGTGGGATTGGCGTCGTGGATAGTCGAAAAGCAACGCAGCTGGAGCGATTGTCACGGAGACGTCGAAACACGCTTCAGCAAGGACGATCTTCTGACCACCATCATGATCTACTGGGTTACGCAGAGCCACGGCACGTCGGCGCGTTACTACTACGAGTACGAGGCAGCACACTATCCCTGGACACCAGTGCACGATCGCATACCCGTGATCGAGGCCCCAGTCGGGATTTCGGTGCTGCTGGAGGAAATATGCAGCTCCCCGCGCCGCTGGGCTCAGCGCTACTACAACCTCATGCAGAAGCAGCATCACGCTAGCGGCGGACACTTCCCGGCTTGGGAAGAACCGCAGGCCATCAACACGGACATCCGCGATTTCTTCCGCTCGCTGAATTGACCCCAACCGTTATGCTCTCTTCCGCTGAGTGGCGGGTCTTGGCTCGGGGGCCAGTCCACGGGGCTCGCAGAGACAAAAAGCCCTGTCGTTCGCGCGTCGCGATTAGCCCCTTTGCATCAGATGGTAGGCCTGAAATATGGTCAATACGCTGACTTTCTAGCTTCTGCTCCTAGGTTGAAGCATCCACGGCTGCTTGTCGCCGACACCCCAGCAATGCAGCCATTGGTTTCCGTATCCCGCCGCCGTATCTATCACTGCCTTCGACACTTCGACCCAATATCATTTTTCGGTTTCGCGCGAGTGAGCCGGAAGGGCACCAACTTTTTTAATGGAGTCCGCCAATTTCTGCCGATCCCCACTGTGCCAGCTCCGGGACGACTTCTGCCGGTCACGATCGGCGGAGAACCACCAAAAGCAGCCTGTGCAGTAAGCCTCGTAAACCTGGGTCAACTCACCATTTTTGCTCGATACTGCCTACTCCCGATCTTTCGTCGAACGGATGAGATTGCCCCGTAACTTCACAATTGCCTTTTGCATTTGCACGAAGTCCTCGGGATCGAGACCAGTTTGTGGGAAGCCATCTTCCGAGAGGCCTTCACGCAGTTTCCGCCCCTCTTTTGTGAGACTGATCCGCACCTGGCGTTCGTCTTCCGGGTTGCGCTGGCGCAGCAAATAACCCATCGCTTCCAACTTTTTCAGGATCGGTGTGAGGGTGTTGGATTCGAGGAACAGCTTTTCGCCGAGGCTGCCAACGGTCTGGTTATCTTCCTCCCACAGTGCAACGAGGGTGATGTATTGCGTATAGGTCAGGCCGAGCCGCTCGAGCATCGGCTTGTAGGCCTTGCCAAAGGCCAGGTTAGAGGAATAGACCGCAAAACAAAGGAAGTCGGAAAGCTTCAGATCGAGGGCGGCTGTCTTTTTAGTGGATTTCATGAGCACTCTCTGTGGCCAAAGACGGGTGGCTTGCATACTTGAACTGTACATCGCATGCGATGGTATCGAAAGTGCTGACTCTTTGGCAGTCGTTGCCTGAACGCATCAGATCTGTAGAGGTCGACTACCGGCTCATCAGGGATGACCCTAACGAGCCGGTAGTGCACTGCGTCAAGCGGTGAGGACGTTGATGGCAACGTCAATGTTGCCGCGTGTGGCTTTGGAGTACGGACAGATCGCGTCAGCGTTGTGTGCCAGTTCGGTCGCCACTTCGTGGGACAGGCCCGGCACGCTTAGGGTCAGTCGGGCCTGGAGGAAGTAGGCCGCACCGGTCTGGCCCAGGTCCACTTCGATGTCGACGGCCGTATTGGTCGGCAGCGTCACCTTCATCTGTTGGGCGGCCAGACCCACCGCTGCAATGTAGCAGGCCGACCACGCCCCGGCGAACAGTTGCTCGGCTTTCGGGTGTGGCTGGACGGCGGTGAATACGTGTGCCGGTGTGGTGCTGCCGGGCGACGACAGCTCGATGTCGAGGTTGCCGTTATGGCCGTGTGACGTATTACCGGCGCTGTTACGGGTGGTGTGGGTTTTGCCACTGGCCAGTACTTTTTCGATTTTGCTCATGATGATCTCCTTAGGTTCGCAGGTATTGCGACTTGCATGCGACTATATCGCGCGCGATGTACTTGAGGTGTCTAAACATCAATCCGTAATTACGTTCAGGGCAACATCGATATTGCCGCGTGTGGCTTTGGAGTACGGGCAGATGTAATCGGCGATGTGCGCCAGTTCGGTCGCGACATCGTGTGCCAGCCCCGGCACGCGGAGGGTCAGCCGGGCCTGAAGGAAGTAGGCGGAACCAGTCTGGCCCAGGTCTACTTCGATGTCGACGGCCAGATCAGCCGGCAACACGATGTTGCGTTCCTGGGCGACGAGCCCGACTGCGGCGGTGTAGCAGGCCGACCACGCCCCGGCAAACAGTTGCTCGGCTTTTGGGTGCGGTTGGGTGGCAGCGAACAAGTGCGCCGGTTGTGCGGAGCCGGGCGACGACAGCTCGATGTCGAGGTTGCCGTCATGGCCGCGCAAGGAATTGCTTGCGCCGCTGTGGGTGGTGCGAGTTTTGCCAGTCGCCAGTACTTTTTCGATCTTGCTCATGGAAGCTTCCTCGGGTTAATAATTGCGTGCTAGTAAATCGTATGCGATATTTATGGTGTTAAAAGATGCCGCTTTTCAATCGCCTGGTGCAGTGATCCAGTTGTTGCGGTTGTGGCCATGGGAAGCGCGATCGGGAGACAGACGCATCTTTTGGCTGCTTCCGTTGTTCATGGTTGAATCTCCAAGCGACAAGGTTACGTTGTTGATCGCTAACGATAAAATCGCATGCGATTAGCTAATGCTCAGCCAAAGACCCAATGATGTCAAATATTATTTTACGGTTCGATGACGAGCGGTAGGCGCGAAGCCGACCCTGCTCCAGCTCAATAATCAGAAGTAGGTGCATGGGCTACTCGAATGCATGAGCCCCCCCCACCTGGCGAAATGGTGGTCTGCTTCTTATTTTCTGGGCCGAGCGGGGCTGTCCTGAGGAGACTCCGAACATCCCCTAGCCGATCTACTGAAGTCGCGCCTTCGATGAGTCCGAGCCCTGCCGCATGACCCAGATGACTTTTTCTGATGCCGAGGACGCCGGCAACGTGTCCGAAACCGCCTTCACAGAGGTTCGAATGCTCGGCATTCGGTCATCCAGGTGATCGCCTAAGCGTTCGTCGCCCTAAATGATCATCACCCTTGAATTCGGTTTTGCGTTACTAGAATATCTACAAAATCTCATGCGATATGGTCGCATGCTGAGGTTGTCTCGGTTACCAATACTGATACCCGGATTACCGGCCGAATATCACTAGGAAATAACCATGACCCACTTGACCCAAGACGTTCGCCCCTTCGAAGACGCAAGCGTGAAGCGCCTTACCATCCTCGGCGTCGTTTTTTCTGTATTGGCGCTTAGCGTCTTGTCCACGACCGCTGCTCAACCGTTTGTCGCCGAGGGCGGCTCGGATCCCTGTCAGTCGTCGCCGGCGGCTATGGGGTGACTGCAATCGGTCGTTACTACGGTGTGACTGGTTAATCCGCATGCAAGCGACTGGTCGACACGAATGCCAGTGCTTGCTCAGGAGGGGGGCAATCGGGTGGTCAAGTCAGTGCAATTATGCAGCGGGTGAACTCGTTGCCCTGGGAATCTTGCATGCCTTAGGCTGAAAGCCGCGTGGAATCTAGGCTTTGCGGAAAGCACCGAAAAACGGCGGACAATAAAAAAGCCGGCTTGTGGCCTGCCTCGTTTTTGATGCAGGCCGCGCAGAATGCGGCTATGACTCGCACGGCGTGCTTTGTTCCCCCATTTGTTCCCCCATTTTTTCTCCGCGTGATGCGCTTGCGGAATTGCGCTGCGTGGGAGGCCGCCCGATGAACGAAAGAAACGAGGACAACAAGACCCCGGTCATGCGCCTTGGATTGGCCAAAGACCCGGTGAGGTAGAGGATGACCTTGGCGTCCGGGTGCATCATGACGGGGCTCCACTATGAAAACGGGAGCCCGGCATCTGCGAGCTGGTAGCTCAGATGAAGGTGGTGTTTATGGAACGCTTACGAGCAGCAGGGCGACAGCGAGTACTGCAAACCCGACGGCCACGAGATTGGAGATCATGTCGGTAATCGACTTGTCTCTGGGGACTGGGGCACTTGGGCTTTTTGGCTGCTGCTGTCGCGCTTCTGACTGAGACTGCGGAGGGGTGCCTGTCCTGTGGCCTTCCAGCCAAGCCTCGGCATACACGCCTTTGTACGGGCAGCTGTCGGTGCCGAACCCTTTCTCGCGGGAATATTTGCCGCTCTCCCACGCTTCGGCCATCAGGTCCTGATGACTCTTCGGCGGAGGAGTGTGCTTCCCTTGCTTTCTGCCGCTGCCGACATCGCGTTGCTGATGCAGCGATGCATCGTAGCGGCATCGTGACGCTTCATCGGACAGGACTTCGAACGCCTGAGAGATGATCTTGAAATAGTGCTCAGCCTTCGCGCGATCGGTTGGGTGCTTGTCGGGGTGCCACTTCTGCGCCAGGGTTTTGTAGGCCGCGCGGATGACCTCAGGGCTCGCTTTCTCACTGATGTGGAGATTGTCGTAGTGGGTTCGCATGCTGGCTCCTTCCGCGCACGCCTACTGGTCAAGTCGGAGGCAAGCGGTGGACCAGCGATAGGCTACAGCCAGCCTGCCGGCGTTTACTCATCATCGCCGACGATCCTCAGCCCGTTTCCATAGGGATTGTTCGGGCTGTCCGCACGGTACGGGCTGCCGGCCCCATAGGGGTTATTGATGCTGTCGGGCGAGTACTGGCTGCCATAGCGCCCGTGGGGATTGGACACTGAATCGGGGTCGTAGCGATTGCCGCTCAGCTTGCCGCGGTAGTTGCCCTGGCTGTCGTAGAGCTTGGGCGCGCTGGTCGTGTAGGGGTTAGTAGCGCTGGTGCTGGAGTAGGGACTGCCATACTGGCCGGCCGGGTTGTTGATGCTGTTCGGCGCGTAGCGGCTGCCGGCTCCGTAGGGGTTGGCGGTGGAGTTCGGCGCATAGGGATTGGCACTGAGGTTGCCAAGGTACTCGTCTGCTACGGCGGTGCTGCAAACCACGGCCAGGGCAAGCGCCATGATGGGTCGAAGGTTCATAGTTGGTGTTCCCTTCGGTCGTTGTTTGTCTCGGTTGATGGTAGCAACAGGCCCCGGACTTGCCAGGGAATAGCTACTCCACCGTCCGCCGCGAAGGCCGAGCCCCTGCGCTCTGCTGGGGAAGCCCTGGGCAGTGCGGCGAAGCACGCCGGCAACGCCTTGGGCGCTGCGATCAACGGTCTTGGCGCCCGGCTTGGCGGCGAATGCTGGCGGAGTTCCGAGCTAACCTTCGATGAGCAAATCTACGCCAAGGCCAAGTCGCTGCTTCTCTCGGCCGTGGCGAACTTGAAGGCCGCCAGCCAAGACCTGCGTGAAGCGATGGGCGTCGTGGTCAGCATGGCGGGGGAACGGGTCGATGCCGACGCGGCGCAGAACATGAAGTCTTACGTGGTGCGCTTTATCGCGGACGTGCGCGACGGCAAGGTCACTCTGGAGAGCAAAGATGAGCGCGGAACGGTACGCGGCGATGTGCCGCAAGCATTGGTCGAAGTGGCTGCCGAAGAAAACGGCGGAACTGAAAGCGGACGGGGATTGGGAGTCGACCCTACGGGTACGCGGAAAGTGGGCGGCCGAAAGGGTGCTGGAACTGATGCAGCAGGGGTTCCGCCAGCACGAGGCGGAAGAGGTGGCGCTGCACGAGCTGATTCTGCTGAAACCGGAGCCGCAGGCGAATCTGGAGCCGTGGGAGCGGGAGGAACTGGCGAAGCTGGAAGCCGAGTACCGCAAGACGCACCGCGAGTAACCGCCATCGAGGGCGCGCCGGTCGGTGCGCCCAACATCCCCGCCGCCAACTTCCAGATCACCGAGGCTACCCGCCTCGGCCAGGGCGGCGAGGTGCAGAAGTTCAACGACAACCTCGCCGCCATCCGTACCCTCAAGCAGCTCGAAGCCGAGCAGCGCCGCGCCAGCCCGGACGAGCAGGCCGTGCTGGCCCGCTACGTCGGCTGGGGCGGACTGGCCAACGCCTTCCCCGAGCGCATGCCGCACCTGGGCGCCGGCAGCCAGCACTTGGGCAACTTCGGCAAGGTGGTGGTGCGTGGCCTGACCGGCACCCTGGCGTTCAACCCGATCCCGCAAGCTCGGGGTGCTGCCGCTGGTGAGGATGTTCAGGCGGACCATGAACTGGCGCGCCGGCAGGCCCTCATAGGGCACGCAGGTGAAGACGAAGCCGTGCGGGATGGGGTGCTCGCTCTTGGCCTCCAGTTGCTCGAAGGCGCTGTGCGACTCGCGGGTTTCGCTGATGACGGTCTGGCGCTTCTTGAACTCTTCGATGCTCATGCTGCGCACGGACTGGACCGCCTGCAGGATGTGCATGGCCTCGCCGGCGGCGTTGTACACCACTAGGTTGTGGCGCCAGTCCTTGAGCCAGTCGCTCATATTGCGCTGGCTGAGTACGCTCCCGAGGATGCCGCGCAGGGTGGCATAGACGCCGGTCTGGCGCAGGTTGAGGCGGGCCTGGTGGCGGCAGTGGCCGGACGCTTCGGTGGTGCTCAGGTACGGCCAGCAGTTCGTCACGCTGCTGGGCGCTCTTGCGGCTTTTTGGATGGCCGATTGGCGATTTCGAGGGGGAATAAAGAGACAATTCAACGCCTGTTTCTGCGCCCGAAAACGATGGGGCTGTTCGCCCTCGAGAAGGGCGGCGAGATATTCCTCTGCAGAGCGTTCGTTCCGCTCCCATGCGCACAACGATCAATCATGAGTAATTCAACGCCCTGAAAGTTGATACTCTGCCCAGCACCACGAATCTCCCGGACCAATCACGTCATACCGTCTCGCGCATGGAGTGCTCGATGCCTATTTCCGCTTCTGACCTGGCCAAACACTACTGGGTTGACGACGTGCCCGGTGCAACCACTGCCGGTAGCCGGCTGAACAACCTGCTTACATCGCTTGGCAAGGGACAGCCAATGACGGCGACAAGCAGAAGTTTCCTCGCGTCCCGAGGACTGAACACCTTGGTGTGCTTCCTTGCTGGCGAGCTTTCCCAAGAGCAGTTCAACCAACTCGCGCAGGTCGAGCGAGACGTGCGCATTGCATTGGCGCAACAACAGCAGTTGGAAATGGAGGCGCAGAAGATGGCCGAGCAGAGCGCGGCTGATGCTCGGGAAGCAGCAATGTGGGCTCGTCTTGAGGCGGAGCGCATCCAGCGCGAAAGCGATCCTCGGTTCATCGCCAAGAAGAAGAACCAGGAGCTACGCCGGAAGTATGGGTTGGAAGTGTTCGTTGAAGAGCATCACTTCACGCGACTGATGAGCATCTTGCGCAAGCTTGACTCGAAATCACGGCTGTCGGAGATAGACGCCTTATGGCTGAGGAGCGAGGGACGTGACTATGAAACCGAAGAGATTCTGCACGCTCACCACCGACTCGAAGCGGACTTCTGCATCGCCGAGTACAAGCGCACCAACGACCCGTGGCAGGCGGTGAATGCCAGCGCGCACCTTCGCAAATGCGCGGCGCCCGAGCAGGCGATCGAACTCCTGTCAGCCATTTCGGTAGGGCGCCAGGATCAGGCGAAACTCAAGTCAGCGATTCGAACGACGCACGGCGGAGCCCTGCGCGACCTGGGCCACTTCACCGAGGCCCTCAAGATGGGGGAAGAAGCCCACGCACTGCTGCCGAACAACTTCAGACCCTGCACGCTTCTGGGCGCTCTCAATATTGAGCTGGGAAACTTCGATGTCGGGCATGAGTGGTATCGCATGGCGGAGGCGCTTGGCGCGAAGCCAGACAGCATCGAACACGAGGTGCGTTCCCTTCTGGCGCGCATGCCAGGAGAAAAACGTGATGAGGCTATACGCGAGTTGCTCCGGATCGACCCGGTGCAGTATCGCTGGCTACGAAAGGGACAACCCAGTGCCAAAGTGGATCGAATCGAGCGGGCCAGGCATTAAGGGGGCTCTAGGCTCGCAGGCACTCAGTCGGCGGCAGGCAGAGGCTATTTCAGAGTGGGGGTAGTAGGTTAGCTTCGCTCACTTGGGACGGGCTAAAGCCCGCCCCTTAACCTAAACGTTCGGCGCCTCGTAACAGATGCCGCAAGGAGGCTCACTGTGAACAGATGGAACATCCCTGACTGGCTCGAACAAGAGGTGTTGGCGCGAGATACAGCCTGTGTTTACTGCGGCGTAGATTTTTTGCTGCCAGCACAAACTCGTGGCACCAAGCCCTCTTGGGAACACATCATCAACGACGCCAGAATCGTTACCCGCGAAAACATCGCCAGGTGCTGCATGTCCTGCAATGCGAGCAAAGGAGCCAAGGAGCTAAAGGTGTGGCTTCAGTCGAAGTACTGCTTGCGTAAAGGCATACACGAAAAATCTGTTTCTCAGCTTGTGCGAAATGCACTATCAAGTCCCCAAACCGATGCGGGCAGCTTGACGCTGAGAGTGCCGACGTAGGTGGTGCCGGCCAGGCCGCGATCGCTGCCGGCGTCGGCTATTGCGCAGACCTTGGCGTAGGTTCCGCTCTTGCTGGGAGTGCAGCGAGAAGCGGCAATGCTTCCAAGTGGGTATCTGGGCGACACTGGCAGCGGGTCAGCTCCGGGGCGGCGGGCGTCTAGTTACGGAACGTGAGCGGTGCGTGACCAGTCGTGACGCCTTCCCCGTTGAATTGACGGGACAGGTGCCGACCACCAGGGCGAACCCCAGCAGGCGGCAGCGGGTCAGACGATGCGCAGCTCGGGCGGCAGCCGTGGGCCGAACGGTGCGCCAGGGGCGAACGGATCGGGTAGCAGCTCGGGCGGGCATTCGAGGATGAAATCCATCCGCGCCAGTTGGCACGCCTGATAGAGCGGGCTTCCGTCGCCCCAGCGGTCGCCCCGGCGCTCGGCGCTGTTCTCCAGGTCGTGAATGGCCACCAGCTCGGACAGGGTGCGCCATCCCTCCCGGCGTGCCCGCTCCCGGTCTATGCGGTTGATGTTCAGCAGGTCGGCCAGTTGATCGACGCCCAGCGCTTTGGCTATGCCGTCACGGTCGCGGATGATTGTCTGCCCATAGGCCACCAGTACACGGCGCAGGGCGGCTAACTCTTCGGCGCGGTGGTCGCGGGCTTGCTGCTCCAGGTCGGCAACGGCTATTGCGGTGAACGGCAGAAATTGGCGCAGCTTGCCGGCCTGTCGGTTCAAGGCGCGGCTCTCGGCGTGAATGGCGTCCTTGGCCTGGCAGATATTGCGTAGGACGCGGCGGGTGATGGTCAGGCAGTCGCGCTTGGTGGTGCCCGGCTTCGAGGCGATAGCGGCCAGGGTCTTTTGGCTTTGCAGCATGGGGTTGGCTCCAGCGGGGTGCGGTCATAGGTGGCGCGCAGCTCTGCCCCGATTACACAATAACGGCCTGTGGGGGCGTGGCAGCGGCGGCACGGCATTAGATGGTTGAGGTATTGGTCACGCGCCTGCCGCCATTCAGGCGAGGCAGTGGCGGCGCTGTGGTGGACGGGCTGTGGCTGCCTGGCGTCCTGTTGCTCGTTGGTTGGGTGATCCGTTGACGTCGATGGCGACCCTGCCGGGTGACTACGAATCAGGCGAGCGGCAAAGCGCGGGCGCGTGCAGTACTGCTCGGCCAGGTCGTGCCGGTCGATGAAACCGCGCTCCAGCAGATACGCAGGCTCACAGCTCAGCAGCAACGCGACACGGGCAAGCCAGGCGAGCGCCTCTGCCGGGGGATCGTTCGTAGCGCTCAGCTCGGCCAGCAGCTCGGCGCGGTGGTCGCGCACGAACTGGCGCACGGTATCGGTGATGCAATCAGCGGGGCGCAGGCGCAGGCGGTCGCCGTTGGCTTCAGCAGCCAGGCCAGCCCGGCGCAGGTAGTCCAGGGCGGCCACGGTCAAATGTCCTCCCCGTCGTCTTTCCCGGCCTGTACCCTCTTTTGATGCGTAACACCGTTACAAGCCACGTCACTGCTGGCTTTCAGCCCGTTTTGATCCGTTACAGCCTGCTTGCTTGTTACGCCTTTAAAATCGCTGGAGGCCGCGTGGTTACTGGGCTGTAACGGTGTTACGGATGTTTTGGGGGTGCCGGCAGACAGATACCGCCTGAATGCTTCCTCGAACTGTTCCCGCTTGTACCCCTTGGCGGCCTTCTTGTAGCCGATGCGCTGGGTTGTCGGTTTGATGCCGAACTCGGAAAGACGCTTGGCGAGCTGGTGCGGGGTCATGGGCTTGCCACGGTTCCAGGCCGCCCACGGCGCTTCTTCGTCTTCGGCCAGCGCCTCCAACAGATCGGCGGTTGATAGGCGTTCAGCGCGGCGGTTGTCGAAGGCGTCACGGATCGAAGCCAGTAGCTCGGCGCCGATGCTCGGGGCTTCTTCCTCCAGGCCGTGCAAGGTGACAGCTGCCTGGCGGGCCAGACGCGGCCACTCGCCGCCCGCAACGCTGGCAATCGCCAGCAGTGGTTCCCAGGCGTCGTTGGCGCGGTCGTTCAAGCCTTCGATCTCGGCGGGCCGGGCCTGGCGCACGGCGTCGCGGTTGTCGATAGCGAAGCGCGCGAGCTTGCCCACCAGGGCGGCGAAGTGTTCGGCGTCGGCGTGGCGCATCTTGACCGTGCGTTCACCCGGCAGCTTGCGGCGCAGGCGTAGGGGGATGCTGCGATCCGCCAGGGTGTCGGCAATCTTGCCGATGCCACACAGCGCCTTGGCGCCCCACACGTTGAAGCGGGTCGGCATGTGATCGTCGCCCACACAGCGAATCACAAACGCGCTGTCGCGGGTGAACCCCGCATTCAGGATGCCGCGCGCTTCTTCGTGCTCGGACAGGAAGGCGTCCACTTCGTCGATTAGCAGGGTCGGCGTCCACAGCTCCAGGGCGCGGAACAGTGCCGCCGGGGCGATGTTGGACACGGCCAGCGGGCGACAGACCAGCCGCGCCAGCGCTCCCAGCATCACGGTTTTCCCGCAACGCTTTTCTGGGGCGGTGATGTTGGCAATCGGCGCCACGTCCACCACGTCGATAAACCAGGTGAACGCCGCCCACAGCGACGCGGCATGGATGGTCGGCGCGTCGGCGATGACGTGGCGTTGAAGGGTCGCGGCGACTTCGCCCAGCAGGTTGGCGCCGTCCACCGGGTCGGGGTGGATCGTCACGGGCGCGAACAGTTCATCACTGTCCACGGCATCGGCAGTGCTGGTGCTGGTCAGTCGCTCCAGGTCGGCCATGCTCACAACGCCAGCCGCCTTGATGCCTTGCCGGTAACGTGCCCAGCGGGCCGGGTTGGTATCGCGCACCTCGCGCAGCAGCGCCAGCACGTCAGGCTCGAACACGGCGCCGGCATCTTCCTTGAGTCTGGCGATGGCCTCGGCCACCGGGTCGTGCGGCATGACGGGAGCGGGGATCAACTGGAGCTCGGCAGCGGTCATTGGCGGGCCTCCATCCATTGGCGCAGATCGTTGAAATCGGACACGCTCAGCGGGGCGTCATCGGGCCATTGCGGCAGTACCAGGCCACAGCCCAGCGTGGCGGCGGCCTTGATGGCGGCGGTCTTGCCGGGGTTGCCTTCAGTCTGGCGGTCGTCATCTCCGGCGACGATCAACACGGCATCGGGATAGCGGCGGCGCAGCTCCAGGCCGACCGGCAGCAGGTTGCCGGCATTCATCGCGCAGGCGACCGGGTGGCCGGTGTCCTCGTGGATAGTGGCGCCGGTTGCCCAGCCTTCGCAGAGGCACAGCGGTTGGCTGGCAGCGATGATGCCGAGCGGCGAAAAGCAGCCCTTCACCCGGCCGGCAGACAGGAACCGCTTGGAGCCGTCCGGGCCGATGCGCTGGAGGTTCACCAGTTGGCCGTTCAGTGTCAGAGGAACCAGCAGCACGTCACCCAACTGGCGCAGGCCATGCGAGCGGCAGCCCTTGGCGGCAAGGTACGGGTGCGTCGGATCGGCGCGGCGGGCATCACGCCACAGCTGAGTGGCACGCTCGGCGGCATCCTGCTGGCGCCGGTGCTGCTCGGCCCCGCGCTGGCGCCGGGCCTGCTCAATGCGCTGGCGCACCTGCTCGGCTTCCAGCGCGCTGGCTGGCTCCCTGCTGCTCCATGTGTGCGAACTACCTGTCTTCCAGCTGCCGAAGCAGCCCGAAACGATGCCATCGGCGAACAGCACATACCAGCCGTTGCGCGAGCCGGCCTTGTCGCCCGGCACATGGAAGCGATGGATTTGACTATCAGAAACTGGCATCCAATCAATCCAACCTATCAATGCGATCATCGCGCTTCGGAAAGCGATCACAGGGTCAGTCATTTGGCACCTCGCGGGCAGCTCCGGCGAACAGGCGGACCACGGCGCCGCTGCTCTGCCCGTGCCAGTGGGTGAAGTCGCCCAGACAATCGATCAGGGCGGAGATGACGACTGCCCCAGGGCTAAGCACAGCCACAATCCCCAGTTCAGCATCGGCCAACGTCAGGAATGGCCCCAGCAGGACACGCCCGACCTTCGGATGGGGGACATAGAACAACTCGAAGGGTTTCTCCGGCCAAGCCGATCCCCTCAGCGCAGTGGCGCCGTTCTTCTTGGTCATGGGTGGTTACTCCTGGCTGAGCTGCTGGACGGTGCCCAGGTAGTACTGAGCGACGCGGCGATGAGGGCGGCCCTGATCGTCATTCAGGCGGATCAAGTGCGTATGGATGGGGTAGCCGGCTTCGCGCAGTTCCTTCACCCGCGGGGCCGGCGCCATGATGTTCAGCTCCCGGCGGGCGGTGATGGTGTCCACCGGGCCAAGGCGCAAACGCTCCAGCAGGCGGACGCGTTGAGCTGCTGCGCTGGTATCATGGCCGTGCGACGGGCTGCGTTCTTCTTCGGGAGACGTGGTCTTTTTCATTCAGGCGGCCCCGTCCAGCTGCTCGGCAATCCATACCTCGATCTCCTGGCTGTCCCAGCCGACGATATGCGCGCCAGCGATGCGGCGGGCCTTCGGGAAGCGCCCCTCTTTCATCAGGTCATAAATCACGGTGCGGCCCAAGCCGGTTGCTTCCTTCACTGCCGGCAGGCGCATGATGCGGCGGGGTTGTTGAGTCTTTGCGGTCATCGTCGCTACCTCTAGGTAAGCCCCGGTGCGGGGTGGACGACCGCATGAAAACAAGCACTCTTGGGTAAGACCGAGGCACCCAACCCACTACCCACTTACCCAGGCAAGACTTTCCGGATGGTTTCGACTGAATCGGACAGATCGAGCCGCTGTTGTACCAGTTCGGCAAGCTTCCGCTTTGAGGCTTTGCGGGCTCTGCCGGCCTGTATTTCCTCGGCGGTATCGATCCAGCGCTGATGCTTGTCAGCTGTGGCAAGCTTTCGCTCACCTCCAAGCGCGGCAAACTCACTGCGCTGCTGGCGAACTTCAGCCCCGAGAGCCGCGTCTGAGGCGTTTGGGATGTTGATCGCGGGGTTGGCGCTCAGATAGCGCTCATACTCGACCTGGCTTACCAGTAGATCAGACGCCTGGATGCGGATGCCGTCTTCCGCCGTGCCGGTGCCAGGCGTGCACACCGTCTGGCGGTCGTCCGCGTATTGCTCCAGGCTGGCAGGCTCCAGGTTGAGCGAGTAGACCGTGATCCACTCAGAGGTCAGGCATTCGATAGCCTCTCGCGTCGAGAGGCGAGCGTAGCGGCCTGGGAATTGCCTTGCGTGCCTGGGAACTTCATCCCATAGCCCGCTCACGCGCCACACCCCAAGCTGCGGCGGCGCGATCACGCATACGCTCAGCCGACTCTCCGCAACCAACTGGCCCATTTCGCCCGGCTCGACCCCAAGCATGCAGGCCACGTCGGCCAACGGCAGCGCCTTGGCCGGTGATCCCCAAGTCTGTGCTGTTTTGCTTTTCCTCTCGCCCTCCCAGGCGCCCCGCTTCTGGAATAGTTCGGCCAACTGGGCGGGTGGTAACTCCGCAGTTCGTCCCGTCGGGCTAGGCTGGCCGGTGCTCGGTTCGGCGCGCTTGAAGTCGCCTTGAATCACGTTTGCCGCTGGCGGCGTGGTTGCATACTGCGCCCAGTCAGCCATTAGGGCGCGGCGCTTCTCGAAGAAGTCGGATCGGGAATAGGCGCCCTCGGTCTGGTCGCGCTCGTCATGGGCCAGCGCCAGCTCGCAGACTTCGCGCGGGTGGTCGGTGCAATCGTTTGCCCAGTCGCGGAAGCTCGACCGGAACCCATGGCGGGTGATGTCGTCATGCCCCAAACCGTGCAGCAGGTTGCGGACAGCATTGGCGTGCATGACGCCGGTCTTGCCCTGGCCGGGGAACAGGTAGGGGCTGCCCTCGATGCGTGGCATGGCCTTCAGCAGCTCGACCACCTGCGCGGGCAAGGGAATATCGAAGGCTTGGCCCATCTTCATCCGGTCAGCAGGCAGCGACCAGACACCGGCCGCCAGGTCCAACTCCGACCAAGCAGCAAAGCGCACCATGTGCGAGCGGGCGCCAGTCAGGATCAGCAAGCGGGCGGCCAGGGCGTCCCGGCTTTCGCTCTGCGCCAGTCGCACCATAAGCCCCGGCACATCGCGCCAGCTCATCGCGGGGAAGTGCTGGCGCTTGCGGGCCTTCTTCTTCTCGGCCCGCCCCAGCAGGTTCTCCAGGTTCCCCCGCCAGAGCGCAGGGTTATCGCCGTCGCGCAGCTTGCGGGTCTTGGCGGCGCCCAGGACGGCTTCAAGTTGGCCGCGTACTTCATCAGCCGTGCGGGTCTTGGTCGCCCAGATCGGTTTCAGCACCTGCAAGATGTGCTCGGTGTTGATGGCGCTGGCGGGGAGCTTGCCGATAACGGGAAAGGCGTACAGCTCCAGCTTGCGCATCCAACCCTTGCGCCATTTGTCCGACCAGCTCGCCCCGTGGGCGTCCATGTACTCGGTCGCCAGAGATTTGAAGTCGCGGCCCTTGGCTTCCTGCTGGCGCTGCACCTCGCGCTGCCGCTCGCGTTCGGCGTCGCGGGCTGCCATGGGGTCGGCACCAGCGGCCAGCAGCTTGCGCTGATCGGCTGCGGCCAGGCGGGCTGCCTTCAAACTCACCCCGGGAAAGCTGCCTAGCCCCATCTCCCGGCGCTTGCCGTTGAGCTGAAAGCGCAGCACCCATGACTTGCGCCCGGTGGCCTTCACCGCAAGGCGCAAACCGTCGCCGTCTTCGTAGGTGCCAGGCTCGGCCAGATTCTCGACCTGTTTGGGGTTCAGCTTGCCCATGCTCTGCTCCGACCCGCTGTTTCTGTTCCCCCACTTGTTCCCCCACTTTTTCGCGGCAAGGGGCAAGTTGGGGCGAACACCTGCGGACAATTATTAGGCTGAAAGCCGCGTGGAATCTAGGCTTTGCGGAAAGTTGCGAAAAACGGCGGACAATAAAAAAGCCGGCTTGTGGCCGGCTTTTCATGAGTGGTCAGGGCTTACTTTTGGTAGGCCGCAACCGCTTTAGTGATTTCAGCGCGGGCAGCGTCAGCATTGCCCCAGCCTTCTACTTTCACCCACTTGCCTTTTTCGAGGTCCTTGTAGTTCTCGAAGAAGTGCTTGATCTGCTCCAGCAGCAGGGCCGGCAGGTCGGTGTATTCCTTCACGTCCTTGTAGAGGACGCTCAGTTTGTCGTGGGGAACGGCGATCAGTTTGGCGTCGCCACCGGCTTCGTCGGTCATGTGCAGGACGCCGACCGGACGGGCGCGGATCACGGCGCCCGGAGCAACCGGGTAGGGGGTGACGACCAGCACGTCCAGGGGATCGCCGTCGTCAGCCAGGGTGTTCGGGATGTAGCCGTAGTTGGCCGGATAGAACATCGGGGTGGCCATGAAACGGTCGACGAACAGGCAGTCGCTGTCTTTGTCGATTTCGTATTTGATCGGCGCGTGGTTGGCCGGAATCTCGATCGCGACGTAGATGTCGTTCGGCAGGTCTTTACCGGCCGGGATCTTGCTGTAGCTCATGGTCAACTCCCTGGGGGTGGGCCAAAAAAGTGGGCGCGATTATAGGCATATTCCCAGGCCGATGCCACGCCGTTCTGCTTATCCATTGGTCGCGTCGCGATAGTCCGGATGGCCGTCTTGCAACCGTTTCAAGCGGCTCAGCGGGTCCTGGCGGTAGAAGGCCTGGAGCTGGCGGTAGACGGCCGGGAAGGCCTGGTCGAGGAGGTCTGGGGCGGTGAAGAAGTACTCGCTGGCGACGGCGAAGAATTCTGCCGGGTCTTCGGCTGCATAGGGGTCGATCGGCGTTTCGGCGTCGGGGTCGCGGTCGAGTTGGGCGTTCAGTGCGTCGTAGGCGGTCTGCATGGCCAGGGACCAGTCGGATTGACGCATGTCGCGGTGCAGTGGCGGCAGGCCGTTGGGGCTGCCATTGAGCATGTCGAGCTTGTGCGCCAGTTCGTGGATCACCAGGTTGTAGCCATCCCAGCCGCCGCTGGCCTGTACGCCGGGCCAGGCGAGGATGACCGGGCCGAACTGCCAGGATTCGCCGCTGCGTTCGTCCTCGTATTCGTGCTCAACACCAGCTGCGTCGCGGTGGCGCTGGGGACTGACGAAGTCGTCGGGGTAGAGCACCAGTTCGTGGAAGCCCTGGTACCAGTCGAGGTCCGGCAGGTGCAGCAGGGGCAGTTGGGCCAGGGCGGCGAGGGTCAGGCGGTCTTCGTGGGAGAGTTGCACGCCGGGCAGGGTGCTGATGTGTTTCTCGTGCAGGAAGAGCACGCTGCGTTCGCGCAGGCGCTGGTCTTCGGCATCGCCCAGGCCGTCGAGGATCGGCAGGCGCTGGCGCACGGTTGTCCACTGCTGCGGGGCGACCGGGTTACGGCTCAGGATGCGCCGACGGCGCCAGCTGCGATAGGACCACATGGTGCGGAGGTCAGCTCGATTGCCTGGCGCTCTTGCCGGCGGGGCGAAAGTGGCCCCGGGCGAAGCCGATCAGCATCGGCAGCAGGGACAGGCCGATGATGAAGACGATCATCAGCGACAGGTTCTGTTTGATGAAGGGCACGTTGCCGAAGAAGAAGCCGAGGGTCACCAGGCCGCCCACCCAGAGGAGGGTGCCCAGTACGCTGAAGGCGAGGAAGCGCGGATAGGGCATGCGGCCCACGCCGGCGACGAAGGGCGCGAAGGTCCGCACGATGGGCAGGAAGCGCGCCAGGGTCACGGTCTTGCCGCCATGGCGATCATAGAAATCATGGGTGCGCTGCAGGTAGTCGCGGCGGAAGATCTTCGAGTTCGGGTTGCTGAACAGCCGCTCTCCCGCGGTGCGCCCGATCAGGTAGTTGGTGCTGTCGCCGCTGATCGCCGCGATCATCAGCAAGCCGCCGAGCAGCCAGGGGTCCATGCCGCCGGTGGCGCACACGGCGCCTGCGATGAAGAGCAGGGAGTCGCCGGGCAGGAAGGGCATTACCACCAGGCCCGTCTCACAGAAGATGACCAGGAACAGGATGGCGTAGATCCAGGTTCCGTAGTTGGTGACCAGCAGGTTGAGGTATTGGTCCAGGTGGAGAATGAGGTCGATCGGGTTGAAATCCATGAGACGCCTTGTGAAGGACTGCGGCGGGTTGGGGCAGTGATTGACGCATTATAGGGGGAAGTCCCTTGGCCACGATGAGCTGATAGCCGAATGGTGAACGGCATAAAGGCTGCAACTGTTTCGATTGTTTTCCCGGATCAGGATGCTGCCGATGCCATTGCAGTTATTGGAACACCCCGCCGTGAGTCTGGCCCAGGGGCACGGTCTGGACCTGCCCAACCAGGCGGCCCGCGCCCGTGCGACCTGGGTGGCTGGGCGCCAGGGGCGTCCGCCGCTGTTGCTGGTGGCCCTGCTCTGGGGACGTTCGTGCACCAGTGTGGTGCAGTTGCTCGGCCAATACCTCGACGCTTTGTTCGCCGACTATGCGTGCACCCCCGAGGGGTGGAGCGAGACGCAGGCGGCACGGCAGGTGCTGGCGGCGCTCAACCTCCAGCTGTTTCGTCGGCGCCAGGCCGGTGAGCGTGTCCCGGAATTGAGTGCCGGCCTGCTGCTGGTGCAGGACGGCGAGGCGCACTTTCTGCAGGCAGGGGCGGTCGGCCTGGTGCACTTTCGGGGCGATCTGACTCAGGGCCTGGTTGGGCGGGATAACCCCTTGGGGGATCAGGCGGAGCTGGCGGTGATTCAACACAGTCTGCCGCTGACGCCGAATCAGCCCCTGCTGCTGGCTCCCCAGCCGCTGTTGGACGTTGCCGATCTGCGCGCCTTGAGGGAAGCCTGCAACAGCTTGCAACCCGGCCATCTGGGTGACCTCCTGGAGCCCCTTCTCAGTGCCCCCGGTGCTGCGGCCCTGGTCCTGCCGGGTGAGCCGCACAGCCTGCCGCCCGTGGCGTCGAGCACGCAGTGGCCGCGATTGGAAACTGCCGCGCCCGGGATGGAGGTGGATGGCTGGACTTTGCTCGCACACTGCGACTATGGCCCGCCAGGACGTCTGTTTCGCGCAGAAGAGGAAGGTCGAGAGGCGTTGCTCTGGTTGGCCGACGAAGATGCCGACGAAGCCTTCTGGCAGCGCGAGTGGGTGCTGCGTCGCAGCCCGGTGGCGACCTTGCCTCAGGTGCTGTCACCGCGTCAGGGGCGCCAGCATGCCTTCCTGCTGTTCGCCCTGCCGCCGGCTGGCGCGCAGAGTCTGGCGCGCAGGCGAGAGGGCCGCACGCCCCTGGATGCGAAATCCACCCTGGCCATTGTGGTGCAACTGATCGAGGCGGTTCGCTCGCTACAGCGCCGCGGCATGTTGGGGCTCTGGCTGAATCCCCGGCAAATACTGCTGGATGAACATGGCCGGTTGCTGTTGTTGCCGGAGTTCGCCGCCATCCTCCCTGGCGTCACCCGGCAGCCCGTACCGCCGCAAGCCGTGCCTCTGGCACCGGAGCTGCGCCATGGTCGCGCCCTGGACGGTAGCGCAGACCAGTTCGCCCTGGCGGCGCTGGTCTATTGGTTGCTCAGTGGACAATGGCCCGAGGCGACACGGCCTGAAGGGGGACAGGCCAGCCGCTATGTGCCCCTGGTGGGCCGCGTGCGAGGGGTTCCCGCCGGTTGGGATGGTGTGCTGGCCAAGGCTCTGGCGCCGCAGCCAAGGGCACGCTTCGAGGCGCTGTCGGAGTTCCAGTTGGCCCTGGAACGTCTGCTGGATCAGTCGCTCAGGCACAAACCGGTGCCCCGGTTCAACCGAACGCGACGCGTGGCGCTGGCGGTGCTGGTCGGGCTCCCGGTATTGCTGGGGCTCTGGATGGGGCTGGGCTAGGGGGGAAGAGCCCGCCTCGTTGGCCGGGCTCGTACAGCAGTTCAGTCGCTGTTGATTGGCAGGATGTAGCTCTTGAACTCGGTGTCTTCGTGAAAACCGATGGACTCGTACACCTTGTGCGCCACCTCGTTGCTCACGCTGGTGGACACGCGCATGCGCACGGCGTTGGTTTCCCGCGCCATCTTCTTCGCGGTCTGCAGCAGGCGGTCGGCCACCAGTTGGCGGCGGGCGTCTTCGGCGACGTAGATGTCGTTGAGGATCCAAACACGCTTCAGGGACAGCGAAGAGAAGCTCGGGTAGAGCTGGCAGAAGCCCAGCAGGCGAGTGTCGTCGTCATCCGGAAAGGCCAGATAGATCACCGATTCCTTGCGGCTCAGGCGTTTCTCCAGGAACTTTCTCGAGGACTCCGGGAACGGCAGTTCACCATAGAACTCACGGTACTTCACGAACAGCGGAGTAAGCAGGTCCAGGTGCTCCAGGGTGGCTTGGACGATGCGCATGATGGGCCTCGGTATCTGTGGATGGACGTGATTGGCGATGCAGATGCTGTGCCAGCCAAGGATGTCGATGCTGCACCAGAATTTGTGGAAAGCGCAATCCAAGCAAGCGTTTGACTGGTAGATCCGCGCCCCCGGGGAAGCGCGGGCTCAGTGGTGGTCGGTGGCCAGCAGGAAGTTGCCGGCCAGGGTGCGGTCCGGCTCGCCGGAAAGGCTGGGTACTTCGGCCTCGTCCTTCAGGTTCACCCCGGACAACTGGCGGCGACAGGCCTCGCGCATCAGGTAGAGCAGGCGGTGGGCGGCCATGCCGTAGCTGAGGCCCTCCAGGCGCACGTTGGAGATGCAGTTGCGGTAGGCATCGGTCAGGCCGACCCGTGGTGCCCAGGTGAAGTACAGGCCGAGGCTGTCCGGTGAGCTGAGACCGGGGCGCTCGCCGATGAGGATCACCACCATCTTCGCCCCCAGCAGTTCGCCCACTTCATCGGCCACTGCCACGCGGCCCTGCTGCACGAGGACGACGGGCGAGAGCGACCAGCCTTCGGCCGAGGTCTGTTCCTCCATGCGCTCCAGGAAGGGCAGGCTGTGGCGTTGTACGGCCAGGGCGGAGAGGCCGTCCGCCACCACCACGGCCAGGTCGTAGCCTCCGGGATTGGCCTGGGCGTGCTGCAGCAATGTTTCCCGCGAGGTGGCATCCAGGCGCCGGCCAAGGTCCGGGCGTTGCAGGTAGGTGTCGCGGTCCGCCGCGGCGCTGTGCAGCAGGAGCGTTTCGCGGCCGCGTTCGGCCAGTGAACCGGCAAGTCCTGCATGGTCGAACGGCAGGTGCACGGCGTCCCGCGCCTGGGCGTGGGCGTACTGGAAGTTCAGCTGGGCGTTGGTGGGCAGGCTGATACCGGCGCGTCCCAGGGCGATGCGCGCCGGGGTCAGGCGGCGCAGTTCTTCCCAGGGGTTGGTGGTGTGTCCGGAGGTGGGGCGTGGCGTCTTCATCCGTCTCTCCTCGGGTTCAGGCCAGTCGTGCGATGGCCTGGCGGAAGGCCGGCGGAAGTTGGTCGCCGAGCACGACCCGGCCGTCGTTCTGCACCAGGATACCCATGCGCTCCAGCCAGAGCTCGAACTCGGGCGCTGGCTTCAGGCCCAGGCTCTGGCGGGCGTAAAGCGCGTCATGGAAGGAGGTGGTCTGATAGTTGAGCATCACGTCGTCTGAGCCGGGGATGCCCATGATGAAGTTGATGCCGGCCACGCCCAGCAGGGTCAGCAGGGTATCCATGTCGTCCTGGTCGGCTTCGGCATGGTTGGTGTAGCAGATGTCGCAGCCCATGGGCACGCCGAGCAGCTTGGCGCAGAAGTGGTCTTCCAGGCCGGCGCGGATGATCTGCTTGCCGTTGTAGAGGTACTCCGGGCCGATGAAGCCGACGACCGTATTCACCAGGAAGGGATTGAAGTGCCGGGCCACGGCGTAGGCGCGGGTTTCGCAGGTCTGCTGGTCGACACCGTGGTGGGCGTTGGCCGAGAGCGCGCTGCCCTGGCCGGTCTCGAAATACATCAGGTTGTTGCCCAGGGTACCGCGCTTCTGCGACAGGCCGGCTTCGTAACCTTCCTGAAGGATTGCCAGGCTGATGCCGAAACTGGCGTTGGCCGCTTCAGTGCCGGCAATGGACTGGAACACCAGGTCCAGCGGCACGCCGCGCTCGATGGCGGCGATGGAGGTGGTGACGTGGGTCAGCACGCAGGCCTGGGTGGGAATCTCGTAGCGCTGGATGATGGCGTCGAGCATTTCCAGCATGGCGCAGATCGAAGAAATGCTGTCGGTGGCCGGGTTGATGCCGAGCATGGCATCCCCGTTACCGTAGAGCAGGCCATCGAGGATGCTCGCGGCGATGCCGGCGGGCTCGTCCGTGGGATGGTTGGGCTGCAGGCGGGTGGAGAGCCGGCCGCGCAGGCCCATGGTGTTGCGGAAGCGGGTGATGACGCGGATTTTCTGCGCCACCAGCACCAGGTCCTGCACGCGCATGATCTTCGATACGGCAGCGGCCATTTCCGGCGTCAGGCCCTTGGCCAGGGCGCGCAGGCTGGCTTCGTCGGCGTGTTCGCTGAGCAGCCAGTCACGGAAGCCGCCCACGGTCAGGTGGCTGACCGGGTCGAAGGCTGCACGGTCGTGACTGTCGATGATCAGGCGGGTGACTTCATCTTCCTCGTAAGGAATCAGCGCCTCGTCGAGGAAGTGCTTGAGGGGGATATCCGCCAGGGCCATCTGCGCGGCGACACGTTCGCCATCGCTGGTGGCGGCGACACCGGCCAGGTAGTCGCCGGAGCGCGCCGGGCTGGCCTTGGCCATCACCTCCTTTAGGCTGTCGAAACGCCAGGTCTCGCCGCCGACGCTGTGGGAAAAACTGGCCATCTGTGCCTCCGTCCTTCTGGTGAACGTGGATCGGCGATCAGGTTAGCCCGGATGCAGTCCGGGGAATTCAACGCTCCCGGATTTCATCCGGGCTACGAACACCCCACCGCCTGGCGGTGGGGTGGGAAGGCCTCAGGCACCGTTCAGCAGGGCATCGGCCGGTGCGCTGGCGCGATGATGCGCGGTGAGCTGGAAGTAGATGTACCCGACAATCATGAAGGCAAGAAAGATGCCGCCGATCAGCGTATTGAACCAGGCCATCGCCAACAGGCAAACCACCGCCAGTACCAGGGCAATGGCGGGCACCACCGGGTAGCCCGGGGCGCGGAAGGTGCGCTCCAGGTGCGGCTCGGTTTTGCGCAGTTTGAACAGGCTGAGCATGCTGATGATGTACATGACGATGGCGCCGAACACGCTCATGGTGATCATCGCTGCGGTCAGGGTCATGCCCTGCAGGTTTACCAGGCCGTCGCTGTAGATAGCGGCGATGCCGATCACGCCGCCAGCGAGGATGGCGCGATGAGGCGTCTGGAAGCGCGACAGCTTGGCCAGGCCACGCGGCAGGTAGCCGGCGCGGGCCAGCGCGAAGAACTGCCGCGAGTAGCCGAGGATGATGCCGTGGAAGCTGGCCACCAGGCCGAACAGGCCGATCCACACCAGCATGTGCATCCAGGTGGAGTCATTGCCTACCACCGCCTTCATGGCCTGCGGCAGCGGATCGTTGATGTTCGACAGCTCGCGCCAGTCGCCCACGCCGCCGGCCATGATCATCACGCCGATGGCGAGGAACACCAGGGTCAGGATGCCGGCGATGTAGGCGCGCGGGATGGTGCGTTTCGGGTCCTTGGCTTCCTCCGCCGCCATGGCCGCGCCCTCGATGGCGAGGAAGAACCAGATGGCGAAGGGAATGGCCGCGAAGATGCCCGAGATGGCGTGGCTGCCGAACTCATTGGTGCCCGCCCAGCCATTGACCACGAAGTTGCTGAAGCTGAAGCCCGGTGCGACGACGCCCATGAACACCAGCAGCTCGGCTACCGCCAGTACGGTGACCACCAGTTCGAAGGTGGCGGCAATGCTGACGCCGAGGATGTTCAGGGTCATGAAGATGAGGTACGCCCCAACGGCTGCGTGCTTCGGGTCGAGCTCGGGGTACTGCACGTTGAGGTAGGCGCCGATGGCCATGGCAATGGCCGGTGGGGCGAAGACGAACTCGATCAGTGTGGCGATGCCGGCGATCAATCCCCCCTTCTCACCGAACGCGCGGCGGCTGTAGGCGAAGGGACCGCCCGCGTGGGGAATGGCGGTGGTCAGCTCGGTGAAGCTGAAGATGAAGCAGGTGTACATGGTGGCTACCATCAGCGCGGTGATCAGGAACCCGAGGGTGCCCGCCGCGCCCCAGCCATAGCTCCAGCCGAAGTATTCACCGGAGATCACCAGGCCGACGGCGATGCCCCAGAGGTGCAAGGTGCCGAGCGTTGGTTTTAGTTGTGTTGTGCTCATTGGGACTCCTCGCCCCAGGGGGCGGTGTTGGTGGATGACCTGACGCGATCTTATCCAGCGACCCTGCCCAGGACTTGACCGTGGAAGGCCGTGTGCCACCTGTGCGGTCAAGTCGTGCAGCACTGTTACCCATCGCCCCAGAAACCGTGCCCCGACACGGGGCGATCAGGTGCCAGATGCCCGGAAATGGCTCGCGAAGGCCGCCTGGGAGGGCTTGCATTGGGGTAATGGCAAGGGCATGGGTTTTGCTTGTTTGTCCGTTCAAAAAAGAATCGGTGGACCGTGATGAATCCATCCCTGTTTTCCAGTGCCAGCCTGCAGGCACCCGCCGCGAGCAACGTCGGCGTGCTTTCGGCTGCCGCCAGTGGTCTCGACCGCTTCATCACCGGGCAGGGCGGTGATCTGGACCGTATCTTCGGCCGTGCCGGCATCGACCCCGAGCAACTGTTGCACCCGACCCTCAGCCTGGCGCTGACCAATTACTGCCAGGTGCTGGAAGTGGCTGCGCGACAGTCCGGCTGCGACAACTTCGGGCTGCGTTATGGCCAGCAGTTCCAGCCCCGCGACCTGGGGCTGCTGGGCTATGTCGGGCTGTTTTCGAACACCCTGGAAGAGGCGCTGAAGAACTTCGCCGCCGCCTTCCCCTATCACCAGCACAGCACCCTGATCCGCCTGGTGGATTGTGGCGAGTGTTATCGCTTCGATTACCAGGTGCGCCACGGCGCGATTCTCGATCGCCGCCAGGATGCCGAGCTGACCATGGGCATGGCGCTCAACCTGGTCCGCCATGCACTGGGCCGCGACTGGGCGCCGCGCGCCGTGGCCTTCGAGCATGCCCGGCCGGAGGGCTGGCAGGAACACAGCCAGGCATTCGGTGCGCCGGTGCAGTTCGGCCGGCCCTGTAACTTCCTGCTGGTGCCCAAGGGTGATGTGCAGGGCAAGCTCATGCCCGAGCGCGATCCCAACCTGCTGTTCCTGTTCCAGGATGTGATCCGCAGGCTGGGTGAGCAGGGCGTGGGGCCGAACTTGCTGGAGGAGGCAGGTACCCAGATTCGACTGGCGCTGGCGCTGGGAGAGCCCAGCCTGGAGCAGATTGCCGAGCGCCTCGAGCTGACCCCGGCGGGCTTGCAGCGGCGCCTGCGCGAAGAGGGGCTGAGCTTCAGCCAACTGGTGGAACAGACCCGCCGCGAGCTGGCGCTGCATTACCTGCGTCAACGCCAGCGGCCGATCTCCGAGCTGGCGCCTTTGCTCGGTTATTCCGAAACGAGCGCCTTCTCCCGCGCCTTCCGACGCTGGTTCGGTGTGAGCCCAAGGCAGTGGCGGGGGGATGAGCGCTGAGGGTTGGGGAAACGCACAATGTGTAGGGTGGGCTTCAGCCCACGCTGATTTCCGATGGTGGGCTGAAGCCCACCCTACGCGAACTACGGGGATGGGAAAGAAAAAACGCGGCAAGGCCGCGTTTTTTCATGGGGTGCCGGGGATCAGAAGAAGCCCAGCGGGTTGATGTCGTAGCTCACCAGCAGGTTCTTGGTCTGCTGGTAGTGGTCGAGCATCATCTTGTGGGTTTCACGGCCGACGCCGGACTTCTTGTAGCCACCGAACGCGGCGTGGGCCGGGTACAGGTGGTAGCAGTTGGTCCATACACGGCCGGCCTTGATGCCGCGACCCATGCGGTAGGCGCGGTTGATGTCGCGGGTCCAGAGACCGGCGCCCAGGCCGAACTCGGTGTCGTTGGCAATCGCCAGGGCTTCGGCTTCGTCCTTGAAGGTGGTGACACCCACCACCGGGCCGAAGATTTCTTCCTGGAACACACGCATCTTGTTGTTGCCTTTCAGCAGCGTCGGCTGGATGTAGTAGCCGGTGGACAGGTTGCCTTCCAGCTTCTCCACGGAGCCGCCGGTGAGTATTTCCGCGCCCTCCTGCTGGGCGATGTCGAGGTAGGAGAGGATCTTCTCGAACTGTTGCTGGGACGCTTGGGCGCCGACCATGGTGTCGGTGTCCAGCGGGTCGCCGCGCTTGATGGCGTTGACCTTCTTCATCACCTCGGCCATGAACGCCGGGTAGATGGATTCCTGCACCAGTGCGCGGGATGGGCAGGTGCAGACTTCGCCCTGGTTGAAGAAGGCCAGCACCAGGCCTTCGGCCGCCTTCTCGATGAAGGCCGGTTCGGCCTGCATGATGTCTTCGAAGTAGATGTTCGGGCTCTTGCCGCCCAGCTCCACGGTGGACGGAATGATGTTCTCCGCCGCGCATTTGAGGATGTGCGAGCCCACCGGGGTGGAGCCGGTGAAGGCGATCTTGGCGATGCGCTTGCTGGTGGCCAGGGCTTCGCCCGCTTCCTTGCCGAAGCCTTGCACCACGTTGAGCACGCCGGCTGGCAGCAGGTCGCCGATGAGCTCCATCAGCACGGAAATGCCCAGCGGCGTCTGCTCGGCGGGCTTGAGCACCACGCAGTTGCCGGCGGCCAGCGCCGGGGCCAGCTTCCAGGCGGCCATCAGCAGCGGGAAGTTCCACGGGATGATCTGCCCGACCACGCCCAGCGGCTCGTGGATGTGATAGGCAACGGTGTTTTCGTTGATCTCGGCGGCGCCGCCTTCCTGGGCGCGGATGCAGCCCGCGAAGTAGCGGAAGTGGTCGACGGCGAGCGGGATGTCGGCGTTCAGGGTTTCACGGACCGGCTTGCCATTGTCCCAGGTCTCGGTCACGGCCAGGACTTCCAGGTTCTGCTCGATGCGGTCGGCGATCTTCAACAGGACGTTCGAGCGGTCCTGCACTGACGTGCGACCCCAGGCATCGGCGGCAGCGTGGGCGGCGTCCAGGGCTTTTTCGATGTCTTCGGCAGTGGAGCGAGGGAATTCGGCGATCGGCTGGCCATTCACAGGCGAGGTATTGGTGAAGTACTGGCCTTTGACCGGGGCGACGAACTCGCCACCGATGAAGTTGCCGTAGCGGGACTTGAAGGAAACGACAGCGCCGGGGGTACCGGGTTGGGCGTAACGCATGGTGTTTCTCCTGTCTCTTGTTGTAGTGGCTAAGACGCGGTTGGCGTTTGTCTCTACTGGAGCAAGGGCTGGGCCAGAGTGCTGGAAATGCCGTTACAGAGCGGTTCGTGTGTGGGTCTGTACAGGCGCAAGGGGGCGGATGTGGCAGGCCCGGTACAACTGAGAGTGACACTTTGTCACGCATCTGGCACAGCAGGTGACCAGCGGGTCAGGGGGCCATTGCAATGGCTTCTACGCTGGAGGATGCTGCGTCGACGCGGGTGCCGTTACACGGCCAGGGCTGCCTCCCGGGAAGCCCGCACTGGAGAAGAACAACAATGCAGAATCCTCTCAGTCGTCACGCCCAACAGGTGATGACCCTGGCACAGGGGAAGGCGCAGGCCAGCGGGCCGGCCGCCGACCCCTCGATCGCTCGTTCCTGGCTGCGTTGCCTGGAGGACTACCACCTCGACCCGGCGCAGCCGGTCGCGCCCACGGTGCTTGAGCACGGGCGCATGCTGGAGTGCCGCGAGCGCATGCAGCAGGTGCTGGAGGTGGCCAATGGTGAGATGAACAACCTCTACCGGCAGCTCTCCGGTGCCGGCCATGCGGTGCTGCTCACCGATGCCCGCGGGGTGATCCTCAACTGCGTCACCGCCCATGCCGAACGGCCCAGCTTCGAGCGCGCCGGACTCTGGCTCGGCGCCGACTGGAGTGAAGCCAGCGAAGGCACCAACGGCATCGGCACCTGCGTAGTGGAACGCCAGGCGCTGACCATCCACCAGGACGAGCATTTCCGCAGCCGCCATACCGGCCTTACCTGTTCCGCCAGCCCGGTGTTCGACCCCCAGGGCGACCTGATGGCGGTGCTCGATGTGTCATCCGCGCGACACGATGTCTCGCGGCAGAGCCAGTTCCACACCATGGCGCTGGTCAACCTCTCGGCGAAGATGATCGAGAGTTGCTACTTCCTGCGCCGTTTCGAAGGCGAATGGTTGCTGCGCTTCCATTTGCAGGCCGAGTACATCGGCCTGTTCAGCGAAGGCCTGCTGGCCTTCGACGGGGAAGGGCGCATCAGCGCGGTGAACCAGAGCGCGATCAACCTGCTGGGCTCCCCGCGCGAGCGCCTGATCGGCCAACCGGTGGAAGCCTTCTTCGATTGCCGTCTCGACGACCTGCTCGGCCGCGCCACACCGCAGCCGGCCACCAGTTGGCCGCTGCGTACACGCAATGGCCGTGCCCTGTTTGCCGCCTTGCGCGGCCAGCCGCGCAGCGTTCCGCAACCCGTTCCGCTGGAGCTGCCGAAGCCGGCGCGGCCGGGCATCTGCCTGGGCGACGCGGCGCTGCAGAACGACTTCCGCCGTGCATTGCGTGTGTACGAGCGCGATGTGCCGCTGCTGATCAATGGCGAAACCGGCTCCGGCAAGGAGGCCTTCGCCCGTGCCTTGCACCAGGCCAGCTCCCGTGCCGAGCGACCCTTCGTCGCGCTGAATTGCGCGGCCATCCCGGAAACCCTGATCGAGAGCGAACTGTTCGGCTATCGCGGCGGCAGCTTCACCGGCGCGCGCAAGGAAGGCATGCGCGGCAAGCTGCAGCAGGCCGATGGCGGCACCCTGTTCCTCGACGAGATCGGCGACATGCCGCTGGCCCTGCAGACCCGTCTGCTGCGGGTGTTGGAAGAGCGCCTGGTGGTGCCCATCGGCGGCGAGCCCCAGGCCGTGGACGTGCGCATCATCAGCGCCACCCACCGCGAGCTGGAGGCACGGGTGCAGAGTGGTGGTTTCCGCGAGGACCTGTTCTATCGCCTCAACGGCCTGGTTCTCGACCTGCCGCCCCTGCGTGAACGCAGCGACAAGCCGGAACTGCTGCATTACCTGCTGGCGGAAGAGGCGCGCGGCACGCGCGTCGCGCTCACTGAGGACGCACGTCAGACCTTGCTCGACTACCACTGGCCGGGCAACGTGCGGCAGATGCGCAACGTCCTGCGCACCCTGGCTGCGCTGTGCGAGGACGGCATCATTCGCCAGGGCGACCTGCCCCGAGACGTGCTGCGCGGAGTGCCCGCCTCCCCATCGCCCGAACCCCTCGCCAGCCCTCTGGACGACGCGGAACGCACGGCGCTGCTCAGCGCGCTGGACAGCCAGCGCTGGCACATGACCCGCACCGCCGAGCTGCTGGGCATCAGCCGCAATACCCTGTATCGCAAGCTGCGCAACCACGCCATCGCAACGCGGGGGTAGCGGGATGGGGGTTGTTCCATTGTGGGGGGTGATTTCAATCGCCAACCGGACCGTAGGGGCGGCCTTCGGACTTGCAGGGGATGCTGCGCATCCCTTGGCGAATGAATTCACCCCTACAGCCCAGTCGCCACCCGATGATTGAAAAGCCCGGCCCTCTTGCGAGGACCGGGCTTTTTCACAAGAGGTGCAGGCATCCTTGCCCGCCGGGGGAGGGGCCGACGGCTGACCCCGCTTCCACTCAGTTGGCCTGGGGCATCTCGCCGCGGGCCAGGCGTTTGTTGATGTCGTCGATCACGGCCGGCAGGTCGGCGATGGTGTCGATCAGGTAGTGCGGACGGGAGCCTTCGAACATCTGGCCGATGCGGGCGCGTTCCTGGTCCAGCTTGTCCGCTGGCAGGGCCTTGAACTGTTCGTAGGTCAGGCCGAGGGCGTTGCCCGAGCAGGTCAGGGCCACGGTCCACATGCCGGCGCTGCGGCCTTCGAGGATACCCGGCCAGGTGTCGTCCACCTTCACGCAGGCGGCGACGTCGTCGATGCCCAGGGCAATCACGTTGGCCAGGGCCTGGGCCGGGTGCGGGCGGCCGTTGGGCACTTCGTCGGTGGCGACCACATGGTCGGCGACGTAGCCGTTCTGGCGCGCCAGCTCCACCACCTTGCTCATGACCACGGCCGGGTAGCCGGAGCAGGAGCCGATCTTCAGGCCCTTCTCACGCAGGGTGGCGATGGCATCGAGGGCACCGGGGATCAGTGCCGAGTGCAGGGCGATCTTCTCGATCTGTAGCGGCATGAAGCGTTCGTAGATGGCGGTGACGTCGTCGTCCGTGGGCAGGCGGCCGAAGGCGGCGCGGTAGCGTTCGCCGATGGCCGGAATGTCGCACAGGGTGCGGATGTGGTCCCACTTGCCCATGCCCATCGGGCCGCGGGCTTCTTCCAGGGAGACGGCGACGCCGAACTCGGCGAAGGCCTCGACGAAGATCTGGGTCGGCGCGAAGGAGCCGAAGTCGACGACGGTACCGGCCCAGTCGAGGATCGCGGCTTTGAGTTGGGTGGGTTGCTTGTAATGCATGGTGATGACTCCAGCGGATTGCAGGTTGGCTAAGGGAATTCAGGTCTTGGCCCCGGCCAGGGCCGGTTGACCGGTGGCCGGGAAGCTTTCCGGCGCTTTCAGGGTTTGCGGGCGGCTGTTCCAGAAGGGCACCAGCATCAGGCTGGCCAGCAGTGCCGCAGCGGTGAACACGACGAACACGGTGGTGGTGTCGAAGTAGCCCGGCAGCAGGCCGCCGAGAATCGCGCCGATCGAACCGCAGCCGTTGACGAAGCCCGCCGCAGTGCCGGCGGCTTCCTGGGTGCCGAAGTCGATGGCGGCGGAGCTGCTGATCATTGAGTCCGGTCCGTAGAGGGTCATGCCCATCATGAACAGCAGGCCCACCACCAGGTACAGGCTGCCGCTCTGCATGGCCGGGACGAAGAGCGCCAGGCAGACGGTGAGGGCGATCAGGCTGAACACGCAGGCTGGCATGCGGCGGGCGCCGAAGAGTTTGTCCGAGGCGATGCCGATCAGGATCGGGCCCACCAGGCCGGCCAGTTCGAAGGCGGTAGGGACGATCGCCGAGGCCACCTTGCCAATCGACGGCATGCGTTCGTAGACGATCACCGGGCCCCACAGGAGGATGGCGTAGCGCGCGGGCTTGAGCAGGAAGTAAGCCAGGCCCAGGACCAGCACGGTGCGGTTCTTCATCACCTTGCGCAGGGCATTCCAGTGGCTTTCGCGAGGGCTGCTGCTGGTGGGTTCCACTTCAACCGGGGCGTGACCGACGTCTTCCGGCCGGTTGCGCTGCAGGAGGAAGAACAGCACGGCGACAACGCCGACCACCAGCGCACTGGAGAGGAATGCCATGCGCCAGTCGTGGAACACGTCGTAGGCCCACCAACCGGCGAAGGGCGTGGCCACCAGGCCGCCGAAGGCGTAGCAGGTGCTCCAGTAACCCAGCACGCGACCCCGCTCCTGGGTGGCGTAGAAACTGCCGATGTTCTTGCACAGCCCCGACCAGCCGGTGGATTGGGCCAGGCCCTGGACCAGCATGCAGGTGGCGAAGATCGGCAGGGTCGCGAAGGTGCCCATCACTACAGCGGCCAGGGCCGAGACGACCAGACCGCCGAGTACCACCACGCGGGGGCCGAAGCGGTCGGCGAAGATGCCCCAGGTGAATTGGCCCACGGCGTAGGCGGCCAGGTAGAGGGCGTCGAGGTTGGCCATCGCGGCCTTGTCGAGTTCGAAGCTTGGGTCTTCGCCAATGCCGAGCTTGGCGACGGAGAAGGCTTTGCGGGTGAAGTAGAAGGCGGCGTAAGCCAGCCAGGTGATGAGGAAGATCTGGACACGCCAGCGCTGGAGGGACTTCCAGCCGCTTTCGAAGGCACCTGCGTTGTTGTTCATGGTTCTGACCCCGTGTGGGTATGCCGGACAGTGCAAATAGGGAGGTTGTTGTTGTTTTCAGTACTGCTGGGCTGTCTTAACGCACGGCCTTGGTCAGATGGCAGCGGTCGTGGCGTCAGGCGGGTTGATGAAATTCGGCGCTAACTTTGGCTCCTGCCCGGCGCTGCCGAGCGGCTGGTTTACTACAGCGATGTTTCAGAAAAAGGTCACCGCACCACAGCCCCGCTACCCGCAGCGGGAACCGTCTCAGGACGATGGGTGACCTTGAATGGGTCTACCTGTCGACTCAGGCGACCGTTTGCTTCATGTCCACGCCCATGGCCTCAAGGGAGTCGGCGATAGCGCGCAGCAGCTGGCGCACGATGTGTTCGTCGATTTGCCCGATGCAGCCAATGCGGAAGCTCTCGGCCACGGTCAGCTTGCCCGGGTAGATGACGAAGCTGCGGGCCTTCAGTTCTTCGTAGAAGCGCTTGAACTCGAAGTTCGGGTGCTCCGGGCTGAAGAAGGTGGTGATGATCGGCGACAGCCACTGGTCTTCCAGTAGCGTCTTGAAGCCGATTTCACGCATGCCGGCTACCAGTACGTCGCGGTTGCGGCTGTAGCGCGCCAGGCGCCCTGGCACGCCACCTTCCGCGGCGTGCTGTTCCAGTGCGGCGCGGAAGGCCACCACGCTGTGGGTCGGCGGGGTGAAGCGCCACTGGCCGGTGCGCTCCATGTAGAGCCACTGCTCGTAGATATCCAGGGCCAGGGAGTGGGCGCGGCCCTTGGCGGCTTCCAGCACCGAGCGACGGATGATCACGAAGCCGAAGCCGGGGATGCCCTCGATGCATTTGTTGGCGGAAGACACCAGCACGTCGAAGGCGACTTCATTCACGGTCAACGGCACCGCACCGAAGGAGCTCATGGCGTCGACGATCAGGCTCTTGCCGTGGGCCTTCACCACATCGGCGACCGCACGCAGCGGGTTGAGGATGCCGGAGCTGGTTTCACAGTGGACCAAGAAGACGTTGGTGACGTCCGGGTTGGCCTTCAGCAGGGCGTCCACTTCATCCGGTTGCGGTGGCAGGTAGTCACCCTTGTCCAGGGTGATGTAGGCGCGGCCCAGATAGTCCAGGGTCTTGGCAGCGCGCTGGCCGTAGGCGCCGTTCATCAGGATCAGGCACTTGCCATCGCGGGGGATGGCGGTGGCCAGGGCGGCTTCCACCGAGAAACTGCCGCTGCCTTGCAGGGGGACGCAGGCGAAACTGTCGTCCTGCACGCCGGCCATGGAGAGCAGTTCCTGGCGCACTTCGGCGGTCACCAGGTTGAAGGCGCCATCCCACGAGCCCCAGTCGCGCAGCATGGCTTCCTTGGTGGCTTTGGACGTGGTGAGCGGGCCGGGAGTCAGCAGGTAGGGCTCGCCGAGGGCGGGGGATGCCAGCGGTTGGGCGTTGGTGGGGAATTCGGCTTTGGTCATGGTCGTCTCCAGCGTTGTTCTGGTGAGGGCGCGTTGCGATGGAGAGATAAAACCAATTCCTCAAAAATAAATAAAATCGATTTATAGTATTTCAAATATAAGTTGAGCTTATTTATTGAGGGCAAGCAGATGGCGGTTTCCCAGGCACAGCTCAAGGCCTTCCATGCTGTGGCCGTACACGGCAACTTCACCCGCGCGGCCGAGGCGCTCTTCCTGAGCCAGCCAGCGGTTTCCGACCAGGTGCGCAAATTGGAGGAGCGTTTCGGCATCCTGCTGTTCCACCGCAACAAGCGTTCCGTGCAGCTGACCGACCTGGGCGAGCGCCTGCTGGCGATCACCCAGCGCCTGTTCACCGCAGAGGCGGAGGTGCAGGAGCTGCTCTCCAGCGAGCGGGCGCTGGAAACCGGCAGCCTGACCCTGGCGGTGGATTCGCCGGTGCACCTGCTGGGCCATATCGCGCGCTTCTGCGAGCGCTATCCGGGCATCACTGTGCGGCTGGTCACCGGCAACAGCGACGAGTGCCTGCGCCGGTTGCGGGAATACAAGGCGGACTTTGCCCTGCTGGGGCGGGCGGTGGAGGATGAGGGGCTGATCACCCAGGTGCTCAGCAGTTCCCCGCTGGTGGCCTTCGTCGCCCATTCCCACCCCTGGGCCGCGCGCGATTCGATCGTCCTCGCCGACCTGGAGGATATGCCGATGGTGCTGCGTGAGCGTGGCTCGATGACCCGGCAGATTCTTGAAGAAGAGATGGCCCGCGCCGGCATCGCCATCCGCCCGGCCATCGAGGTGGAAGGCCGCGAGGCGACCTTCGAGATGGTCGCCGCGGGCCTCGGCGTCGGCCTGGTGTCGGCGGCGGAAGTCGGCGCCAGCGCCAACGTCCATGTGCTGCCGATCCGCGACTGCCAGCAACACATGACCGAGACCCTGGTGTGCCTGCGCGAGCAGGGTTCGCGGCGGATCATCGAGACCTTCTTCGAGATCGTGCGCGGCAGTTAATCAGAGCCCCAGGTCGTGCTCAGCTGTCCCTTCAATCGCGTACAGCAGTCAGTTGGTGTTGGGCGTGAGTTGACGCGCGTTTTGGGGGGAAAGCGTACTGCGCTCTCGCCAAGTGACAAATTCAGAGCAGTCTTATTGCGTCCCGGCTGGGTCATGGTTACATCATTTCCTCGGGCACAAGTCGACTGTATCTCAGCTATTGGTGGATCGTTCGCGCTAGTCCCCGGCTGGGTTGACCCTGTAGTGTCACCGCCCTGAATCCAGTGGGCATCTCCGCAAAGGATGGCCGAAACCCAGTAACGGGTGGTGCGTCATAATGCTTTCACCGGACAGAGTCGTTTCAACGAGAGAAGGGATTCTCCATGCATCACTGGCAATCCGATTTATTGCAAACTGCCATGTTTGCCTCAGACGTCAATGTGTTCTTAGATCAGGTGATTCGAGTTGCTCATGGTTTGGGGTTTGCCTATGTAGCTTATGGTTCGCGGCAGTTGTTTCCCTTGAGCCGAGAACGGCCTTTTGTCATAAATAATTATCCATTATCTTGGCAAGCAGCCTATGTAGCCAACGGCTATCTAAATATCGACCCCTATGTGAAAAAAGCGCTTTCAAGCGCCTTTCCGGTGATTTGGGACGCAGAACTCAAGGCGAGAGTTCCGTCGTTCTGGGAAGATGCCGGTGCTCATGGGCTGGTGGAGGGATGGGGGCAATCAATCTTGTCGCGTGGCCAACAGAGTCTTGTCACCTTCGCCCGCCCTAGCGAACCCATAACCATTGTGGAATTGCGGAGCAAGCAGGCGAAACTTTCGTGGCTGGGCAATATTACTCATCTGGGCATGGAGCGAGTCCGAGAGTTAGGCCAGGACACCGGAGCTGAGTGTTTCGTTCATCTTTCCCAGCGAGAGAAGGAAGTCCTGAAGTGGACAGCAGATGGGAAGACTGCTGCCGATGTATCAATCATCCTGAATATTAGCGAGCGCACAGTTAACTTCCATATTCAGTCCTGTCTTCAGAAACTGGATTGCCAGAGCAAGATATCTGCGGCAGTAAAGGCCTCCCTGATGGGCTTGCTCTGGGGGTGAGGGCGCAATAGATACTCTCTGCTGGTGTCGTTGTCACCTGTCAAGGTTCGCAGTAGCGCGTTGTTTGGCACATCCACTCTAATTTCGTGACCATAAAGTCAGGGAGTTGGGCGATGGAATATGTGGCAGGACGATTGAGGGAGCTTCCCGCGTCTTACCAGCGACGGATGGGGAAATATCGCTATGACGTGTTTGTCCGGCAGCTGGGCTGGAAGCTGCAGGCCCCTCCGGAGTTCGAATGTGACCAGTTCGATCACGATGATACCCACTATGTGTTGGCTGAATGCGAGGACGGCACCATCGTAGGCTGCGCACGCCTGCTGCCGACCACTCAGCCGTATTTGCTGAGCGAGGTCTTCCCGGAGCTGCTCGATGGTCAGAGTGCACCCTGTCGCAACGATATCTGGGAGCTTTCCCGCTTCGCTGCCATCGACATCCGCGTGCCCGGGAACAAAGGACGGCAGCTTCGCGATGACTTTGCCGTCGACCTGCTCAAGGGAGTTATGGATTACGCCAGGTCGTTCGGTGTGAGCCAGCTCGTTTCGGTTTCCCCCGTCTCAGTCGGCCGTCTGCTGAAGCGTGGCGGCATTCGCTTCGAGCTGATCGCCCCGCCAAAGGTCAGAGACAGCGGTGCCCTGGCTGCCTGTTGCATGACGTTGCAATAACCTCCGATACACACGAAAGGTAGAACATGAAAACTTTGGTGATCGTCGCGCATCCTGACCTCGCCCGCTCTCGGGTCAACGCCTGTTGGAAACAAGCCCTATCCCGACAGTCCGGTTTCAAGGTGAAGGATCTGAGTGAACTTTATCCGGACTATGCATTCGATATCGTCCGGGAACAGGCGGACCTTGTGGAGGCGGACCGCATCATTCTGCAGTTCCCGCTGTTCTGGTACTCCTGTCCGGCGATCTTGAAGAAGTGGATCGACGACGTCTTCACTCCCGGATTCGCCTATGCGCGGGGCGGTGACAAGCTCAAGGGCAAGGAGCTGATGCTGTGCATTTCCGTCGGGGCTCCCGAGGACGGGTACCGGGCAACCGGATTCAACAACTTCACCCTGGACGAACTCCTGCGGCCGTTCCAGCAGACCGCTTGTTACGTCCAGGCTCGGTTGGTGACGCCCTTTGTCTTCTACCAGTCGGTCTTTGCGACGGGCGAGCAACTGGAGCAGTCGGTAAAGGACATGCTGGCCCACGTCACCAATGTGTGTGAGCCCCCGAGCGTCGTTTACGAGAAGCTGCTGCTCGACGCCGAGGCAATGAACATTGCGCTGATCTCATGACCATCGAGCCCTGTACTTCCATGGTTCGTGACCGGCCGAAGCGTTGCCGACCGCTTGTGGGGAGCTCCCTTGAAGCGCTTTGCCGGACGGCCTATTACGCGGATTGCTACGCCTTGCTGGTTCCGGCGATGCGATACACCGATGCCCTGCAGGCCTACCAGGAAATGCGCAGTCGTATGCCGGGCTGGATCAACCGGCTGATGGTGGTACGGGATTTCCTCTGCCGTGCGTTCGGCATGACCCCAACCAAGGGCTTCGCCATCGACTCGGAATGTCTTGCTGGGCTCGAGGCGGGTAGTCAGCTCGACTTCTTCCGGGTGGTCTCGGTGAGGGCCGAAGAGTTGGTGCTTCGTCTGGAGGACCGGCACTTCGTTGTCTCGGTGGCGGTGTGCCTGGGGGGTGGGCCGGCGGGGCAGTTGATCCAGGTTGCGACTGCTGTCGTTCCCAGGACCCGTCTGGGCAAGGGGTACGTGCGTTTGATCGAGCCTTTTCACCGCCAGGTCGTTCGGTCGATGCTCGGCAGACTCGCCTGAATCGGACGGAATGGCTCCGTAACTACCAGGGAAACCTCATAAAAACTGTGACACGGGCTGATCGATGGATCGCGGCCTGGGCAGATGTCGTCCAGAAAAAGCCACTACTTGCTCTGCTGGCATGCCTGATGTTGACGTTGGCGGTTGCCGCCGGTGCGGCCAGGATCAGTGTGGCGACCAACTACAAGATCTATTTCTCCAAACACAACCCGGAGGTACTGGGCTTCGAGAAGTTTCAGGCCACCTACACCAAGGCTGACAACTTCTTCTTCGTACTCATCCCGCGGGATGGGAACGTCTTTGCGCCTCGTTCCCTGGAACTGGTTCGGGAGCTTACGGCGCAAGCCTGGAAACTTCCCTATGCGACTCGCGTTGATTCGCTGACCAATTTCCAGCACAGCGTTGCCGTGGACGACGACCTTAAGGTCGCGGACCTGGTTGGCGATCCGGCGAAACTCGCGAAGTACGATCTTGAGCGGCTGCGGGATATCGCCATGCACGAGCCCCTCCTGCGGGGGCTTCTGCTCAGCGAAAACGCCGACGCCACTGCGGTCAATGTCTCGCTCAAGTATCCAGAGGCTTCGTTGCAGGAGGTACCCCGCGCCGCCGAGGCCGCCAGGCAGTTGGTGGCGGATCTCAACGAGCGTTACCCCGATGTGGAGATACTTCTGTCGGGTACATCGATGCTTAACAATGCATTCGCCGAGGCAGGGATGCATGACCTGCTCTACCTGACCCCTGCCATGTACCTTGTGCTGTTTCTCGCCATGTGGGCAATGAACCGCTCGGTGATGCAGGCCTGCATGATCATGGTCATGGTCCTGTGCTCGTCGGCCATGGCCATGGGCTACGCGGGATACGCGGGTATCGAGATGTCGCCCATTTCCTTCTCCGCCCCGGTCATCGTCGCCACCATCGCGGTGGCGAATGCCAACCACCTCCTGCTGGCGGCCAAGATGAACCTCTCCCAGGGCCTGGCCCTCGAAGAGGCGATTCGCAAGGCGCTGGTGGAGAACTTCCTGGCCATCAGCCTTACCGCTGCCTCCACGCTGCTGGGGTTCCTCGCGGTGAACTCGTCGGAGTCTCCACCGCTGCAGCACCTGGGTAGTATTACCGCGGTCGGCATCGCGGCCGCATGGGGGCTATCCATGACGATGCTGCCGGCGATGATGCGTCTGCTAGGGTTGAACGCCAGCTCGGTCGGGGGGCGTTCGGTACGGCTGCTACAGGCTATGGCGGAACCGGTGGTGGAGCACCGCCGCAAGATCGGTGGCCTGGTGCTGGTCACCCTGCTTGTCCTCGCCAGTTGCGTATCGCTGTTGCGTCTGAGCGATGACTGGTTCAAGTACGTTAACGAGGGCAACACCTTCCGTCAGGAGTCCGACCGGATCATGCAGCGCTTCGGTCTTTCTCCTGTGGAGTTTTCCATCCCGGCGAACTCCACGGCAGGCATCAGCGATCCGGCTTACCTGGCCAACTTGCAGGAGTTCGTCGATTACCTCCGGCAGCAGCCGCATGTGCGGCACGTATTCGCCATCAGTGATGTGTTGAAGCGGCTGAACCGAAACATGAACGCCGATCGGCCCGAAGAGTACCGTCTGCCAACCGATGGAGCTGCCGCCGCTCAATACCTGTTGCTCTACGAGATGTCGCTGCCCTACGGCCTGGATCTGAACGATCGCATCAACATCGACAAGACCGCTTCCCGCGTGACAGTAATGCTTGGGGACGTGACCACCGAGCAGTCTCGCGCCTTCATCGAGCAGGCCGAGGCCTGGCTGCGGGCGAAAGGCGCCGGCATGGAGACTGAAGCCACCGGCGCCACTGTGATGGTGTCGATGATCGCCAAGCGCAACCTGGACAGCCTCGCGGAAAGCACCGTCCTGGCAGTTCTGGCCATTTCCGTGGTCTGTGCGCTGCTGCTCCGGAGTGTCCTGCTGGGCGTGGTCTGCCTGATAGCCACCACCTTGCCAATCCTTGCGGCCTTCGGCGTATGGGGGCTGGTAGAGGGCTCCGTAGGATTTTCCATTGCAGCGGTGGCGTCGATCTCCATCGGCATCATTGTTGACGACACGGTGCATTTCCTCAGCAAGTACACCCGAGCCAAGGCCGAGTACGGGTTCGACAATCCGGAGGCGGCGAAGTACGCCTTTGCCGGCGTTGCGCCGGCGGTCCTGGCCAACACCGCGATCCTGATGCTGGGCTTTTTCTCCCTGCTGTTCTCCACTTTCAAACTGAACGTCGACATGGGATTGCTGACCTTCCTGGCCATCGGCCTTTCGCTGGTATCCACCTTCTTCTTCGTCACCCCGCTGCTCAGCCTGCAGTGGCGGCAGTCCACCGTTAACGAGGTCATCGAGCATGCTTAAGCACTTCTTCTTCGGCACTCTGTCAGCTCTCTGCCTGAGCACAGCACCGCTGCTCCAGGCTGCCGACGCGGAGCAGGAGGGTCATGCCATCGCTAGGGCCTACGACATCAGCGATGCGGGCTTTCGTGATAGCCGAGTGAAAGTCCGCATGGTGCTGCGCAACGCCGTCGGCCAAGAGGTGTCCCGCGATCTTCTGCTTAGCACCTTGGAGAAGGACGGCACTGACACCGGCGACAAGACCCTGGTGGTGTTCCTGTCACCGGCCGACGTGCGCGATACGGCCCTGCTCAGCCACCCTCATGTCCAAGAGGCGGATGACCAGTGGCTCTACCTGCCGGCGATCAAACGGGTCAAACGGATCTCAACCAGCAACAAGTCTGGCCCCTTCGTGGGCTCGGAGTTCGCCTTCGAGGACTTCACCTCCCAAGAGTTGGAGAAGTACCGCTACGAATTTGTCCGTAGGGATAGCATCGGTGGTCGACCAGTGGACGTGGTAACGCGCTTTCCCCGTGATACCCATTCGGGCTACAGCCGCCAGGTCGCGTATTTCGATGTGGAGAACAAGCAACCCCTGCGCGTGGAGTTCTTCGACCGCAAGCAGGAGCTGCTCAAGACCCTGGACCTGTCTGACTACCGCAACCAGAACGGTATCTGGCGTCCCCATTTCCAGAAGATGGTCAACCATCAGACTGGCAAGTCGACGGATTTACAGATGTCGGGCTACGAGTTCGGCGTAGGCCTCAAAGCGTCGGATTTCGATAGCTCGGCGCTGAACAGGCTGAAGTGATGCCCTCCTTTCGATCGATGGGACAGGCAGGGTGCCTGACCCTCTCGCTGCTCGGAGGGACGACCCAGGCGAACTGGGACACCGAATTCCGCGGTGGGCTGGAGGCGCAGGTGCGCTTGTTCACGCGGGACGCACCTTCGCCACAGGACGCGAATGTTCACTCCAGCTATTCGCTTCAGCCCGAGCTCAAGGCCACCTCAACGTCGCAGGACAGTGTCTTCGCGTCCAAATTGTTCTACCGCAAAGACTTCATTGACAGCCGTCGTACTCACTGGGATGTGCGCGAATTCAAGCTGGAACGTCGATGGGAAGGGACGGCGGTGACGGTTGGCGTCGACAGTGTGTTCTGGGGAAAGACGGAGTCCCAGAACCTGGTGGACGTGGTGAACCAGCGCGACGGGGTTGAAGGAGTATTCACCGACGAGAAGCTTGGCCAACCCATGCTGCGCCTAAGACATGTCGCATCAGGCGGCGTGTTCGAGGGTTACTACCTGCCGTATTCGCGGAAGGCCACCTATGCCGGGCGCCATGGCCGGCTGCGGACGCAGCCAGGAATTGATGGCGAGCGCGCGCAGTACCGGACGGGCGCTGAGCAATGGTATCCGGGTATGGCGTTGCGCTGGGAGCCTTCGCTTGAGGACGTGGAGATGGGATTGAGCGCATTCCACGGATTGTCCAGGGACCCGTCGTTCACACCGATTCTCAAGGATGGCGAGCCCTGGTTCGCCCCGGTCTACGGTGCGGTCACCCAGCTGGGGGTCGATGCCCAGTACGTCACCGACGAGACCCTTTACAAGCTGGAGGGCATTTATCGCTGGAACCAGCTCGACCTCGTGCTGGATAAGCGCAATTACGCGGCGGTGACGGTGGGGATTGAGCACACCATCGGTGCTTTCCTGGAGGGCAGCGGCGACCTTGGGCTGATTCTCGAATACAACCGGGACGGCATTGGTAAGCGGTCGGTCAACGTGCTTGAAGACGATGTCGTGATTGGGCTCCGCTACACGCTTAACGATTTCGCCGACACCTATTTGCTAGCCACGGTCGCCGTGGATCGTATTTATGGCAGCAAGCTTTTCAAGGCCGAGCTGACCCGGAGACTCGGCGAGTCTTTACGGCTAAGGCTCGAGGCTTTCGCGCCATCTCTCAGGGATGACGAAGAGTTCATCTACGGCTATCGACGCGATGCGTCTATTAGCACTTCGCTGACTTATTACTGGTAGCTCGGATAACGAGGAAAGGGAAAATCTCATGATTGAAATGGAACGGAAGGTCGACAAAAACCTCGTACACAAGAGCCACGACGATGACGTCCTGATCTATGACGCACGGCATCTGCTACCGGCATGGTTGCCTCCCGGGTTGCTCGAACAGTCCACGCTGGACACTGCCAATCGGGACGATATTCAGCTCGCCTACCGTCTGGAGGGCGAGCGCTATGTCTTGCGTTCGTTGCCGGAGTCTATCGGGCTGGGCGAGTTGGAGTGCTGCGGGCTTGCTGGTTGTCTGGAGGAGCTGCGGGAGAACTTCACGCTGGAGGGCGACAGACTGCGTCTGACGGGTACGTGGGTTCTGGAGAGCACCGAAGAGAAACTGGCTCGTTTGCCAGGCGTCGGAGAGCCGCTGGGTATTCCCGAGCGGCGGCGCGTCCATGAAGCGCTGAAGCGGCTCGAGGGATGCCCGCAGCAGGGTATGCAGTACTTCACTTTCTTCAACGATCTGCAGAATTACTTCTTCTATCGCAAGCACCACGAGCACGTCCCCGGTCTGATGCTGATCGAGGTAGCGCGCCAGGCGATGTATGCCCAGTTCTACGAGCACAGTGGCTACGCCCGCGGGGAAGTGTCCATTTCCATCGTTGACCTGGTGTCGGGCTTTCCGCGCTATACCGAGTCGTCGTACCCGGTGAGCGTGCTGGTCTGCGACTACGATGAAAAGCCCCGGAGTCGTGAGCGCAAGGTCGACAAGCGCGCGCGCTTCTTCCAGGCCGGTGAACTGGTGGCCGACATCCGACTGCGCGGCGAGGTCATCCGCATGCCGGTGTTCAAGCGCATGCGCAACATCAGCATCGACCCCACCCACTGGTTCCGTGCACTGAAGGGGATTGGTCACGAAGCCCTTGTGCGCTTCGACTGCGGACGGCATCTGCGCGCCAATCTCGAACTGCTCTCGCTGGAGCAGATCGAGGTGCGCTGTGAAGGTGCCGACTCCCTCGGATTCATCTCGGAGTCCGCACCGGGCCAGTTGTACTTGCATCTCGAACAGTTCGGATTGATGGCCTTGCCAGTGGCGGCAATCCGGACCGTCGATGGGGAAGGCTGTGGGCTACTGCGCATTCGCTTGGCGGACCTGGATTTACGCACGCGATTCCAGTGGCGCGAAGTGCTCAAGCAGTTTGCCTATTTCTCCCACTTCGAAACACTGGTGGAGACGCCGTTTGGCTCCACGGCAGGACTCGCCGCTGTGGCTGCACAGCACGCCAGCGATACCAGGCCCGAAGTGTGAACTTGCGCTATCAGCATGTGCTCCAGCCACTGGAGCTTGCCGGGACTCTGCAGCTGCGCCACCGCATCTTCTTCGCCCCTATGGGCGTCGACCTTGCAGATCGTGGTGGCTGCTTCACGCCTGCGATGTTCGAGTTCTATAGGGGGATCATCGAGGGGGGCTGTGCCCTGGCGTTCCTCAGCAACGCTACGGTATCGCCCCATTCCCGCCTGCAAGAGGCGGGGCTAGGTTTGTTCGAGGCGCGGCAGGCGGAGGCTCTGAGGCCCTTCCTGGCGTGGGCCGAGGAAATGGGGACTCCCGTAGGGGTGCAGTTGCAGCACTACGGTGGACAAGGCACCACGTGCCTGACCGGTAGTCCGGTTCTGACGCCAAGCGGAGTTCCTTGCCCTCGGGTTTCTAGGCTGGATTCCGACTACCGCGTGCGGATCATGGACGAGAGCGATATTGCCGGGGTGATCGATGACTTCGCGAACTCTGCTTGTCTGGCCCGAGACAGCGGCTCCCGGCTGGTCCAGTTGCAGGCGTCCAACGGTTACCTGCTCGGCAGCTTCTTGTCGCCCCATACCAACCGTCGCACCGATAGTTACGGCGGCAGCGAGGCTAATCGTGCCCGTCTTCTGCTGGACGTAGTCGACGCCATTCGCCAGCGCACTGACGATCAACTGATCGTAACGGTCCGGCTGGGTATCGATGATTGCCTGGGGGACGAGGGGTTGCACTTCAGCCGATTGGGCGAAACGGTTCAGGCCTTGAACCAGGCGGGGGTAGCGGCGCTGGAGTGCTCCATGTGCGTGGGCGCTACGTTCGGGCGATTCCTTGGCTACTCGGAAGAAATGGACCGATACCTTCAGGAAGGTGTGCGTCACATCAAGTCGCAATCCAAGGTGCCCGTAGGTTATGCAGGCTTCATTGACGGTCTGGACAAGGCGGAGAGCTTGCTGGCACGTGGAATCTGCGACTGGGTCGGGATGTCGCGCGCATTGTTCGCCGACAACGATCTGATCCGAAAGGAACTGGCGGGGCGCTCCTCGGATGTCTTTCGCTGCCGCTGGGATGGCAAGTGCTTTGGTGACAAAAGCGACCCCCGCATGGACAGGGTTTACTGCTGCGTGAACCCGAAATACTTACGACCCCAGGTCTGAACAAGGAACGGAATATGTACGACTTCACAGGAAAAGTATGTCTGGTGACCGGCGGAACCAGCGGGATCGGCGCCCGCGTTAGCGAGCGTCTGGTCGAGTGCGGAGCGCAGCTGATTGTGCTGGGCCGCGATCCGGGCAAGGGATTCCTGCTTGCCGACCAATTGGGATCTGCCTGTCGCTTCATCGAGTGCGATGTGGCTGATGCAGGTCGGGTGGAAAGGGCGTTTGGGATTGTCCGGAAAGACTTTGGGCGACTGGACTGTGCCTTTAATAACGCCGGGGTCACTGCTCGCTACGGGGCTATCGCTGACTCCTGCCCTGATGATTGGGCCAGGGTAATCGGCATCAACCTCAACGGCACCTACCATAGCCTTCGTCAGGAGCTGAGGATGATGGCGGCTCAGGATGGCGTGGGCGCCATCGTCAATACCTCGTCCTGTGCGGGCGTGGTGCCCATTGGTGGACAGGTTGCCTACGTCGCCAGCAAGCACGCTATCAATGCCATGAGCCAGGTCGCCGCCCTGGAGTACGCGAGAACTGGAAGCGGTGGCAGCATCCGGGTGAACGCCATTGCCCCCGGACCGATTCTCGGCGGAATGAACAATGAGGAGCGACTGAAAGCTTCGCCCGAGAACACCCAGCGCAAGATCGATGTCACTGCCATGAAGCGTTTTGGCACTGCCGACGAAGTGGCCAATGCGGTGCTCTGGCTGCTCTCCGACCAGGCGAGCTATGTAACGGGCATGGTCATGCCCATCGACGGCGGCTACGGAAGTGGGAAGTTCTGATATGAAAACCGCTTTCGTTACTGGCGTCAGTCGGGGGTTCGGTAAGGCGATGGCCTCTCGGCTTCTGGCCGAGGGATTTCGGGTCTTCGGTTGTTCGCGCGGCCGCCCTGAACAGCTACTGCGGGAGAAACGCTTTCATTGGTGCCGAATCGACTTGAGCCGCATCGAGGACGTCGATTCCCTGCTGAACGAGTTCCTGCGTTCGCACAACTGCACCGGCTTCGACCTAGTCGTGCTCAATGCAGGACTCTTCGGGCCTTCGCCCCGGCCGGCGACTTCGATGCCGCTGAATGAACTCGAATACGTCCTTAACGTCAACCTGCTCGCCAACAAGGTCGTGCTGGATCGCCTGCTGACTTCGTACCAGGTAGACCAGTGCCTGGTCTCTGCTTCCATAGCAGGGGTCCGGCTGCGCGCAGGCACGCTCTGCTACGGTGTTTCCAAGGCTGCGCTCAACGCATTGTGTCAGATTTATGCGTTAGAGCATCCGGCGACCTTCTTCGCGGTACTGGGACTGTGCAACCTTGAAACCGGCTTGCTACGCGCCGCGCTGGGTGGTCCTCATGTAGACGGGTTTCCGGAGATAGCCGCTCTGCGTGACCGGGCGTCCTCGTCGGATTACGTCGTGCCGGTGGAGCGCCGTGTCGACCAGGTGTGGACCCTCTACAGTGACGGTTTTGCCGGTCGGCTGACATCAGGACAGTTTCAGGAAGTCCGCAGCCTCGTCGGGTAACGTCGTTCTAGCCCTGCGGGACGACACTGCGCGATAGCTTCTCCATAACCGGTTCCCTTGGAGGTCGGGCCTAGCGCAGCCGGCCCTGGAAGGCGGCCCGCAGGTCCTCGGTGGGCGGGGGCGTGAAGCGCAGCCTGGCGAACAGCCCGTGCAGGTGGCGGCTCAGCAGTTCGCCGGCCAGCTCCGGGTCGCGCGCTTCCAGGGCGTCCAGCAGCGCCTGGTGTTCATCGCAGGAGGCCTCGGTGTAGGCGCGGCCCCGGCTCAGGGCGATGTTCAGCGCGGCGCGCGGCAGCAGCTTGGCCAGGAAGCTCTGCAGCCAAGGGTTGCCGGCGTGTTCCGCGAGGCGCAGGTGGAAGCGGTTGGCCTGGCCGAGCAGGCCGGCGTGGTCGCCCACCGCCAGGCAGTGGCGTTGTCGCTCGACCATCGCTCGCAGCTCCGCCAGGTGCTGTGCATCCAGGCGGTCGCCGATCAGGCGGATCACCTGGGACTCGATCATCAGCCGCGCTTCCAGCAGTTCCCGGGCGTTGCGTTCGCAGGGGCGGGCGATGGCCGCGACCTGGTTCGGCGCCAGTTCCACCGCGCCCTCGTCCGCCAGCCGGGTGAGGGCCCGTTGCACGGTGCCGGTGCTGACGCGGAAGATGCGCCCGAGGGTTTCCTTGCTCAGCCGCGTGGCGGGCGCCAGGCGGCGTTCGAGGATCGCGCTGTAGAGCGCTTCGTAGACCAGGTGGCCGGCGGCGCGCGGCTGCCCTTGGGCTTCGCCGCTGGCCGGGTTGGGGGGGCTCCCGACTTGCATCGCGTGATGTCTCCAGGGGGGCGGTGCCCCCATGCAGTGGTCTCGTTGTCGCCCTTTCAGGCCTCGGGCAGGCGCAGGTCCAGGTTCAGCCGCACGCCTTCGTTGAGGATGTGCTGGCGCATGGCCCGGCTGGCCAGTTCGCTGTCGTGGCGGCGGATGGCGCGCAGGATGGTTTCGTGTTCTTCGAGGATCTGCTCGGCGTGTTCCGGGTCGCGCAGTGCCGGGCCTTCGCTTTGCTCCAGGGCGCCAGCGATCTGCTGGGAAACGCTGAGGAAGATCGGATTGGAGGTGATGGCCACCAGCTTGCGATGGAAGGCCGAATAGGCACTGGCCACCGCCGTGGGGTTGCGATCCTCCACCGCCTCGCGCATGTCCAGTACCAGCAGGCGCAGCTGGCTCAGGGCGTTGTCGTCCACCGTCTGCGCCACCAGGCCGACGATGAAGGGCTCCAGGGCGTAGCGCAGTTGCAGCACATCTTCGGCCGTGGCGCTGGCGGCGACGGGAATCCGCACCTCGTCCAGCGACTGGCCGCGGCGCTCCAGCACCATCACGCCCTTGCCGGGCAGGGAGCGGACCACGCCGAGGGTTTCCAGCACGGTGATGGCCTCGCGCAGGCTCGGCCGGCTGATTTCCAGCTGCTCGGCCAGTTCGCGTTGCCCCGGCAGCATCTGGCCGGCCGCCCACAAGCCCTGCTCGATGGGTTCGAGCAGCTTCTGCACGATGGAATTGACTCGCTTGGATGACGAGAACATTGAGCCTCCCTAGTGATTGAGGTCCTGTGACGGGTCGGCGCCCCGGACGGGGCACCGGCCGCCCTCAGGCATCCGTCTTGCCTGGCCGCGCCAGTTGCGTGCGCAGTTGCAGGGAGCCGTCCTGCTTGTCGTCGGCGTTGTCGCCCGCGAGTACCGCCTGGGCGCGCTGGATGTCGATGTCGCTCTCCCAGCGGGCGATGGTGACGGTGGCGACGCAGTTGCCGATGAGGTTGGTCAGGGCCCGGCCGATGCCCATGAACCAGTCGACCGAAAGTACCAGCACCAGGCCGGCGGCGGGAATGGCCGGCACCGCGGTGAGGGTCGCGGCGAGTATCACCAGGGCCGAGCCCGGGATGCCGTGGGCGCCCTTGGAGGTCACCAGGGACACCAGCAGGATGGTCAGCAGGTCGCCGGCCGACAGCGGCGTGCCGGTGGCGTGGGCGATGAACACCACGGCCAGGGTCAGGTAGATGGAGAAGCCATCGAGGTTGAAGGAATAGCCGGTGGGAATCACCAGGCCCACGGTGGAGCTGCGGATGCCCAGGCGCTCCAGCTTGCGCATCACTTGCGGCAGCACGGCGTCGGAGGAGGCGGTGCCGAGGACGATCAGCAGTTCTTCGCGGAAGTAGCGGATGAACGGGATCAGCGGCACACCGCACAGGCGCAGCACGCCGCCCAGCACCACCAGCACGAAGAGCGCGCAGGTCAGGTAGAAGACCGCCACCAGGGCGCCGAGGTGGCTCAGGGATTCGAGACCGTAGCGGCTGGTGGTGAAGGCCACCGCACCGAACACGCCGAGGGGCGCCAGGCGCACGATCATGCCCATGATGCGGAAGATCACGTGGCTGACTTCGCCGATCAGCCGGGACACGCCGCTGGCCTGCTCGCCCACCAGGTTCAGGGCGCTGCCGAAGAGCACCGCGAACAGCAGTACCTGGAGGATGTTGTTCTCGGCGAAGGCGCCGAACACCGAGGAGGGGATCAGGCCGAGGATGAAGTCCACCGGGCCGTGCAGTTGCTTGGTGGCCGAACCGTAGACCGCCGCGTCGGCGCCATGCAGGCTGGACAGGTCGATGTTGGCGCCGGCGCCCAGGCCCAGGCCGTAGGCGACCGCCAGGCCAAGGACCAGGGCGATGGTGGTCAGCACTTCGAAGTAGATCACCGATTTCAGGCCGATGCGCCCGACCTTCTTCAGGTCGCCGGCACCGGAAATGCCGTTGACCACCACGCAGAACACGATCAGCGCGATGAGCATCTTGATCAGCTTGATGAAGCCGTCGCCCAGGGGTTTGAGATGGACGGAGAATTCCGGTAGCGCGACGCCGCAGAGCACGCCGATTACCAGGCCAACCACGACTTGCAGGAATATCGAGCGGGAGCAGAGCTTGAGTAGCATTGCGGGGGTCTCCGTTCGGCGCATCCGCGGGGCCCGAAGAGGGAAGGGCGCGTGGGGCGAATGCAATATTTGTTGTTGTGGTATTACCGGTCAGACCAGTTCAGCCTATTGCCAATGTCGGGAGCTTGGCAAGCGCTGTTTGTCAGGCTGTCGCGCAGGGGCACGTCCGATGTGACGACTTCGATCTTTTTCCTTGGGCCGAGGTCCAACGGCGAGCCGTTGCGGCCGTGAGGTCCGCCAAGCCCCTGTGCTAACCTGCGACAAGTTTTTTTCGGGCTCCGCAAGCCCGTTTCCAGAGGTCATCCATGCATATCCACATCCTCGGCATCTGCGGCACCTTCATGGGTTCGCTGGCGGTGCTGGCCAAGGAACTTGGCCACCGTGTCACTGGCTCCGACGCCAACGTCTACCCGCCCATGAGCACCCAGTTGGAGGCCCAGGGGATCGAGCTGATGCAGGGGTACGAACCTGCGCATCTGGAACCGGCTCCGGACCTGGTGGTGGTCGGCAACGCGCTGTCCCGTGGCAACCCCGCCGTGGAGCACGTGCTGAACAAGGGGCTACCCTACGTTTCCGGCCCGCAGTGGCTGGCTGACCACGTGCTGCAAGGGCGCTGGGTACTGGCTGCGGCGGGCACCCATGGCAAGACCACCACCAGCAGCATGCTGGCCTGGGTGCTGGAGCATGCCGGTATGAGCCCGGGCTTCCTGATCGGTGGTGTGCCACAGAACTTCGGCATTTCCGCGCGCCTGGGCGGCACGCCGTTCTTCGTGGTCGAAGCTGACGAATACGACAGCGCCTTCTTCGACAAACGCTCCAAATTCGTCCATTACCGCCCACGTACCGCAATCCTGAACAATCTGGAGTTCGATCACGCGGACATCTTCCCCGACCTCGCTGCCATCGAGCGGCAGTTCCACCATCTGGTGCGGACCATTCCTGGCGAGGGCCTGATCATCCATCCCACTTCCGAAATCGCCCTCAAGCGCGTGCTGGACATGGGCTGCTGGACCCCGGTGCAAACCACCGGCGAAGGCGGCCAGTGGCAGGCCCGTCTGCTGGCCGAGGACGGCTCGCGCTTCGAGGTACTGTTCGAAGGCCAGGTGGCCGGCACCGTGGATTGGGAGCTGACCGGCCAGCACAACGTCGCCAATGCCCTGGCTACCCTGGCCGCTGCTCGTCATGTCGGCGTGGTTCCAGAACTGGGCGTGGCTGCGCTGAGTGCCTTCAAGAGCGTCAAGCGGCGCATGGAGAAGGTCGCCGAGGTGAAAGGCGTGACCCTTTATGACGACTTCGCGCACCACCCCACCGCCATCGCCACCACCCTCGATGGCCTGCGTAAGCGCGTCGGCGACGCTCCGGTGATTGCGGTGATCGAACCGCGTTCCAACTCCATGAAGCTCGGCGCGCACCGCGACGGCCTGCCGGAGTCGGTGAAGTTGGCTGACCAGGTGTTCTGGTACGCGCCGCCGAACCTCGGCTGGGACCTGGCGGCTACCGCCATGGCCTGCCCGGTGCCGGCGCAGGTCTGCACCTCGCTGGAGAGCATCATTGCCGAGATCAAGGTGCTGGCGCGCCCGGGCACCCAGGTGGTGATCATGAGCAACGGCGGTTTCGGCGGCCTGCATGGCAAGCTGGCCAAGGCCCTGGAAGATTAAGGAACTGGCGATGACCGGACCCTCCCGCATCACCCTGGCGATGACTGGCGCTTCCGGCGCCCAGTACGGCCTGCGCCTGCTGGACTGCCTGATCCAGGAAGACCGCGAGGTGCACTTCCTGATTTCCAAGGCGGCGCAGCTGGTGATGGCCACCGAGACTGACGTCACCCTGCCGGCCAAGCCCCAGGCCATGCAGGCCTTCCTCAGCGAATACACCGGCGCGGGGCCGGGGCAGATCCGTTGTTACGGCAAGGAAGACTGGATGTCCCCGGTGGCCTCCGGCTCCGGTGCGCCCGCCGCCATGGTGGTGGTGCCGTGCTCCACCGGTACGCTGTCGGCCATCGCCACCGGCGCCTGCAACAACCTGATCGAACGCGCGGCCGATGTGACCCTGAAGGAGCGTCGCCAGTTGATTCTGGTACCGCGCGAGGCGCCGTACTCCAGCATCCATCTGGAGAACATGCTCAAGCTGTCCAATCTCGGTGCGGTGATCGTGCCGGCCTCGCCGGGCTTCTATCACCAGCCGCAGACCATCGATGACCTGGTGGACTTCGTGGTGGCACGCATTCTCAATCTGCTGGATATCCCGCAGGACATGCTGCCGCGCTGGGGTGAGCACCATCAGGGCGTCGATGACTAGGCGCCTCGCTTCGACCTTGCTGGCATTGGCGCTGTTGCAGGGCTGTGCCAGCGTCGGCACCCTAAACGCGGCCAAACCGGGGGCGCCGATCATTTATTCGGGCACCCGCCTGGACTGGTATTCGCTCCATGGCGGTTGCTGCCCGATGGACCGCTTCGGCGCCTTGCCGCCGAAGTATCCCGCCCTCGACCTGCCCGCCAGCGCCTTGCTGGACACGCTGCTGCTGCCCTTCTCGGTGGCGGCGGAGCTGGGCGTGACGCTGGGCGTTACTGGTGGGTATTGAGCCGTAAACCTGTGGGGGCCAATTCATTCGCCAACCGGGCCGTAGGCTCGGCCCTTGGGTTTGCAGGGGGATGCTGCGCATCCCTTGGCGAATGAATTCGCCCCCACAAGAGCGGTTGCCGCTCGTGATTCAGCCCGGCTCCTGGCAGACATCCACCCATTGGGCTTCCACCAGTTCGGCCATGTACGCCGGGGCGATACGTACCGCGCTGTGCACCGCGCCAGCCGCCGGCACCACTTCATCGAAGGCCTGCAGGGAACGGTCGCAGTAGACCGGCAGCGGGGTGGCGAGGCCGAACGGGCAGACGCCGCCAACCGGGTGGCTGGTAAGCGCTTCTACCGTTTCAGCGTCGAGCATCTTGGCCTTGGCGCCGAAGGTTTCCTTGAACTTGCGGTTATCGATGCGCGCGTCGCCGCGGGCGACCACCAGCACGGCGTCTTCTCCGACTCGGAAAGCCAGGGTCTTGGCGATTCGGCCGGGCTCGACACCATGGGCTTCGGCCGCCAGGGCCACGGTGGCGGTGCTGGTCTGCAGTTCGATGATGTCGATTTCCGGCGCCTTTCCAGCGAAGAAGGCGCGGACCGATTCAAGACTCATGGGCGATCCCTCTGGCTAAAGGCCGAATCCTTGTCGACGGCTGGCCCGGCGTCAACCGCGCCTGCATGTCGCTTCATGCGGCCAGCCCGCGAACCTCGGCGAGGCTGTCGGCCAGGCTGTAGCGGCCCTTGGCATCACGCACCACGCGGCCCATGGCGATGGCTGGGTCGTGGGTGAAGACCAACCGGCCGTTGCGTGTGAGCAGGTCGGCCAGCAGGGCTTCCTTCTCTTCGATCAGACCTTCGGGGAAGCGGTCGTAGCCCATGGTGATGGGCAGGTGTACCCAGGGCGCGCCGGGAATCAGGTCGCCGCTGAACAGCACCGGGCCGTCGGGCATATCCACTTCCGGCAGAAGCTGACCGGGCGTGTGGCCGTCGCTCCAGTGGAAGCGCCAGCCGGAACCGAGGGTGTCGCTGCTGCCACCTTCCTCGATCAGCTCCAGGCGACCGCTGCTTTCCAGCAGCTCGAGCAATTCCGGAATGTAGGAGGCGCGGTCACGGGCGTGAGGCTTGCAGGCCCGATCCCACTGACGTCGGCCCGTAACGAAGCGCGCCTTGGGGAATAGCAGGCGCGCGGGCTGGCCGTCTTCCCAGGGGGCGAGCAGGCCGCCGGCGTGGTCGAAGTGCAGGTGGGTGAGCAGGACGACGTCGATGTCAGCGTCGGTGAGACCCACCTCGGCCAGGCTGTCGAGCAGCACATGGCGCGCTTCCTGGACGCCGAAGCGTTGCTTCAGTTCAGGGGAGAAGAAGGCGCCGATGCCGGTTTCGACCAGGATGTTGCGGCCGTTGTCCTGGACCAGCAGGGCGCGACAGCCGAGGTCGATGCGGTGCTCGGCGTCCGGGGTCATCCAGCGCTCCCAGAGCGCGCGAGGGGCATTGCCGAACATGGCGCCGCCGTCGAGTTTCTGGCTGTTGCCGAGCAGGGTGGTGAGGGTACGCATGGCTGGGGTTCGCATTCGCTAGCAAGGGGGCAAGGCTAACCTGAACGCTGGGGCAGTGGTCAATCCGCCCATCCGCGATGGACGAATGTCATGGGGCGCGGGCCCGGCAGGTAGCTGCTGTGCAGTTCGCCGATCTTGAAACCGCCGGCTTCGATCAGGCGCGGAATGTCGCGGTCGAGGTGACAGCCGCCAGCCAACGGCTTCCACAGCGGGGTGAGCCGGTGCTGCCAGCGAACCACGGAAAGATCCGGCGCCAGCCCGTGTTCGGCGAAGTGCAGGCGCCCGCCGGGTTTGAGCACGCGGCGCATTTCGCCCAGGGCGGCCAGGGCATCGGGAATCGTGCAGAGGGTGAAGGTGCAGACGATGCTGTCGAAGCTGGCGTCGGCGGCCTGGATCTCTCCGAGTTCCAGGGCGATGGTCTCCACCGGGATGGCAATGGCCTCTGCACGTCGACGTGCCAGGGCCTGCATCTGTGCGGCAGGGTCTACGCCGGTCACCCGGCTGACCCGGGTCGGGTCGTAGAAGGCGAGGTTCAGGCCGGTACCGATGCCGATCTCCAGTACGTGCCCTTCGGCACAAGGCACCACCAGGGAACGGGTCTTCATGACGTGCCCCATTCCGCAGGCGAAGTCGATCAGGCGTGGCAGGACGTAGCGATCATAGAGGCCCATGACGGTTCTCGACGGTGAGTGATCTCGCTCACCTTAGCAGCGGGCTTCATGCGGGGCGCGGGGATTTCGGCCAATCACAGGTCGTCGTCAACGACCGAGGCGGCGCAACTCATCCGACTCGATGATGCGTACGCCGTCTTCTTCTTCGAGCGCCAGACGCCAGAGCGCACGGGCCAGCGTGCAGACGCCGATGCCGCGGTATTTTCCCGGCAGCCATCGCATGAAGGCCGCGGCCAGGCGTTCGCCGAGGCGGAACTCGCTACGCGGCCCCAATAGCAGTGAGGGGCGGGCGATGGTCAGCTGCGGCCAGTCCATGGCTTTGAGGGCTTCTTCCATCTCGCCCTTGACCTTGTTGTAGAAGATCGAGGATGTGCGATTGGCGCCTACCGCGCTGATCACGATGAAGTGCCGTGCGCCCAGTTCACGGGCGCGCCGGGCGACGTCCAGGACCAGCTCCAGGTCCACCGCGCGAAAGGCTTCCTGGGAGCCGGCCTGGCGAATGGTACTGCCCAGGCAGCAGAAGGCGACGTCAACCCGGTCTTCCAGCTGCGGCAGCAGTTCGGCCAGCGGACCGACAGGGTTCTTCAGGTGCGGGTGCTCGGCCAGTGGGCGACGGGTCGGCGCCAGGACTCGGGCGACCGTGGGTTCGTTGAGTAGCCGGTCAAGCAGGTGCTCGCCGGTCAGACCAGTGGCGCCGGCGAGCAGTATGTGCTGGGGCGTCAAATGCATGCTGTTTCTCCGCTGATACACGCTGAGCTTAGTGGCTACGCACGGTTTTGTCGGGGTTCGCGGCGCTTTGGGCCGTCAGAGCCTGCTCCGCCTGATGCTCGCGTAGTGCGCGCCAGCGGGCAGTGACGGCCTTGGGAGCCCAGATCTGCGGTTCCGAGGCTTCGAAGTCGTCGGCCTTCTCGCGCTCGGCGACTTTCTCCTTGGCGATTCCGAATGCACGTTCCAGATCGTCCGTCTCGCTGAAGGCGTCGGCGAACAGGGCGCGCCCGAAGTAGGTGAAGTCGCTCTCCTCGGAGCAGCCAAAGGACACGCGGTCGGAGCGGGCCGCCGTCATGATCAGGGTCTTCTCGTCCTTCAACGGTGGAATGAAGCCGCCGGAGTAGCAGGCGGAGATCACCAGCACCTTGTACCTGTCCTTGAGGGGAGCAAGCAGGTCGGCAAGTTCCTGCGCCGGCAGGTGGCCGAGCTGGAGGCCGGGTTGCTCCAGGGCCAGTTCGTGGGTCGGTGAGCCGTGGCTGGTCAGGTAGATGAAGACGAGGTCTTCCGGGCCACTTCGCCTGGCGACGGCCTGGATCGAGCGGGACAGGCTTTCGCGGGTGGCCAGGGGGCGGTTGGCCATGTGTTCGCGGTGGTTGACCAGGTTGATCTGGCCGTGGGCGCCGAAGCGTTCGGCCAGGAGTTTGGAGACGTAGTCCACTTCACGCAGGAACACGCTCTGACGACCGTCGCCGGCGAGCATGATGGAATAGAGCTCCACCGCAGGCGTGGAGGCCGGCAGCGCGTCGATCGCCTGATCGAGCAAGCGGCCCTGGGCCAGCAGGCCGAGTTCCAGGGGATTAGGCAGGGCCTTGCCCTGTTCGTCGCGGATGCGAGTGCCGTCCTGCCAGATGCCGGTCTCAAGCTTGCCATCCGATTGAGTCAGGCTGCCGATGCCGCTGTAGAGCCCGTCGTTGAAATGGCCGTGGTAGCGGCTGCCGTCGGCCAGCGACAGCGTGCCCTCGCCCTGGTAGCGCCAGTGCCGGAAGTGACCCTGGTAATGGCTGCCATCGGCACCGATGAACTCGCCCTGGCCAATCAGGTTGCCTTCCTTGAAGGTACCGCTCCAGACATCGCCATCAGCACTGGTGAAACGCCCCTTGCCGTCGAACAGGCTGTTCTTGAATTCGCCGATGTAGTGGGAGCCGTCTTCGCCCTGGTAGGCGCCCTGTCCTTGCAGTTGTCCCTTCTTGAAGCGTCCGCTGAAGCGGTTGCCAGCCTCGTCGGTACGAACGCCTTCGCCGTCCGGCTGACCGGCGCGGAACAGGCCCTGGTAGTTGCTGCCGTCTGGCCATTCGAGGCTGCCGAAGCCTTGGTACTTGTCGTTGCGGAACTGGCCGCGATAGGTCACGTCACCCTGGCGCAGGGTGCCTTCGCCATCGAACTGGTTGCGGGCGAAACCGCCTTCGTAGGTGGTGCCATTGCCGTAGCCGAGGCGCCCTTGGCCGTGAAACAGGCCGGCCTTGAATTCGCCGGAATAGACCAGGCCGTTGGGGCCGTGCCATTCGCCCCGACCTTCCGGCTGGCCGTCCTTGAACTGACCTTCGAACCAGGTGCCGTTGTTGTAATCCAGGCGCCCAGGCCCCTGCAGTAGACCGTTGACCAGTTCGCCGCGATAACGGGAGCCGTCCGGCAGGCGGGCGTCCGGCGGGGTCAGTGGCTCTCCCTCTCCGCAGGCCGTGAGCAGCAGGGCGAGGGTCAGGGGCAGAAGCGGTTTCATTGGGTGTCCTTGTCCAAGCATCTGCCTTTCAGTGTGGCGCAAAAAAGCCCGCGATTGCGGGCTTTTTTACCGTTGGTCTCTGGCTCAGACGAAGCAGAGGCTCAGGGATTCGGCGATGTAGGCGGGCTTCTGCTGGCCTTCGATTTCGAGGGTGCAGAGGGCTTTGATCAGCCACTGGCCGGGGTTCTTCTCGGTGATGTCGATGACCTTCACGGCCAGTCGCACGCGGGAGTCCACCTTCACCGGCTGGATGAAGCGCACTGTGTCCAGGCCGTAGTTGACCACCATCTTCACGCCTTCGGGCAGGACCAGCAGGCCGTCGATCAACTTGGGAATCAGCGACAGGCTGAGGAAGCCGTGGGCGATGGTGGAGCCGAAGGGCGTCTGCTTGGCGCGCTCCGGGTCGACATGGATGAACTGGTGGTCTTCGGTGCACTCGGCGAACTGGTTGATGCGGTTCTGGTCAATGGTCACCCAGTCCGAGTGGCCCAGTTCCTTGCCAACGTAGTTCTTCAGTTCAGCTACTGGTACGAACGCCATGCGTCATCCTCCGTGGATGCAGTGTTGTAATTTTTGTAATCCGGGGGCTTTGCCCCTCCCTTGCGTGCAGGGCGTAGATCAGCATGTCGGGCGGGCCCGGTCAAGACGGCATGCCCCCTGCGAATGGCGGGTTATAGCGTGAGGGCAGGCAAGCCTATAATGCCCCGTCCCGGCCGAAGCCCGCCCGACCGGACCTGACCCATGGAGATTTTCATGCTGTTGCGCGGACTGACCTTGCTGGTGCTGTTCCAGCTGATCGGTAGCGGGCTCAATGCCCTGTTCCTGTCCATGCTGCCCGGGCCCATCATCGGCCTGGTGCTGCTCTTTCTCTATTTACTGGTGCGTGGCGAGGTGAGCGAGCCTCTGAGCCTGGCCGCCAGCAGCCTGTTGCGATACCTGCCGCTGCTGCTGGTGCCGCCGGCGGTGGGCGTGATGGTTTATGCCCAGGCCATCTGGGCGGACTTCTGGGCCATAGCCGGCGCTCTGGTGCTGTCGCTGCTGGCGGCGTTCCTCTTCTGCGGCTGGTTGATGCAGAAGCTGATCGATCGCCAGGTGCGCCGCCGGGAGGACGCATGAACCTCGACTGGCAAGCCGCGGTGCAGGCGGTGGTGCACCATCCGTTGTTCGGTTTCGGCGTGACCCTGGCGGCGTACCAACTGGCCCTGGCCGCCTACGAGAAGACCCGCTGGGTGTTCTTGCAGCCGGTGCTGCTGTCCATGTTGCTGCTGATCGGCGTGCTGCTGGCCTTCGGCATCAGCTATCAGGAATACCGTGAGAGCACCCAGTTGCTGACGGTCTTCCTCGGCCCGGCCACCGTGGCGTTGGCGGTGCCGCTATTTCTCAACCTGCGGCGGATTCGCCAGTTGTTCTGGCCAACCCTGCTGACGCTGGTGTTCGGCGGGCTCTTCGCTACGCTGTCGGTAGCTGCGCTGGGCTGGTGGTTCGGCACCGAGCGCATGGTGCTGATGACGCTGTTGCCGAAGTCGGTGACTTCGCCCATCGCGATGCTGGTGGCCGAGCAGCTCGGTGGGGTAGCGGCCCTGGCGGCCGTGTTCGTGCTGATCACCGGCGTGCTGGGCGCGATCCTCGGACCGGAACTGCTGCGCCGCTGTGGCGTGCGTCATCCCGCTGCCCAGGGCATGGCACTGGGGCTCACTGCCCATGCCGTGGGTACTGCGCGGGCATTGCAGGAAGGCGAGGAGTGCGGTGCTTTCGCCGCCCTGGCAATGAGCCTGATGGGCGTTGCCACTGCGGTATTGCTGCCGCTCGTCGTTGCCATGATTGCTTGAGGTCGATGCATGAAGTTGCCGTTGTTTCCGCTCAACACTGTGCTGTTTCCGGGCTGCGCGCTTGACCTGCAGATATTCGAAGCACGCTACCTGGACATGATCGGGCGCTGCATGAAGCAGGGCGAGGGCTTCGGCGTGGTCTGCATTCTCGAAGGCCAGGAGGTCGGCGAGGCGGCCAGCCGCTTCGCTGCCATCGGTTGCGAAGCGTTGATCCGCGACTGGCAGCAGCGCCCCAACGGCTTGCTGGGCATCCGCGTAGAGGGCGGCCGGCGTTTCCACGTCGGCAAGGCGGAGGTGCTACGTGATCAGTTGACCCTCGCCGAGGTGGAGTGGCTGGATGATGAGCCCGAGCGGCCGCTGCGTCCGGAACATGCTGACCTGGCGGCATTGCTCAATGCCCTGGCCGAGCATCCCATGGTCCAGGGGCTGGGCATGGGCGGAGTGGTGGAAGGGCAACAGGCGTTGGCTAACCAGCTGTCGTACCTGTTGCCGTTCCACATCAAGGAAAAACTGCACCTGCTGACCCTGGCCGATCCCGTTGAGCGCCTGGACTTCCTCCAGGGCTTGCTGGACCAGTTGCAGGGTGAGTCCATCGCTTAGGCGCTTGCCTGTCCCTCAATAGCTGTAGCGCGCCAGCGCATCCGGCAGGGCCCAGGTTGCGATGCCGCCCAACAGGGCCAGGCAGGCTGGCAGGATCAGCACCCATACACGTGGGTTCATGGCCGTCAGGGGCGCCGCGCGTTGCATCAGCGCCAGCCCGGCGGCCGCGATTCCGCCTGCCAGCAGACCGCCGGCGAGGATGTCCGTGGGCCAGTGCACGCCGAGATAGACCCGAGACAGGGCGATGGCCAGGGCCGGCAGGCTGGCCAGCAGGAGCCAGGTCAGGCGTAGTCTCCCGGGCTGGCCGCGGCCAGCGAGAATGCCCAGCACCAGGAAGAAGGCGAAGGCCGCTGAGCTGTGCCCGCTGGGGAAGCTGAAAGTGTTCAGCGGCTCGGCGAGAACCTCCGGCCGAGCCCGCGCAAAGAGATGCTTGAGTCCGGTGTTGGCCAGTGCCGTGGTCACCAGGGTGCCGATGGCGAAGCAGGCCGGGCGCCATTGACGCAGTACCAGCAGCAAGGTCGCGAGCAAGGCGCCGGCAAGGAGCTGGGTCTTGAAGTCGCCCACGCGGGTGACCAGCACCATCAGTTGGTCCAGGCTGGTGTGACGCTGTTCCTGGACCAGAGACATCAGCCCCTGATCCAGCGCTTGCAGATGTGGCCAGCCGATCAGCAGGGCGGCCAGGGCCAGCAGGCAGAGCCCAGCCGCCAGTGGATTGGCCGAGCGTTTCTCGCGCAGGGTGCTGTGAACGATCAGCCCGAGCATGGCCAGTACCACGACAATCACCACCCCCGCTTCGCCCCAGAAACCCTCCGGCAGCGGCAGACGCAGGGCCGCACCCGTGGCCCAGCCGGGCAGGAGGTAGGCCACCGCCCAGCCGGCGGCGGCGAGCATGCTGACGGCAATGAAGCGCGGGAAGGGCATGTCGAGCATGCCGGCCACCATCGGCAACATGGGACGCAGCGGGCCGATGTAACGGCCCACCAGCAGGCTGGCGACGCCGTATCGCTGAAAGTAATTCTCCGCGCCGCTGATCCACTCCGGGTGGTCGCGCAGCAGCGGTAGCCCGCGGATGTTCTGGTGGAAACGCCGGCCCAGGCCGTAGGAAATCAGGTCGCCCAGCAGGCCGCCGGTGTAGGCCAGGAGCAGGGTTTCCCAGAGTTCCAGGGCGCCGCTGCCGGCCATCACGCCGACGGCAAACAGCAGGGCGACGCCGGGCACCACAATGCCGGCGATGGCCAGGCACTCGATGCAGGCGATCAGGAAGATCGCCAGGCCCAGCCATTCCGGGTTGGCGCCTAGCCAGGTGGTGACCTGGTCGAACCATTGACTCATGGGTGTTTGTCCTCGATCAGCAGGTAGTCGCGTCCTTCGACCTGTCCGCGGCGCAGTGGGTTGCGCGAGCAATGGCGGGCGTAGGCAGCATCGACGAAGCGGTAGGGCAGGTGTTCATCGCGGCCGTGGGGAATGCCCAGGCGCGCGGTCTGGATGATGCGTGTCGGGCGCTCGCCAACGTCTTCGACGAACAGGCGTTGCCAGTCGAAGCGCTGGCCGTCCCAGACCGGTACCTTGAGGCCGAGAGCCTTGCACAGCAGGGTCTGGCCGGCGCAGAGGCGTTCGGCCGGGCGCGCCTGGCCCTGGGCGTCGGGGTTGTTGTGTTGCATGGTGGCCAGGGCGTCGGCGGGGGAAATGGCGTCGACCCACGGGTGGCCGGATTTGATCAGCACCGCGTTACCGGCGCCATGGGCGCTGAAGTTCAGTGAGTCGCCGCCACGGGCGTAATACATATAGATGTGTCCGCCATCGAGGAACAGCGCGCGGCGCTTGTTGGTGTAGCCGAGGGATGCGTGGCTGCCCTTGTCCACCAGGTAATAGGCCTCGGTTTCGATGATGCGTGCCGACAACCAGCGCCCGTCGACCCGGTGACGGATGACTTTGCCCAGCAGTTCCCGCGCGACGTGCTGGGCGTCGCGGTCGAAGAAGGCGTCGGGCAGTGGACGGGCGCCGGGCCAGGGCAAACTTAGGATGGGATCGCGGGACATGGGGCTGTCGCAGGGTCACGGGTCGGAATAGGCTCGCGATTATACGGAAGCATGCTGAGCCGAAGCTGAACGCCGGCGTCGGAATCGTCACGCAAAATAACAAGAGCCCGTTGCCATGTCCCGAGCTGCCCGTCTTGACAGTGCCCACATCACCCCCAGTGCGCACTACACCGGTTACGTGTGGTATCGCCACCACTTGGCCGAAGAGCCTTTCGTCACTTCATTTGGGCGATTTGCCCATGGCGTGCTGACGCCCATCAGTTGGGGGGCGCGGGTGGCGTTCGGGCTGGATGTCGAGCGTTTCCTCCTGCAGCGTCACCTGCTGATCGATGCTTTGTTGCGCGAGGCCATCGAGCAGCGTGGCGTGCGCCAGGTGGTGGAGATTGCCTGCGGCCTGTCTCCTCGGGGGCGGCGTTTTTGCTCCCGCTACCCGGAGCTGCGTTACCTGGAGGCCGACCTGCCGCCCATGGCCGCCCGCAAGCGCCTGCTGTTGCACGAGGAAGGCTGGCTGGATTCACGGCATCAGGTGCGCCCTGTGGATATCCTCGCCGAACAGGACGCGAACGACCTGCAGGCACTGTTCTCCGGGCTGAATCGTGACGAGCCGGTGCTGGTCATCACCGAAGGGCTGGTGAACTACTTCGAGCTGCCGGTGATAGAGGCCTTCTGGAGCCGGCTGGCAACGCAATTGCGCCAGTTCCCATCGGCCACTTACCTCACTGACCTCTATCCCGACCTGCGCGAGCATCCGCGTTACCGTCAGTTGCGTTGGGGCATCGACCTCGTCGGCCGTCTGACCCGGGGCCGGTACTACCTGCACTACCGGGGAGACGCCGCCATAGTCGAGGGGTTCGAAGGCTGTGGTTTCGGCAAGGTGAATGTGCATGACCCGAAGGAGCTTGAGTCGGCCCCGCTGGATGCCTGGCCTGCGCTGGTGCGGGTGGTGGAAGCTCGTACCTGATGTCTCAGGCATAGGCCACCGCCCGTGGTTCCGTTTGGACCACCTGGGATGCCAGCGCGTCGCTGGCCTGCGCGTCGGTGTGGGGAAAGACCAGGGCCAGGCTATCGCCTTCATGGCGCAAGGGAAGCGCATCCAGCGACGGCAGGTCGCCAGCTTGCAGTCGCCAGCCCCGATTCGGTAGATCGGTCGGCAGTTCGCCGCGCACCAGCCCGCCAAAGAAGCCCAGTTCGCTGACCTCCACATGGAACTCGCCAGCCTCGGCATGCAGCAGTCGGCCGCGCCGGTTCAGTGGTGCTACGCGTGCCTCCTGGCGTCGTTCCAGGTGATCCAGGCGGTTGCGTGCCAGGCGGGTCGCGCCGGGGTTCGCCAGCGGCAAGGCTACGCCCTGGAGAAAGGGGCGATAGAAGCTGGCGCAGGCTTCGCGTTGTTCGAACTGGGCCAGGTGATCGCCGTTGTGGATAAGGGCGCAGTCGGCATCGGCGCAGGCGGCGGCAAAGCCAGCATGTTCCCAGGGCTGGGTGAAATGATCGTATTCGCCGGCCAGGACCAGGGTAGGGCAGGCTGGGTGGTGATCGAAGCCGGAGAAGTCCAGCAGACGGCGGCTGTTCTGCCGGTAACGTTCGAGTTCCAGCGGTGAAAGGCGCTGCATCTGCCGCAAAAGAGCCTTTCGGAACACCAGCGAGATGCCGGTTTCCTCCAGGCGCAACGGGTTGATCAAACCGGTCAGGGCGCCTTGGGCGAAGTGCAGCACCTGGCCCTCGGACAGCAGTTCGAGTCCTTCTTCCAGCATGCGCCGGGCGCCAGGACGGCCGAATGCGGTGATCCCCGCGAGCAATAAGCGTGCGCAGCGTTGCGGATGGCGTACCGCGAACAATGCCGCCAGGGCCGAGCCATAGGACAAGCCAATGGGCATCAGCGGCGGCAGTTGGAATTCTTCGGCAAAGGCGGCGATCAGGTCGGCCAGTTGTTCAAGAGAGAGCTCCGGCGCGAGTTGCAGATTGCCGCCCTGGCTCGGCAGGTCGAGGAGGACCACCGGGTGGCGCGGCAGCAGCTCCTGCACCTCGGCACCGAAGGAGCGGAAGCTCTGGAAGGCGCCGCCAAGCATCAATATGGGTTCGCGCTTGTCCGTAACGTGCTGCGAAAAGGCCTGATAGTGCAGGGTCCAGGGGCCGATCTGGATGGTGCGGGGCGCGTCGGCCAGTTGTTGGGCGGCGAAGTCGGTCTGGTAACGCATGGCGGATTCTCCGGCGCCGGGGCGCTTCTTGTTCTTCTGCGACGACTGCAATTGGAAGGTAAACAGCGGAGACACTTTTGTTTACCCAACCTTCGGGCGGGCGTGTTTTCCGGGTGTCACCGTCCCAGCCGCGGCCCGCCTGGGCCGCGGCCTGCACCGTTACCGGTAAGGCCCGTGGAATGACCTGTCTACCATCCGCCCGGCGCCGCTGGGCGCGGGCGAGCGCGACCGCTATAATCAGCCGCTTTCCTTTCGCCAGAACCCGAGACCATGACCGAGTCCGTTCTCGATTACATGACCCGCCTTGGCCGCGCCGCCCGCGCCGCCTCGCGTGTGGCCGCCCGCGCCAGCACCGCGCAGAAGAACCGCGCCCTGCTGGCTGCCGCCGATGCCCTGGATGCAGCTCGTGCCGAGCTGACCGCCGCCAATGAGCAGGACCTGGCCAACGGCCGCGCCAATGGCCTTGACCCCGCCATGCTCGACCGCCTGGCACTGACCCCGGCACGCATCGACGACATGATCGAGGGCCTGCGCCAGGTCGCCACCCTGCCGGACCCCATCGGCGAGATCCGCGACATGCGCTATCTGCCGTCCGGCATCCAGGTGGGCAAGATGCGCGTGCCGCTGGGTGTGATCGGGATCATCTACGAGTCGCGGCCGAACGTGACCATCGATGCCGCCAGCCTTTGCCTTAAGTCCGGCAACGCCACCATCCTGCGCGGCGGTTCCGAGGCGATCCATTCCAACCAGGCGATTGCCATCTGCATCCAGAAGGGCCTGGCTGAAGCCGGCCTGCCGAGCGAGCTGGTGCAAGTGGTGGAAACCACCGACCGTGCCGCCGTTGGCGCGCTGATCAGCATGCCGGAATACGTGGACGTGATCGTTCCGCGCGGTGGCAAGGGCCTGATCGAACGCATCAGCCGCGAGGCCAAGGTGCCGGTGATCAAGCACCTGGACGGCATCTGCCACGTCTACATCGACATTGCCGCCGATCTCGACAAGGCCATTCGCGTGGCCGATAACGCCAAGACCCAGCGTTACGCGCCGTGCAACACCATGGAAACCCTACTGGTGCATGCCGGCATCGCCGCACGCGTGCTGCCGCCGCTGGCCGCCATCTACCGCGACAAGGGTGTTGAACTGCGCGGTGACGCCGCCACTCGTGCGCTGCTGGGCAATGATGTGCTGGAAGCGACCGAGGAAGACTGGCGCACCGAGTACAACGCGCCCATCCTCTCGATCCGCATCGTCGACGGCCTGGACCAGGCCATCGAGCACATCAATGCCTACGGCTCGCAGCACACCGACGCCATCATCACCGAGAACTTCAGCGATGCGCGGCGCTTCCTCACCGAGGTGGATTCCGCTTCGGTGATGGTCAACGCCTCGACCCGCTTTGCCGATGGTTTCGAGTACGGCCTGGGCGCTGAGATCGGCATTTCCACCGACAAGCTGCACGCCCGTGGCCCGGTCGGTCTGGAAGGCCTGACCAGCGAGAAGTATGTGGTCTTCGGCGACGGTCACGTACGCACCTGATGGGCAAGCGCATCGGCCTCTTCGGCGGCACCTTCGATCCCGTGCATATCGGCCACCTGCGGAGTGCCGTTGAAGTGGCCGAGCAATTCGGTTTCGACGAGTTGCGCCTGATTCCCAGTGCGCGCCCGCCGCACCGGGAAACACCTCAGGTGTCGGCATCCCAGCGCCTGGCGATGGTGCAGCTGGCAGTGACAGGTGTCGCGCCATTGGCAGTGGATGATCGCGAGCTCAAGCGCGAGCGGCCATCCTGGACCATCGAAACGCTGGAGTCCCTGCGCGCCGAGCTGGATGCCGAAGATCAATTGTTCCTGCTGGTCGGCTGGGACGCGTTCTGCGGTCTGCCGAGCTGGCACCGTTGGGGCGAGCTGCTGGACCATTGCCACATCCTGGTCCTGCAGCGTCCGGACGCCGACAGCGAGGCGCCGGAAACCCTGCGTGACCTGTTGGCCGCACGCAGCGCGGTCGATCCGCATTCCCTGCAGGGGCCTGCCGGGCAGATCGCCTTTGTCTGGCAGACGCCCCTGGCGATTTCCGCCACCCAGATTCGCCAATTGCTGGGGGAGGGGCGCTCGGTGCGCTTTCTCGTGCCCGACGCCGTATTGGCCTATATCCATGCGCACGACTTGTACCGTGCGTCGAACTGATTCACTGAGGTAGTTGAACCCGATGCAAAACGAAGAACTCGTCAAGGTCGCCATTGCGGCCCTGGAAGACCTGAAAGGTCAGGAAATCACCACCATCGACGTGCGTGGCAAGACCAGCATCACCGACTTCATGGTGATCGCCAGCGGTACCTCTGGCCGTCATGTCAAATCCCTGGCCGAAAACGTGCTGGAGAAGGTCAAGGAGCAAGGCGTCCGCGCGCTGGGTAGCGAAGGCCTGGACGGCGGCGAGTGGGCCCTGCTGGACCTGGGCGACGTGGTGGTGCATGTGATGCAGGTCGCCACCCGCCAGTTCTACGACCTGGAGCGCCTGTGGCAGGGTGCCGAGCAGAGCCGCGCCCACCACAGCCACGAGTAAGCGGGGCATCCCTTGCGTCTACGTCTGATTGCTGTTGGTACGCGGATGCCGCGCTGGGTGGAAGAGGGATGGCAGGAGTACGTCAAACGCCTGCCGTCCGAGCTCAGCCTGGAACTGGTGGAAATTCCCCTGACCACGCGCGGCAAGAATGCCGACGTGGCGCGGATGATCCGCCAGGAAGGCGAGGCGATGCTGGCCAAAGTGCAGCCGGGGGAACGCATTGTCACCCTGGAAGTCGAAGGTCGACCCTGGAGCACCGAGCAACTGGCGGTTGAACTGGACCGCTGGCGCCTGGATTCGCGCACTGTCAACCTGATGGTCGGCGGCCCGGAAGGGCTGGCGCCGGAGGTCTGCGTCCGTAGCGAGCAGCGCTGGTCGCTGTCGCCGCTGACGTTGCCGCATCCGCTGGTCCGCATCCTTGTTGGTGAACAGATCTACCGTGCCTGGACTGTGCTGTCCGGCCACCCTTATCACAAGTAAACCCTGTCCATGCCGCAACCGATCCGCCTGAAAGACCACGAGAAAGATGCCCGCCTGGTGCGTCAGCGCGTGATCGTGGGCGCCGTGGCAGTGCTGTTGCTGACTTGCGTGCTGATTGCCCGTCTTTATTACCTGCAGGTGATCCAGTACGAGTACCACTCGACCCTTTCCGAGAACAATCGCGTCCACGTGCAGCCGATACCGCCCACCCGTGGGCTGATTTTCGATCGCAATGGCGTAATCATCGCCGACAACCGGCCCAGTTTCAGTCTCAGCGTTACCCGCGAGCGGGCTGGCGACTGGAAAGCAACGCTCGATGTGATTGTCGAAGTGCTGCAGCTGACACCGGATGACCGTGCCCTGTTCGAGAAGCGCATGAGGCAGGGGCGGCGGCCGTTCGAGCCGGTGCCTATCCTTTTTGAACTGACCGAAGAGCAGATCGCCCGAGTGGCGGTGAACCAATTCCGCCTGCCCGGCGTAGAAGTGGTGGCGCAGTTGGTGCGGCACTATCCGCAGGGCGCGCACTTTGCCCACTCGGTGGGTTATGTCGGCCGCATCAATGAGAAAGAGCTGAAGCAGCTCGATCCGGTCAACTACAGCGGCACCCACCATATCGGCAAGACCGGGATCGAGCGCTTCTACGAAGACCAGCTGCATGGCGAGGTGGGTTACGAAGAAGTCGAAACCAACGCTCGCGGCCGCGTACTGCGCGTGCTCAAGCGCACCGACCCGAAACCTGGAAAGGACCTGGTGCTGACCCTCGACGTGCGTCTGCAGGAGGCCGCCGAGCAGGCCCTGGCGGGGCGTCGTGGTGCCATCGTCGCCATCGAGCCGTCCAGCGGCGACGTACTGGCGATGGTCAGTCAGCCGAGCTTCGACCCGAACCCGTTCGTCACCGGCATCAGCTTCAAGGCTTACGCCGAGCTGCGCGATTCCATTGACAGACCCTTGTACAACCGCGTGTTGCGGGGCCTCTACCCGCCAGGTTCGACCATCAAACCGATGGTGGCGGTCTCCGGCCTGGACTCGGGGGTGGTGACGCCGGCTTCGCGAGTCTTCGATCCGGGCTTCTACCAACTGCCGAACTACGACCACAAATACCGCAACTGGAACCGTTCCGGTGACGGCTGGGTGAACATGGAAACCGCGATAATGCGGTCAAATGACACCTACTTCTACGATCTTGCCCACAAGATGGGGATCGATCGTCTGCATGACTACATGAGTCGCTTCGGTTTTGGCCAGCGTGTGGCGCTGGACATGTTCGAAGAATCCGCGGGCCTGATGCCCTCCCGCGACTGGAAGCGCGCCCGCTACCGCCAGGCCTGGTACCCGGGGGAAACGCTGATCCTCGGTATCGGTCAGGGGTACATGCAGGCAACGCCGCTGCAACTGGCTCAATCGGTGGCGCTGATGGCCAACCGCGGCAAGTGGATCCGCCCGCACCTGGCCAAGACCATCGAAGGCCAAAGGCCGCTGGACCCCAATCCGATGCCGGACATCATCCTGCGTGACCCGAAGTTCTGGGATGCCGGGCGTATCGGTATGGAGCAGGTAGTCCATGGTGCCCGCGGCACGGCGCATAAGGTCGGCGCTGCGTCGGTCTACCGCATCGCCGGCAAGTCCGGCACCGCGCAGGTCGTAGCGATCAAGCAAGGCGAGAAGTACGACCGCTCCAAGGTCCAGGAACGGCATCGCGACCATGCGCTGTTCGTCGCCTTCGCCCCGGCCGAAGACCCGAAGATTGCCGTTGCGGTAATGGTGGAGAACGGCGAGTCCGGCTCGGGCGTTGCCGCACCTGTGGTCAAGCAGGTCATGGACGCCTGGCTCCTCGGTGAGGACGGCCAGCTGAAACCCGAGTTCCGCCCGCCGCAACCGCTGGCGGACCAGCAGAGCGCCATTCGATGAACAGCAACTTCGATCGCACCATCTCCCAGGAGGACGTGCTCAAGCGCCGAGCCACCCTCCTGCAGCGCCTGCACATCGACGGCTGGCTGCTGCTGATCATCCTGATGCTGGCGGCCGGTAGCCTGTTCGTCCTCTATTCAGCGAGCGGCAAGCACTGGGATCTGTTGATGAAACAGGCGAGCTCCTTCGGCCTGGGGATCGGGGCGATGATCGTCATCGCCCAGTTCGAGCCGCGCTTCATGGCGCGCTGGGTGCCGCTGGCATACGTGGTCGGTGTGGCCCTGCTGATAGCAGTGGAGGTCATGGGCCACACGGCCATGGGCGCTACCCGCTGGATCAATATTCCCGGGGTGATCCGCTTCCAGCCCTCGGAATTCATGAAGATCATCATGCCGGCGACCATCGCCTGGTACCTGTCTCGACACAACCTGCCGCCCAAGCTCAAGCACATCACCGTCAGCCTGGTGCTGATCCTGGTGCCTTTCGTGCTGATCCTGAAGCAACCGGACCTCGGCACCTCTCTGCTGATCCTCGCCTCCGGTGCCTTTGTGCTGTTCATGGCCGGCCTGCAGTGGCGCTGGGTCTTCGGCGCGGTGGCGGCGGTGGTGCCCGTGGCAGTGGCCATGTGGTACTTCGTGTTGCACGACTACCAGAAGCAGCGAGTGCTGACCTTCCTCGATCCGGAGAGCGACCCGTTGGGTACCGGCTGGAACATCATTCAGTCCAAGGCAGCCATCGGCTCGGGTGGGGTATTTGGCAAAGGCTGGCTGCTGGGCACCCAGTCGCACCTGGATTTTTTGCCCGAAAGCCACACGGACTTTATCATTGCGGTCCTCGGTGAAGAGTTCGGCCTGGTGGGCGCCTGCCTGCTGCTGTTGGTCTATCTGCTCCTGATCGGCCGCGGCCTGGTGATTACCGCCCAGGCCCAGACCCTGTTCGGCAAGCTGCTGGCGGGCAGTCTGACCATGACCTTCTTCGTATACGTGTTCGTTAACATCGGCATGGTCAGTGGACTATTGCCGGTCGTGGGGGTACCCCTTCCCTTCATTAGCTACGGCGGAACCCATCTGGTGACGCTGCTGTCAGGGTTTGGGGTGTTGATGGCGATCCATACCCATCGCAAATGGATCGCCCAGGTTTGAATCGAGTGAATGACTTGAAAGCACTGCGCAAGTTGATGCAGTTCGGGGCCACCGGGGTGGCCTTGGTCGGACTGCTGGGGGCAGCCGCACCGGCACTTTCCGGGGACTACGAAGGTTCGCCGCAGGTGGCCGAGTTTGTCGCCGAGATGACGCGCGACTACGGCTTTGCCGGCGAGCAACTGGTGGACCTGTTCCGTGAGGTGAATCGCAAACAGTCCATCCTCGATGCCATCTCCCGGCCCGCCGAACGGGTCAAACCGTGGAAGGAGTACCGGCCGATCTTCATCACCCCGGCGCGTATTCAGAAAGGCGTGTCCTTCTGGAACCAGCACGCCGAGGCACTGGCTCGCGCCGAGAAGGAATATGGCGTACCGGCCCAGGTGATCGTCGCAATCATTGGCGTCGAGACCTTCTATGGTGGGAACACCGGCAACTTCCGCGTGATCGACGCCCTGTCTACCCTGGGTTTTGACTACCCGCCGCGGGCCGATTTCTTCCGCAAGCAGTTGAAGGAGTTCCTCTTGCTGGCGCGCGAGGAGCAGGTCGATCCGCTGATGCTCAAGGGCTCTTACGCCGGGGCCATGGGGCTGCCTCAGTTCATGCCGAGCAGCTTCCGCGCCTATGCTGTGGACTTCGACGGCGACGGCCATATCGACATCTGGAAAAACCCGGTGGACGCCATCGGCAGCGTTGCCAGCTACTTCAAGCGCCATGGCTGGACAGCCGGTGGCCCGGTGGTCAGTCGTGCCCAGGTTCGCGGTGATCGAATCGACGAAGGGTTGACCCAAGGGCTGGACCCGGTGAAGAACGTCGGCGATCTTAGGACGCTGGGCTGGGCAAGCAGCGCCGCACTGCGCGATGATGTGCCGGTGACGGCCTTCAAGCTCGAGGGGGATGAAGGAGCGGAGTACTGGATGGGATTGCCGAACTTCTACGTCATTACCCGCTACAATCGCAGCGTGATGTACGCAATGGCAGTGCATCAGCTTTCCGAATTGCTGGTCAACGCAAGGGGCGGGCGTTAACCGATGCCACAACCGATAAGAGTCGCCGTTTACGGCGCCGTAGCATTGTTGCTGGCGAGTTGCTCGAGCAGTCGCGCACCCGAGCCGGTCCAGCCTGGCGGCCCGATCTCCGGCCCCGGTGATTATGCGCGCCCGCACAAGGATGGCGCGCCTTGGTGGGAGGTCGACGTCTCGCGCATTCCCGATGCCGTCCCCATGCCGCACTATGGCTCGTTCAAGGCCAACCCTTACACGGTACTTGGCAAGACCTACTACCCGATGAGCGACGCGCGTCGCTATCAGGCAGTGGGCACTGCCTCGTGGTACGGAACCAAGTTCCACGGCCAGGCCACGGCCAACGGCGAGGCCTATGACCTCTACGGCATGACCGCTGCACACAAGACCCTGCCACTGCCCAGCTACGTGCGGGTTACCAACCTGGATAACGGTCGCACGGTGATCCTGCGGGTCAACGACCGCGGGCCGTTCTACTCCGACCGCATCATCGATCTGTCCTTCGCCGCGGCGAAAAAGCTCGGTTACGCCGAATCGGGTACCGCCCGAGTCAAGGTGGAAGGAATCGACCCTCACGAGTGGTGGGCCGCTCAGGGGCGTCCGGTGCCGATGGTCCTCGCGCAACCGAAGATGGTTGCCCAGCCACAGCCGCAAGCCAAACCCCAGTCGGCCGTCCAGGTGGCCAGCGCGCCGATCGAGCAGTACACCCCGCCGCCGCAGCAACACGCCGCCGCGGTTCTGCCCGTGCAGATCGACGCAAAAAAAAACGATTCACTCGCAGCGTCTGGCCTGTATCTCCAGGTGGGCGCCTTCGCCAATCCGGACGCTGCGGAGCTTCTCAAGGCCAAGCTGAGCGGGACGGTGAGTGCGCCGGTCTTCATCAGCTCGGTCGTGCGCAACCAGCAGATACTGCACCGGGTACGCCTGGGGCCGATCGGAACTCAGGGTGAGGCCCAGCAGCTGCAAGACAGCCTGCGCCTGGCCAATCTCGGCCAGCCTACCCTGGTGAAGCCGGACTGACGGCTTCCTCAATTAGCCTGCAAGGGCCTGTTAGACCATTAGCTACTTCTCAGAGAGACGGATGAACATCTTCAGCTTCGCCAAACGCCTTTTACTGCCCGCAGCCCTGCTCATCGTCGCGCCGGCCTCCATGGCGACCCAGCAGATCGTCCCGTCGCCGCCCCAGTTGGCTGCCAAGTCCTATGTGCTGATGGACGCCCAGAGTGGCCAGGTGCTGGTCGAAAACAACGGTGACCAGCGTCTGCCGCCGGCCAGCCTGACCAAGCTGATGACCGCTTACATCGCCACCCTGGAAATTCGCAAGGGCCAGATCGGCGAGAACGATCCGGTCACCATCAGTGAGCACGCCTGGCGTACCGGTGGTTCGCGCATGTTCGTCCAGGTCAATACTCAGGTGTCCCTGAGCGACCTGCTGCACGGCATCATCATCCAGTCGGGCAACGACGCCAGCGTGGCCGTGGCCGAGCACATCGCCGGCAGTGAAGACGCCTTCGCCGACATGATGAACACCACTGCCGAGAAGCTCGGCATGACCAACAGCCACTTCATGAATGCCACCGGCCTGCCCAACCCGGAGCACTACTCCACCTCCCATGACATGGCGACCCTGGCCCGCGCGATCATCTACGAAGACCCGGCCCACTACGCCATCTACTCCCAGAAGGAGTTCTTCTGGAACAACATCAAGCAGCCCAACCGCAACTTGCTGCTGTGGCGAGACAAGACCGTCGACGGCCTGAAGACCGGCCACACCGACGAAGCCGGCTACTGCCTGGTGGCTTCCGCTGTGCGTGACAACATGCGCCTGATCGCTGTGGTGTTCGGTACCAACAGCGAGCAGGCCCGTGCCGCCGAGACCCAGAAACTGCTGACCTACGGCTTCCGTTTCTTCGAAACCCAGACCTTCTATCAGAAGGGCGCCGAGCTGGCGAAAGCCCAGGTGTGGAAGGGCGCTACCCGCGAAGCCAAGGCGGGCCTGGCCCAGGACCTGACCCTGACCCTGCCGAGGGGCCAAGCGAAGAAGCTGCAGGCCAGCATGACCTTGAATCCGCAGCTGATCGCCCCCATCAAGCAGGGTGACGTGATCGGCAAGGTGGAGGTCAAGCTGGAAGACCAGGTAGTCCACAGCGCCGACCTGATCGCCCTCGAGACCGTTGAGGAAGGTGGTTTCTTCCGCCGCCTGTGGGATAGCATCCGCCTGTTCTTCTTCGGCCTGTTCAATTGACCTACTGAGCCGCCGCCTCGTGCCTTACCAAGCCCGGGGCGTCCGCATCGCGGATCACGAGTCCGCCGCCGCCATGACCGACACTCCTGACGTACAACCTCCAAAAATCGAGTTCCCCTGCGAGCGTTACCCCATCAAGGTAATCGGCGATTCAGGCGAAGGCTTCGCCGACCTGGTGATCGAGGTCATCCAGCGCCACGCTCCTGACCTCGACTCCACCACCCTGGTGGTGCGTGACAGCCGCAATGGTCGTTTCCTCTCGGTACAGGTGCTGATCACCGCCACCGGCGTCGACCAGCTGCAGGCGATCCACATCGACCTGCGTGCCACCGGTCGTGTGCACATGGTGCTCTAGTGGCATCTGCCGAACTTGTCGTGCGCCATCTGGGGTTGGTGGACTATCTGCCGACCCTCGAAGCGATGCGACGCCTGACTGCCGAGCGCGACGAACGGACACCTGACGAAATCTGGCTGCTGCAGCACCCCCGGGTATTTACTCAGGGTCAGGCTGGCAAGGCCGAACATCTGCTCGCACCGGGAGACATCCCGGTGGTGCAGGTTGATCGCGGCGGCCAAGTCACCTATCACGGCCCCGGGCAACTGGTGGCCTACCTGATGCTCGACCTGCGCCGTCTCGGACTGGGCGTACGCGAGCTGGTCACGGCCATGGAGCAGAGCCTGGTCGATGTCCTGGCTGCCTATGGCGTCGAAGCCGCGCCCAAGGCGGATGCGCCCGGTGTCTATGTCGACGGCGACAAGATCGCCTCGCTGGGGCTGAGGGTCAGCCGTGGCTGCTCCTTCCACGGCCTGGCGCTCAATGTGGACATGGACATGTCGCCCTTCTGGCGGATCAATCCCTGCGGCTACGCCGGGTTGAAGATGGTGCAGCTCAAGGACCTGCTTGAGACGGCACCACCCTTCGAAGAGGTGGCTCAGCGCCTGGAACGTGCTCTACGCCAGCGGCTGGGCTACGCCAGCTAGGCTGCGCGAGGCGTCTCGAACACGCGGAAATGAAACGCCCCCCTCCCTTTGGGAGGGGGGCGAGTCTTTTATGGGCTTTCGGATGGCGCCTGATTGCTGGGTGAAAACACCCTTTCGCCGACTTGCCGTAGCGGGCGGCGAATCGCCAGCTCAGCTCAGGTTGAGTGCCGGAATGATGCTGACGTCGAGGGGCTGGCCCGGCACCGGAACCGGCGCTGCCAGGCCCAGGTTGTTCTTCTCGAACACCCGGTCTGCCCGGTAACTGGAGCGCACCAGCGGGCCCGCCGCGACTTCCATGAAACCCTTCTGCAGGCCGATATCACGGAAGCGGTTGAACTCCTCCGGGCTGACCCAGCGCTTGACCGGCAAATGGTTGCGGGTGGGCTGCAGGTACTGGCCGAGGGTGAGGATGTCCACGCCAATGGCGCGCAGGTCATCCATGGTCTCGATGACTTCCTCGTCAGTCTCACCCAGTCCGAGCATCAGGCTAGTCTTGGCCAGCACGTCAGGACGGTGACGCTTGGCATGCTCCAGCACGCGCAGGGTCTTCTCGTAGCCGGCGCGCGGGTCGCGCACCACATGGGTCAGCCGCTTGACCGTTTCGACGTTCTGCGCGAAGACCTCAAGGCCGGAGTCCACGACCCGTTCGATGGCCTGAAGGTCGCCGTTGAAGTCCGGGGTCAGGGCCTCCACGACCACTTGCGGCGTGCGCTCCTTGATCGCGCGCACGCAGGCGGCGTAGTGACTGGCGCCGCCATCATGCAGGTCGTCGCGATCCACCGAGGTCAGCACGATATAGCGCAACGCCATCAGCTCGACGGATTTGGCAGTGTTCTGGGGTTCTTCCTGGTCCAGCCAACCGTTGGGGTTGCCGGTGTCCACGGCGCAGAAGCGGCAGGCGCGGGTGCACACCGAACCCATCAGCATGATGGTGGCAGTGCCGTTGGACCAGCACTCGCCCATGTTCGGGCAGTGCGATTCCTGGCACACGGTGCTCAGGCGATGTTCACTGACATTGCGCTTGACCGCCTCGAAGCGGCTGCCGCCCGGCGCCTTGACCCGCAGCCACTTGGGCTTGGGTTCGAATACCTGCGCCTCGGCCGAGGTTCGGCGCTTCTGGCCATCCTTGATCGCGGTGATGCCCTGCGCAGTACGGAACTTTTCGCCGCTGGCGACGGGTTTGGAGGTGTCTGTATCGGACATGGGAAAACTGGCTCCGCTAGAGGCTCCGTGGGCTGCCGCAGGGGCAAAAAAGGGTGGCGCAGTGTATCACAAAGGCTTCTGCACGAACTGGCCGCCGTCCGGAAGCGAGCGCGCCGGAGGCTGCGAGGAAGGCGGGGGGGCTTAGCGCCCCTCGCGCAACTGCATGAGCAGTTCCAGGTTGGGGTAGCCGTCCGCTGGCCAGCCCAGGCGCTGCTGGTAGCCGCGAATGGCCTTGCGGGTGTTGGCGCCGATGATGCCGTCCGGCGCACCCGGGGAGTAGCCGGCGGCCGTCAGCGATTCTTGCAGTTCCACGCGCTCGCTGCGGCTCAGCGGGCGTTCGTCGCGAGGCCAATTGGCAGTGAGTTCGCCACGACCATCGAAGCGTTCGCCCAACAGGCTCACGGCAAGGGCGTAAGACGAAGAGTTGTTGTACTTGAGGATGGCGCGGAAGTTATCCAGCACCAGGAAGGCGGGGCCGCGATAGCCGGCAGGGAGCAACAGCGAGGCGGACTCCCCGGACAGGGATGCTGCTTGTGCGCCGGTCTGTACGCCCAGGGCTTGCCACTGTGCCACGGGCCTGCGGATGTCGGCGTCGGCCTGGGCATAGTCGAAGCCTTGGGGCAGTTGCACCTGCAGCGCGGCAGGCTGGCCCTTGCGCCAGCCGGAGGCTTGCAGGTAGTGCGCGGCAGAGGCCAGGGCATCGGCCGAGGAGCTCCAGATATTGCGGCGGCCGTCGCCATCGAAGTCCACCGCGTGACTGTTATAGGTGGTGGGGATGAATTGGGTCTGGCCCATGGCGCCGGCCCAGGAGCCCAGCATATTGGCGGGCTGGATATCGCCGTGCTGGAGGATCTGCAGGGCAGCGAGCAGCTGTGCGTGAGCGAACGCCGGGCGACGACCTTCGTAGGCCAGTGTCGCCAGGGAGCGGATTACCGACTTGTCGCCCATGAACTGGCCGAAGCTGCTTTCCATGCCCCAAATGGCGACCAGGGGCTCGCGGTCCACCCCGAAGCGCTGTTCGATAGCGTCCAGCGTGGCTGCGTGTTCGGTCATCAGGGCCTGGCCCTTGCGCACACGGTAGGGCGAGATGGCGCCTTCCAGATATTCCCAGACCGGCCGAGTGAACTCGGGTTGGCTGCGATCGGCGGAAATCACGCTGGGGTCTGGGGTGATGCCGGCAAAGGCTCGATCGAAAGTGTCGGGGTCTATGCCGCTGGACAGGGCTTCGCGACGAAAAGCGTCACGCCAGGCACTGAAGCTGACGGCCGGCATCACTATCGGGGCCTGGGCGGATAGTGCCGAGGTTGTGATGGGGGCGCTGGCGGGTTGGCTGACCTGGGGCTGTGGAGCGGAAGCGGGCTTCTGTGCCGGGGCGTCGGCGCAAGCGCTGAGCAGAGTGAAGGCAGAGGTCGCGGCCAGGCTGCGAAACATCAGGCTGGTGGCGGGAGCATCGAACATACGCGAGTCTCGAGGCAGACGAATCAAGCCGCGACCTTAACACGTCCGAGCCGATTTACGCCTACTCAGGCGGCCATAAGCGACGAAGCCTCCCAATCTTGGGAGGCTTCGCGGCGGTAACTTCCTTTGCCTTTCTGGGGCTTCTCCCGACGGCAGCGGAAGAGTGGCTGGGCTACCAGGGACTTTGCGCGTTCGGGCGCGCCTTGCTTGCGTTTCTTGGCCATGGCCGATCCTCGATTGCACCCGCACCACTGCGGGCGCGCGCATCATCGGCTTCTGTTCAGAAAATGTCCAGCTACTCGGCGGCCAGGGGCAGGCGTTGGCCGGCCAGCAGCAAGGCGAGACGGGCGAGGCCGTTCCAGGGATCACCTGGTGCCTGGCCCTTGATCTGCGCGTCAATGCGCTGGGCGTCCTGCAGCAATTGATTCCAGCGCGACGCCGGATGGCGCTGCAGGGCGCGGGTAACCAATGGGCGGCGTTTGTCCCACACGGGGGGGCGCGCGGCGGCAAAGGCCTTTTCCAGGGGGACGCCCTGGCTGTATTGCTGGGCCAGGCCAGCGAGCAGGCGCAGTTCGCGGGCCAGTGCCCAGAGGATTACCGGTGGCTCGACACCCTCGCCGCGCAAACCTTCCAGGGTGCGTAGGGTATGAGCGGGCTCGCCGTTGAGGGCGGCGTCTATCAGGCCGAAGACATCGAAACGGGCACTGTCGGCCACTGCTGCCTGGACGGTAGCGGCATCGATCTGCCCACCTTCGGCCACCAGCTTGAGCTTTTCGATTTCCTGGGCGGCTGCCAGCAGGTTGCCTTCGACCCGTGCGGCTATCAGGTCTACCGCTTCCTGGTTGGCGGCAAGCCCGGCCTGGGACAGGCGCTGGCGAATCCATTGCGGGAGGTTGTGCGCGTCGATGGGCCAGATCTGGATGAACTGGGTATCCGGCCCGTCGATCAGTGCCTTGGCCCACTTGGTCTTCTGGGTGCTGCCGTCGAGCTTGGGCAGGTTCAGCAGGAGAACGGTGTCTTCCGGCGGTCGTGCCAGGTATTCCAGCAGTGCGGCGGCGCCCTTGTCCCCGGGCTTGCCCGAGGGCATGCGCACTTCCAGCAGTCGCTTCTCGGCAAACAGCGAAAGACTGGCGCCGGCTTCCAGCAGGAGGCCCCAGTCGAAGTTGGCTTCGGCATTGAACACCTGGCGCTCGCTGAAGTCCCGTGCTCGGGCGCTGGCGCGAATGGCGTCACAGGCTTCCTGGCAGAGCAGCGGCTCGTCGCCGCTGACGATGTAGACCGGTGCCAGCGGGCCCTGCAGGTGTTTGCCCAGTTGTGCGGGATTGAGCTTCATAGGCGCAAATGACCGGGGCCGCTCGTGCGGCCCCGTGTACTCACTGGATGGGCAGTTGCAGCGGCGATTGCTGCGGTTGCTGGGCCTTCTCGGCCTGGCGCGCGGCTTCCAGCGCTTCGGCTTCGGCCTTGGCCTTGGCTTCTGCGGTCTGTTGCAGCTGGTCGAGTTGGGACGGGGTGATCAGCTGCAGGCGCATGAGCATCTGCTGGACCATTTCCTGGCGCATTTCCTGGCGCAGCTGTGCAGCTTCCTGGTCGGAACCGATCAGGTTGTTGCTGTCGTGCACGTAGTACTTCTGCACGGTCAGCTTGTCGTCCATCAGCAGCAGGTCGTTGTTGCCGTGGATTTCGTATTGCAGGGTCTGGGTCAGTTCGTACTCTGCGCTGCGGGCGCCAGTGGTGTAGGAGGCAGTGCGCTGGGATTCGTCCTCGCGGGCCAATACAAGGGTGTAGGGCGCGCCGGCGTGGACATTCACGCCGTTGTCTTCCAGTGCTGCGCGCACGGCCTTGACGGTCGGGCCGTACAGGTTGCGAGCGGTCACGTCCATTTCGGTCAGGGCGAAGCTGGCGTCGCCAGTGCCGCGCAGCTGAAAACCGCACGCACTCAGCAGTGCGGCAAGGCCCAGGACCAGCAGATTCCGTTTCATCATTTCTTGCTTTCCCCTTGCGAGCAGTCCGGCGCCGTTCCTGGAGGAGGGCGCCGGCTTCGATCAGTTGGCGACGATATTGACCAGTTTGCCTGGTACGACGATGACCTTGCGGATGGTCAGGCCGTCGGTGAAGCGCAGTACGTTTTCGTTGGCGCGCGCAGTGGCTTCCACCGCCTCGCGGCTGGCGTCGGCCGGCACTTCGATATGACCACGCAGCTTGCCGTTGACCTGAACCACCAGTTGCAGGCTGTCCTGCACCAGGGCGGCTTCGTCCACGGTCGGCCAGGTGGCGTCGATGGAAGCACCGGAGTGGCCCAGTTCGCGCCAGACCACGTGGCTGATATGCGGAGTGATGGGGGCCAGCAGCAGCGCTACGGTTTCCAGGCCTTCCTGCAGCAGTGCGCGGTCTTCAGCGCTGGCTTGCGGAGCTTTCTCTAGCACGTTCATCAGGGTCATCACGGCAGCGATGGCAGTGTTGAACTTGTGGTGCTGGCCAATATCCTGGCTGGCCTGCTTGATGGCCAGGTGGATGGCGCGGTGCACGGCTTTCTGTTCGTCGTTCAGCGCGCTGCGATCCAGGGCGGCCGGCAGACCCGCGGCGACATGCGCCTGGGCCAGTCGCCAGACGCGACGGAGGAAGCGGCTAGCGCCCTCGACACCGGAGTCGGACCACTCGAGGCTCATGTCCGGCGGCGAGGCGAACATCATGAACAGGCGGCAGGTGTCGGCGCCGTAGGCGTCGATCATGGCTTGCGGGTCGACGCCGTTGTTCTTCGACTTCGACATTTTCTCGGTGCCGCCGATTTCCACCGGCAGGCCGTCGGTTTTCAGGCGGGCGCCGATGACCTTGGCCTTGGCGTCGCGCTCGACTTCGACGTCGGCCGGGTTGAACCAGTCCTTGCCACCGTTGGCTGCAACGCGGTAGTAGGTCTCGGCCACCACCATGCCCTGGGTGAGCAGGTTCTTGAACGGCTCGTCGGAGCTGACCAGGCCTTCATCACGCATCAGCTTGTGGAAGAAGCGCGCGTAGAGCAGGTGCAGGATCGCGTGTTCGATACCGCCGATGTATTGGTCCACCGGCAGCCAGTGGTTGGCTGCGGCCGGGTCGACCATGCCCTTGTCGTAGTTTGGCGAGGCGTAGCGGGCGAAGTACCAGGAGCTCTCCACGAAGGTATCCATGGTGTCGGTTTCGCGCTTGGCCGCTGTGCCGCATTTCGGGCAGGTGCAGTTATAGAATTCGGGCATCTTCGCCAGCGGGCTGCCGGCGCCGTCCGGCACCACATCTTCCGGCAGGATTACCGGCAGTTGGTCTTCCGGCACGGGCACGTCACCACAGCTCGGGCAGTGGATGATCGGGATCGGGCAGCCCCAGTAGCGCTGGCGGCTGATGCCCCAGTCACGCAGGCGGAACTGGGTGCGGGCTTGGCCGAGGCCTTTCTTTTGCAAGGCCACTTCGATGGCGTCGAAGGCGCCCTGGTAGTCCAGACCGTCGAACTCGCCGGAGTTGATCAGTTGCCCGTGCTCGCCATAGGCGTCTTGCCACGGGGCGGGCGTTTCGTCGCCGGCAGCGGTGCGGATCACCGGTTTGACCGGCAGGTCGTACTTGTGGGCGAAGGCGAAGTCGCGCTCATCGTGGGCCGGCACGGCCATCACGGCACCTTCGCCATAATTCATGAGGACGTAGTTGGCGACCCAGACGGGCAGCTTGTCGCCGGTCAGCGGGTGTTCGACGAACAGCGGAGTGGGCAGGCCCTTTTTCTCCTGGGTGGCGATGTCGGCTTCGGCGACGCCACCGCGTTTGCATTCGTCGATGAAGGCTTGCAGCTCAGCGGCCTTGTCGGCCGGCAGCTTCTGCACGGCCAGGGTGGCCAGCGGGTGCTCGGCGGCGACAGCGACGTAAGTGGCGCCCAGCAGGGTGTCCGGACGAGTCGTGAAGACTTTCAGTGCCCCGGCCTGGCCAATGCTGGATGGGTCGTAGGGGAAGCTGACTTCCATGCCGCGGGATTTGCCAATCCAGTTGCGCTGCATGGTCTTGACCTGCTCGGGCCAGCCGTCCAGGTCGTCGAGGCTGCTCAAGAGTTCATCCGCATAGGCGGTGATCTTGAAGTAGTACATCGGGATCTCGCGCTTCTCGACCAGCGCACCGGAGCGCCAGCCGCGGCCGTCGATGACCTGCTCGTTGGCAAGGACCGTCTGGTCTGCCGGGTCCCAGTTGACGGTGCCGTTCTTGCGGTAGATCACGCCTTTTTCGAACAGTTTGGTGAACAGCCACTGCTCCCAACGGTAGTAGTCGGGCTTGCAGGTGGTGACTTCACGGGACCAGTCGATGGCCAGGCCCAGGCTTTTCAGCTGGGTCTTCATGTAGTCGATGTTTTCGTAGGTCCACTTGGCCGGTGCGACGTTGTTCTTCATGGCGGCGTTTTCTGCCGGCATTCCGAAGGCGTCCCAGCCCATGGGCTGCAGCACGTTCTTGCCCAGCATGCGCTGATAGCGGGCGATCACGTCGCCGATGGTGTAGTTGCGCACGTGCCCCATGTGTAGCTTGCCGCTCGGGTAGGGGAACATCGACAGGCAATAGAAGGTGTCCTTGCCGGGCTGCTCACTCACTTCAAAGGATTTATGCGCGTCCCAGTGGGCTTGCGCGGCGGCTTCGATTTCGCGGGGCTGATACTGTTCGTGCATGGCTACTGGCGCTGGAGGATGGGGTTCCTCGGGTCCGGGGGCGCTGGCCTTGGCCACGCTGCCGGACCCTGGAGGAAACAGAAATTCAAGCGACGTAGCATACATGACCCCTGTCGGCCTAGGGAAACCCTGAATGCACGGCCGGCGTCCGTCGGCAATCCCCGCGCCGTTTGTCGCTGGCACCTTGCAGCGGAGAACCGAACGCTAAGCTTTTCATAAGCAACGCAAGCGTTTACGCAGTTCGAGGTGTTGGATGGGTGAGTTGCGGCGGACGGACTCAGGGAGCGGGCTCTACGAGCGGTTGTTACACCGGCTGGCCCTGGCGCTGGATGAAGCGGATACGGCGGTTCGCTTGCGCGACGAGGAACCGCTCGAACTGGAGCTCAAGGGACTGACTCCTGCCGAGATGGAGTTGATCCGCGCCTATCTGGATCGCGACATGCGCTGGTTGCGTGGCTGGCATGCCGCCGCCGAGGAGCTGGCGGCCATCGAGGAGTTGCCCCGTCGATCGCCGCGTGCCGACAGTGGCCCACCCAAGAGCTTCGCCCTCAAGCCTAAACCCCAGTTCAAGCGCCGCCAGCAACTGTGCTGCGCCATGTGCGGTACGCCGGCCATCTGGCAGCGCGGCCAGGGTGTGCCGGCCTGCATGTCCTGTGGGTCACAGCTTTTCCGCACGTCCAATCCCCGTTAGGCTCCGGGCACCCTGGAGGTGCCCATGCCGATTCGCTACATCATCAAGCAATTCCTGCTCCCGCCCGGTGGCCTGCTGCTCTTGCTGCTGCTGGCCTGGTGGTTGCGTCGGCGCATGCCGCGCCTGTCTCTGGCCTGTTTCATTACGGGGCTTGGGGGGCTCTGGCTGATGAGCCTGCCGATCGTGGTCGAATGGTCGGCCAAGGCGCTGGAGCGCGAGCCGCCCCTGGCCATGGCGGAGTGGGCTCAGTTGGCTGGGCGGGTGGACGCCATCGTTGTGCTGGGTGGTGGCCGTGAACAGGCCGACCCGGCCTGGGGTGCGGATCAGCCTTCGCCCATGGCCATGGAACGCCTGCGCTATGCCGCGCGTCTGGCCCGTGCAAGTGGCCTGCCGCTGTTGACCAGTGGCGGCCTGCACTATGGCGAACCGCCCTCCGAGGCGCGGATCATGGCCGATACACTTGGGCGCGATTTCGGCCTGGAGGTGCGCTGGCAGGAGGGGGAGAGTCGTACTACCTGGGAGAACGCCACCTACAGCGCCGCGCTGCTCCAACCTGCCGGGGTGCGCCGGGTTCTGCTGGTGACTCAGGCTTCGCACATGCCCCGGGCCCGCTGGAGTTTCGAGCGGGCGGGGTTCGAGGTGGTGGCGGCGCCCGTGGGTTACCTCGGCGTACCCAATGGCCGCCCGCTGGGCGGCTGGTTGCCGGAGTCCAAGGCCGTCTGGCAGAGCGGAATGCTGCTGAACGAGGTCGTCGGACTGCTGGCCTATCCACTGGCCTATGACTGAGAGGGCCGTGTTCCTTGTCGGGTGTGAGTGCGTTCACGCCCAACAAGGAGCGGCCAGTGCCGTTAAACCGTCTTGGCGATGCGGCTGGCCAGCAAGGCCCAGGCGAACAGCAGGCCGCAGAGAATGACCAACGGCCAGGCGCGCCACTGCAGGTAGGGCGTCATGCCCTGCATGGGCAGGACTTCGCCGTAGAGCACGCCTTGCTGGAACTGCGGGATGCCTTCGGTGACCTGGCCGAACGGGTCGATCAGTACGGTTACGCCGTTGTTGGTGGCGCGGATCATCCAGCGGCCGGCCTCCAGGGCGCGCATCTGGGCCATTTGCAGATGCTGCAGCGGGCCGATAGAGGTGCCGAACCAGGTGTCGTTGCTCACCGTCAGGAGGATGTCGCTCTGGGCGGCCAGTCCGGCAGCGAATTCCGGATAGACCACTTCGTAGCAGATGTACGGGGCGATGCGGTACCCCTTGGCCATCAACGGCCCCTGGCTGGAGTCGCCGCGGGCGAAGTCGGACATGGGCAGGTCGAAGAAGGCGATCAGCCCGCGCAGCACTTCCTGTAGCGGCACGTATTCGCCGAACGGCACCAGCTTCTGCTTGAGGTAAGTCCCTTCGCCCTGGCCGACCACGGTGATGCCGTTGTAGTAGCGCTTCTCGCCCCGTTCATTGTTCTGGCGGATCGGTACGCCCGTGATAAGGGCGGACTGTCGATCAGTGGCGAAGCGATTCATCACACCGAGGTAGCCCTCGACGAATTCCTTGAGCACTGGCACGGCGGTTTCCGGCCAGATGATCAGGTCGGCCTTCTGCGCGCTGAAGGTCATGTCGCGGTAGAGCGCGAGCTGGGCGTTGAGTTGCTCCGGGTCCCATTTCAGGTTCTGTTCGATGTTGCCCTGCATGGCGGCGACCTTCAGCGGCGCGCCGGCAGGCTGGGTCCAGGCGTGGCCCTTGAGTGCCAGGCCGCCGACCCAGGGCGCGATCAACAGCACGATGCCGGCACCAAGGAACGCGGGACGGCTGCGCAGGCGAGCAAGGTTCACCAGCACGGCGGCGGACAGTGCCAGCGCGAAGGACACCAGCCAGACGCCGCCCACCGGCGCAAGGCCGGCGAGCGGGCCGTCGAGCTGGCTGTAGCCGGCGTAAAGCCAGGGGAAGCCCGTGAGGAACCAGCCGCGGAAGGCTTCCTGGGCCAGCCATAGGGCGGCGAACGCCAGGGTGTCGGCCAGGGCTGCTTCGCTGCGACGTATCCAGCGAGCCCAGACCAGTGCGGGCAGGGCGAAAAACAGGGCGACACCGGCGCTGAATCCGATGGTAAGGAAACTCGCCAGCGGCACCGAGGCGGCGCCGTAGTCGTGAATGCTGACGTAGATCCAGCTGGTACCGGTGCTGAACAGGCCAAAGCCATAGCACCAGCCGCGCCAGAAGGCTGCCTTGGGTGCCAGGTCGCGCAGGCCAAGGTAGAACAGGGCCAGGGACAGCAGTTCCAGGGGCCAGAAGTCGAAGGGGGCGAAAGCCAGGGGTGTGAGGGCGCCGGCGGCCAGGGCCAACAGGTTGCCCGGCCAGCCGGGGCGAGTGATCCAGTTCATGCTCGGTCCTTGGGCGGATAGGGAGCTGGAATAGCGAGCGAGCGGAGCCTTTTTCCGGCTCCGGGCGCGATTATCCACGGGCGCCCCTCCGCTGTGGAGGGGGCGCGTATCAACGGGAAAGCGGGGAAAGGCGCAGCAGATGAATGCGGCGGCTGTCCGCGTTGAGCACGCGGAAGCGGAACTCGCCGATCTCGGTGGTTTCGTTGCGTTTGGGTAGATGGCCAAAGGCACCCATGACCAGACCGCCTACGGTGTCGAATTCGTCCTCGGAGAATTCCGTCTCGAAGAACTCGTTGAAGGCATCCACCGGAGTCAGCGCCTTGACGATGAAGTCGCCACTGGGCAGCGGCTTGATGTAGCTGTCTTCCTCGACGTCGTGCTCGTCCTCGATATCGCCGACGATCTGCTCCAGCACGTCCTCGATGGTCACCAGGCCGGCAACGCCACCGTATTCGTCGATGACGACGGCCATGTGGTTGTGGTTGGCGCGGAACTCCCGCAGCAGCACGTTGAGGCGCTTGGATTCGGGCACGAACGTGGCCGGGCGCAACAGGTCCTTGATGTTGAACGACTGGCCGTTGTCCTGAAGGATCAGTGGCAACAGGTCTTTGGCCAGGAGGATACCCATGACGTCATCCAGGCTTTCGCCGACGACCGGGTAGCGGGAGTGAGCGGCGTCGATGATCGACGGGAGGAACTCCTTGGGCGTCTGATTGGCCCTGATGCTGATCATCTGCGAGCGCGGCACCATGATGTCGCGTACTTGCAGATCAGCGACCTGTATGGCGCCTTCGACAATCGACAGCGCTTCGCTGTCGAGCAGTTTGTTCTGGTGGGCTTCGCGCAGCAGCTCGAGGAGCTCCTGGCGGCTTTTCGGCTCATGGGCAAAGGCCTGGGTCAGCTTTTCCAGCCAGGACCTGTGCCCGTTGCTCGATCGATCTTCGCTCATATGTCCTTTGCTCGGTGCTTCTTATTGGTCTTCGTCGTCGCGGTAAGGGTCGGGGTGGCCAAGTTCAGCCAGCAATTCCCGTTCCAGTGTTTCCATTTCCTCGGCTTCCGCATCTTCGATGTGGTCGTATCCGAGCAGGTGCAGGCAACCGTGGATCACCAGGTGCGCCCAATGTGCCTGAAGGGCCTTGCCCTGTTCGGCTGCTTCCCGTGCCACCACCGGCGCGCAGACCACCAGGTCGCCGAGGAGCGGGATATCCAGCAACTCGTCCGGTGCATCGGCAGGGAAGGAGAGCACGTTGGTAGCGTAGTCCTTGTGTCGCCAGGTGCGGTTCAGTTCGCGGCCTTCGGGCTCATCCACCAGTCGGATGGTCAGCTCGGAGTCGGCGCTGCGCTGGCGCAGGGCCAGCTCGCACCAGCGACGGAAGTCCGCCTCGCTCGGCAGGCCCGGGGCCGTGCTTGCGAGTTGCAGGTCAAGTTCAAGCATTGTCGTTTATCGCGCCCGGGTCGTTGTCGGCCGGCTTGGCCTTGGCTGGCTGCTGGCGGCTGTCGAAGCGGTCGTAGGCTTCCACGATGCGTTGCACCAGCGGGTGGCGCACCACGTCCTGGGACTTGAAGTGGGTGAAGCTGATGCCCGGAACATCGCGCAGCACATCGATCACATGGGTCAGGCCGGATTTCGTGCCGCGCGGCAGGTCGATCTGGGTGATGTCGCCAGTGATCACGGCGGTGGAACCGAAGCCGATACGGGTCAGGAACATCTTCATCTGCTCGAGGGTCGTGTTCTGACTCTCGTCGAGAATGATGAAGCTGTTGTTAAGGGTGCGGCCGCGCATATAAGCCAGCGGGGCGACTTCGATGACCTGCTTCTCGATCAACTTGGCTACCTGCTCGAAGCCGAGCATCTCGTAGAGTGCGTCGTACAGCGGGCGCAGGTAGGGGTCGATCTTCTGCGAGAGGTCGCCAGGGAGGAAGCCGAGCTTTTCGCCCGCCTCGACCGCCGGTCGAACCAACAGGATGCGTCGCACTTGCTCGCGTTCCAGGGCGTCCACGGCGCAGGCGACTGCCAGGTAGGTCTTGCCGGTGCCGGCCGGGCCGATGCCGAAATTGATGTCGTGATCGAGGATCGATTTCACGTAGCTCTGCTGGTTGGCACCGCGGGGGCGGATGTTGCCTTTGCGGGTGCGCAGTGTCACGGCTTCGGTCCTGGGGCTGGCTTCTTCCATTCCCGTCTCGCGGAGGAAGAGGTGCACCAGGTCGGGCGACAATTCGATGGCTTCGGTTTCGCGGTAGAGGCGACGCAGGAGGTTTTCCGTGGCGCGGGTGCGTTGAGGGTCGCCAACCAGTTCGAACTGGTTACCTCGGTTACGGATCTCGATTTCCATGCGTTGTTCGATCAAGCGCAAATGCTCGTCGAACTGGCCGCAGAGATTGGCGAAGCGGCGGGCTTCAAAGGGTTCCAGGGTGAAGCGGTGCAAATCCAGGGAGGCGTTCAATGTCGTGTGTTCGCCCTTGGGCGGTAGGAGTGGAGTGACATGAAGAATAACCCCGGGGGCCCGCCTGGAAAAGCGCGGACCCCGAAGGTCGATCAGTGCGGGGCTTCCTCGAGCAGGCTGCCGCGCAGGGAGTGGGGCAGGGCATCGTCGATGCGCACATCGACGAACTGGCCGATCAGACGCGGGCTGGCGCTGCGGAAGTTGACGATGCGGTTGTTTTCGGTGCGGCCCTGGAGCATGCCCGGGTCCTTCTTGGAAAAGTCGCTGACCAGGATGCGCTGGATGCTGCCAACCATTCGTCGGCTGATCTCGAAACCCTGCTGGTGGATGCGGCCCTGGAGTATCTGCAGGCGCTGCTTCTTCACCTCTTCCGGGGTGTCATCCACGAGATCGGCTGCCGGGGTGCCCGGACGCGAGCTGTAGATGAAGGAGAAGGAGAAATCGAAGCCGACGTCTTCCACCAGTTTCATGGTGGCTTCGAAGTCCTTGTCGGTCTCACCAGGGAAGCCGACGATGAAGTCCGAACTGATGCAGATATCCGGTACCGCGGCTTTCAGCTTGCGGATGCGCGACTTGTATTCGAGTGCGGTGTGGTTGCGCTTCATGGCCGCCAGGATGCGGTCGGAGCCCGCCTGCACTGGCAGATGGACGAATTTCACCAGCTCTGGCACTTCGGCGTGGGCCTGGATCAGCGCGTCGGAGAACTCCAGCGGGTGCGAGGTGGTGTAGCGGATGCGGTCGATCCCCTCGACGGCGGCGACCACGCGGATCAGCTCGGCGAATTCGGCGATGCGCCCATCATGGGTCAGGCCGCGATAGCCGTTGACGTTCTGGCCCAGAAGGGTCACTTCGCGGACGCCGTTCTCGGCCAGGTGGATGACCTCGGCCAGTACGTCGTCGAATGGACGGCTGACTTCTTCGCCGCGGGTGTAGGGCACGACGCAGAAGGTGCAGTACTTGCTGCAGCCTTCCATCACCGAGACGAAAGCGCTGGGGCCATCGACACGGGGCTCGGGCAGGCGGTCGAACTTTTCGATCTCGGGGAAGCTGATGTCAACCTGGGGTTTGCGGGTGAGGCGTGCGGCGTCGATCATTTCCGGCAGGCGGTGCAGGGTCTGCGGGCCGAACACCACGTCCACGTAGGGCGCGCGCTCACGGATGGCGGCGCCTTCCTGGCTGGCCACGCAGCCACCGACGCCAATCACCAGTTCCGGGTTCTGCTGTTTCAGTTCGCGCCAACGGCCAAGTTGCGAAAACACCTTCTCCTGCGCCTTCTCGCGGATTGAGCAGGTGTTGAGCAGAATCACGTCGGCTTCTTCCGCGCGTTCGGTGACCTCCAGTGCCTGATGTTCGCCGAGCAGGTCGACCATGCGCGACGAGTCGTACTCATTCATCTGGCAGCCGTGGGTTTCGATATAGAGCTTCTTGGCCATGCACTTCAGATCAGGTGGTTCGAAGAACCGCGCATTATAGTCGCCATCCCCCTGCGTTCCTAGCGCCGGCTGCCTGATGGCTATGCTATGATCTGCGCCCCCGAAAACGCCCCGCGACGACCCGCCGAACCGCCATGAGCAAGTCCACCCCAATCTACAAGGTGATCTTCCTGAACCAGGGCCAGGTGTACGAGATGTACGCCAAGCAGATCTACCAGAGCGATCTGTGGGGCTTTCTGGAGGTGGAGGAATTTGTCTTCGGCGAGCGCACTCAGGTAGTCGTCGACCCCAGCGAAGAGAAGCTCAAGGCCCAATTTGAAGGCGTCGTGCGCAGTTTCCTGCCGATGCATTCGATCATTCGCATCGACGAAGTGGAGCGCCTGGGCACGCCGAAGATCAGCGAAGCGAAAGGCAGCGGCAACGTAATGCCATTCCCCATGCCGATGCCGGAGAAGTAAGCGGGTATCGGTATGTGTGCCGCTGCCGTCAGGGCAGGGGCGAGAAAGGCGAGCCGCCGTCAGCGGCCTGCAGTTCCAGCAGGTAGTTGCGGAAGATCTGTCCCAGTACCTGGGTAGCGATTTCCAACTCATCACTACGCATCTGCGCGGCCACCAGGTCGGCGCTGTCCATTGCCTCGTCCGAACCGTTCACTGCGGCCATCTTCAGCACGATGTACGCCTGCACGTTGTTGGCCTGTACGCCTTCGCCCCGGAAGAACATGTTGCCCAGGCGCAATTGGGCCACGGCATGACCATTGAGGGATGCTTGCTCGAACCATTGCAGGGCCTGGGCCAGGTCGCGTGGGGTGCGTTTGCCGTCGTAGTAGAACTCGCCGAGCTCATACTGGGCTTCGGCGTCGCCACCCTTGGCGGCCTGTTGGCAGGCGGAAATGGCTTCCGAGAGGTTTTCCGGCAGGCTGTTCAGGTTGCAGCGGCCGGTTGCAGGGATCAGCAGGGAGTTACCGCCGGCATTGGCCAGCAGCGGCAGGAAAAGCAACAGGCAGCCCAGAATAAGGGTGCGGCCGGTGCGGTTCATGGGGATCACAGCGCCTCGGAAGCAGTGCAGGCATCATGCCCGGTCGGCGAGAAACGCGCCGACCGTCACATTATGAAATAAGCCGGGGCGATCTTACAAAGCCTTTACTTTGTTTGCGTTTGTCTCGGTGCCGCGAAGGTGCAGCAGCAGCCAGGCTAGAAGCGGATAGGCGGGGGTGAGCAGGGCGTGGAACAGGTCGACTCGGCGTAACGGACCGATAAAGCCGTCAGTCCCCACGATCAGCCCAGCCGCCAGGAACAGACCAATGGTCGCCAGTGCCGCCAGCAGCGGCAGGAGCTGCTCCGGTAGCCGGCCAAGGCTGGCCAGTAGAATCAGGGCGAAGGCGGCGAGACTCAACAGGAGGCGGTATTCGCTCAGCAGCCCGAAGCGCCGGGCCAGTTCGAAGAAGACGCACAAGCCGATCACCAGGCGACCCCAGCCAGCGCGACTCCCGATAGTGCCCCTTGCGAAGGCGAAGATCGCCAGGGCGATCAACGGTAGCGCGAGGAAGGTCCCGGCCTGGCTGAACAGGCTGTGGATTTCGTGCCAGGAAGGAACAAGCGAGAAACGCACCACCCCGCACAGGGCTGCGGCGGCCGGGATCAGCAGTCCGAGCAAGGCGCAGAACCAGGCCGGCCGCTCTGCTTCGGCGAACGTCTTGCCCGCTCGGACCAGCGCGAAGGCGCTGGCCAGGCAGGCGAGGGCGAGAATGCCGTCGGAGAGGGCCGTGCTGTACTGCATCAGGCCTGCTTGAGTTTGGCGAAGGCGCGCTCGGCGGCGTCCAGGGTGATCGCCAGTTCCTTGTCGCCGTGGGCGATGGAAGTGAAGCCCGCCTCATAGGCGCTTGGCGCCAGGTACACGCCGCCGTCCAGCATCAGGTGGAAGAAGCGCTTGAAGCGTTCGGCATCGCTGGCCATTACGTCCTGGAAGGTGATGATGTCGTCGGCGCCGCTGAAGTAGAGGCCGAACATGCCGCCCACCTGGGTGGTCACGAAGGGGATGCCGGCGGCATCCGCGCGCTGCTGCAGGCCGTCGAGCATGCGGGTGGTGTAGTCGGTCAGCTCTGCGTGGAAGCCAGGGCGGCTGATCAGTTTCAGGGTGGTCAGGCCGGCGGCCATGGCCAGCGGGTTACCGGACAGCGTGCCGGCCTGGTAAACCGGGCCCAACGGGGCGATGCACGACATGATTTCGCGCTTGCCGCCGAAGCAGCCCACCGGCATGCCGCCGCCGATGATCTTGCCGAAGGTGGAGAGGTCCGGGGAGATGCCGTAGTGGGCCTGGGCACCGCCGAGGGCGACGCGGAAGCCGGTCATCACTTCGTCGAAAATCAGCACCACACCGTGCTTGTCGCACAGGCTGCGCAGACCTTCGAGGAAACCCGGGGCCGGCGGCACGCAGTTCATGTTGCCGGCCACCGGCTCGACGATGATGCAGGCCACCTCGTTGCCCACTTCGGCCAGGGTCTTTTCAACCGCGTCGATGTCGTTGAACGGTAGGGTCAGGGTGTGCTGGGCGAAGGCCGCCGGCACGCCGGGGGAGCTTGGCACGCCTAGCGTCAAGGCGCCGGAGCCGGCTTTCACCAGTAGGGAATCAGAGTGACCGTGGTAGCAGCCTTCGAACTTGATGATGCTGTCGCGGCCGGTGTAGCCGCGCGCCAGGCGAATGGCGCTCATGGTGGCTTCGGTGCCGGAGCTGACCATGCGCACCATCTCCATGGACGGCACCAGGGAGCAGACCAGATCGGCCATCTCCACTTCCAGCGCGGTGGGCGCGCCGTAGGACAGGCCGTGTTCCAGTTGCTTGCGCACCGCGTCCAGCACGTCCGGATGGCTGTGGCCGAGGATCATCGGGCCCCAGGAGCCGACGTAGTCCACGTAGCGCTTGTCATCCTCGTCCGTTACGTAGGCCCCGATCGCATGCTTGAAGAACAGCGGGGTGCCGCCGACGCTCTTGAAGGCGCGGACCGGCGAATTGACACCGCCGGGGATGTGTTTCTGGGCGTTGGCGAACAGGGTTTCGGAACGGGACATGGGCAGGACTCTCTTTACAAGCGAATTCGGGTTCAGGCGGCGTCGAACAGGGCGCTGAAGGCGTGGGCGCGGCGTTCTACTTCAGCGGCAGAATCTGCGCCGAACAACGCGTGGACCACTGCCACCATGCTGGCGCCGCGGGTGATCAATTCGGGAGCGTTATCCAGGGTCACGCCGCCGATGGCGACAATCGGCGACTGGAAGCGCTGCTTTGCCTGGTCCAGCAGGTCCAGGGTGGCAGCCGGTGCGCCCGGTTTGGTCTGGGAATTGTAGAAGCGGCCGAAGGCGATATAGCTGGCGCCTTCCTTGATCGCTGCGGCAGCCAGGTCGAGGCTGGCGTGGCAGGTGCCGCCGATGATGGCCTGGCGGCCGAGCAGGGCGCGGGCTGCTGCCAGGGAACCGTCACCCTGGCCCAGGTGCAGGCCGACGCCCAGGCGTGCGGCCAGTTCAGCGTCATCATTGATGATCAACTGGGCACCGTAGCGAGTGCAAAGCTCGCCCAGTGCCTCGGCCTCGCGCAGGCGGCGGGCGTCGTCACTGGATTTGTCGCGATACTGCAGCAATTTGGTGCCGCCCTTCAGTGCGGCCTCGACATAGGGCAGCAGCTTGCCGCCGGCCAGCAGTTGGCTGTCGGTTATGGCGTAGAGACCGCGCAGTTTCATGGGCAGAAGTCCAACGGCAAGCGGCGCGGCACGTACTGGCCATGGCCGGGTTGTTCGGCGTCACGCAGCGTGCGCCAGGTGTAGTCGAGCGCGGTGCGAACGGCGCTGGACAGTTCCTCGCCCAGGGCCAGGCGGCCGGACAGGGCGCTGGCCAGGGTGCAACCCGAGCCGTGGTAGCTGCCGGGCAGGCGCTGGCAGGTGAAGGTGTGGCGCTGACCGTCCTGGGTGTAGAGGCGGTTGTGCACTTCGGTCTCGTCGCCGTGGCCGCCGGTGATCAGCAGGTTGCGGCAGAAGGGCAACAGCTTCTCCGCGCATTCGTCCGGTGTGCCTTCCGGCAGTTCGGCGAGGATGCGCGCTTCCGGCAGGTTCGGGGTGGCGATGGCGGCCACCGGTAGCAGGCGTTCGCGGATCGCGTAGCCCACCTCGTCCTTGCCCAGTGCACCGCCGCCTCCGGCACGCAGCACCGGGTCGCAGACCAGCGGAATGCCTGGCAACGACTGCATGATTTCCAGTACGGTTTCGACCATCTGCACCGAGCCGAGCATCCCCAGCTTGACGGCGGCCACCGGCAGGTCGGCGATCACGGCATGGGCCTGGGCCAGCACCCATTCGCGATCCAGAACGCGGAAGTCGGAAACGTTGACGGTGTCCTGCACAGTCAGGGCGGTCACCGTCGGAGCGGCGTGGCAGCCTTGTGCGATCAGGGCTTCGATATCCGCCTGGAGGCCGGCGCCACCACTGGGGTCGTGGCCGGAAAGGCAGAGGACTACGGGGCGAGAGTTGGTCGTTTTCATGGTCGGCGAGCTTACCATTAAACACCTCGCCGAGCCGCACCGGCGGCGCTTTGCCTCAGGGGTGTTCAGGGTGGCTTTGTTCTTCAGTCTGTAAGGCCCGGAATAGAGCTGTTTCGGCATGATGGCAATGTGCAGCTTTCAGCCGCCTTGCGCTGTGCTAGAGTGCTGTTTTTGAACAACCTGGCCCCGGGTGGCGCGCCGAATAAGGAGGTGGGGCTCCCGGACGCGGTCAAGAGGCCATTGCGGGGCTGCATGCGTATCCTCCTTTTCCTATCTCTTTGCCTGCTCGCGGGGCTGGCCAATGCCGTGGAGTTCGACGAGCAGCTGCGCAGTCTTCCGCTGGGCAAGCACATGGACGTGTTCGAAGACGTTCGTGGCGATGCCGAGATCGACGACATCACGTCCCCAGCCCTGGCCAGTAGCTTCCGTCGCAATGACAAGTCCGTGCTCAATGCCGGTTACTCTCGCTCAGTCTTCTGGCTGCGGGTCGACCTGACCTACCGCCCGCTCGACCGGGGTGGCCAGCAGGACTGGCTGCTGGAACTGGCTTACCCGCCGCTGGACCACCTCGACCTCTACCTGCCTGACGGCCAGGGTGGTTACCGCCTCGCCCAACGCACCGGCGATGCGTTGCCGTTCAACAGCCGTCAAATCAAGCAGAACAACTACGTCTTCAGCATCAGCCTGCAACCCAATCAGACCAGGCGTATCTATCTGCGGCTGCAGAGCGAGGGTTCCATCCAGGCGCCGCTGACGCTCTGGTCGCAGAAAGCCTTCCTCGAGGAACAGCCGGAACGCATTTATGTGCTCGGCATCATTTATGGCGTGCTGCTGGTGATGCTGTTCTACAACCTGTTCATCTTCCTCAGCGTCCGCGACACCAGCTACCTCTACTACATCCTCTATATCGGCTCTTTCGGGCTCTACCAGATATCGGTCAATGGCGCGGGCATCCAGTACTTCTGGCCGGACAACCCTTGGTGGGCGAATGCGGCGACGCCTTTCCTGATTGGTTCGGCGGCACTGTTCGGCTGCCAGTTCTCCCGTAGTTTCCTGCATACCGCCGACCACAGCCCCTGGATGGACCGCGCCCTGCTGGGCCTGATGGCCCTGGGCGGACTGGCAATGGTCTTGGCGTTGACCGCCAGCTATGGCCTGGCCCTGCGTCTGGCCACCTCCCTGGCGCTGATCTTCACGGTGGTGATTTTCGCCGCCGGTGTGCTGGCCTGGCTGCGCGGGATGCGTGTAGCGCGCTATTTCATCATTGCCTGGAGCGCCTTCCTCGTTGGCGGCGCCATCAACACCCTGATGGTGCTGGGTTACCTGCCGAACGTCTTCTTGACCATGTACGCCAGCCAGATCGGCTCGGCACTGGAGGTGGGTCTGCTGTCCCTGGCCCTGGCCGATCGCATCAACGCCATGAAGGAAGAGCGTGCACGCATCCTCCTGGACGCCGGCCGCAAGCTGGAAGCGCTCAACCAGGAACTGGCCAACAGCAACCGCCTGAAAGACGAATTCCTCGCCACCGTCACCCACGAGTTGCGCACGCCGATGAACGGTGTCATCGGTTCCCTCGAGCTGATGCAAACCCTGCCACTGGACGACGAACTGGAGCAGTACCAGCGCACCGCCTCCAGTTCAGCGCGGGACATGATGCGGCTGGTCAACGACATTCTCGCCATGACCGAGCTGCAGGCCGGCAAGCTTTACCCGCGGCGCGAGCCGTTCAGCTTGCGCGGTCTGGTGGACAGCCTGCGGGTGCAATACGCCCCCCGCGCCGAGGAAAAGGGGTTGATGTTCGACCTTACGCTCGACCAAAAGCTGCCGGACACTCTCGAGGGTGATGCCGGCAAACTTGCCCAGGCGCTGGGCTACCTGCTGGATAACGCCATCAAGTTCACCAATCACGGCCGAGTCGGCCTCAAGGTCAGTGGCGAGGAACCGGCCAACGGCAGTCTGGCGTTGCGCATTGAGGTCACCGACACCGGCATTGGCTTTGCCACTCCACCGGATGGCCTGATCTATCGGCGCTTCTACCAGCTCGACGGTTCCATGACCCGCGAGTACGGCGGTCTCGGCATCGGTCTTGCGCTCAGCCAGCAACTGGTGGCGTTGCTCGGCGGCAAACTTTCCCATCAATCCCAGTCCGGTCGTGGCAGCACCTTCAGCCTGGACCTGAGCCTGGCATTGCCGGCCCAGGCCCTGGTCGTGCCGGCGCGTCGTCCCGGTGGTCAGCCACAACGTCGACCGGAGCAATGCACCGTGCTGGTGGTGGAAGACAACGCCATCAACCAGTTGGTGACCCGCGGCATGCTGCTCAAGCTCGGCTACCGCGTGCGCACCGCGGACAACGGCGCCGAGGCCCTCGAACAGATCCGTCGCGAGCCCATCGACGCCGTATTGATGGACTGCCAGATGCCGGTGATGGATGGGTTCGCTACCTGTCGCGCCCTGCGCGCCATGCCCGGCTGTGCCGATCTGCCGGTGCTGGCCATAACCGCGCACAGTCATAGCGGCGACCGCGAACGGTGCCTCGCGGCTGGCATGAGCGACTACATGGCCAAACCGGTGAAGTTCGAGGAGCTGCGCGCCCTGCTCAACGACTGGCTGCTGTGCAAGCCGGTCGAGGCTGCAAGGTCGTTGAGCTGATCGCTTCGGCAGGCGTATGGCTTTGGGTGGCGGCGCATATGTCACCAAACGCGGCATTTCTCCCGCTTTCTGCAAGGTCTGAATCCTGATTCACTGAAAGAAGTGAATCAGGATTCAGATCATGGCTTATCGCACCACCGCTTCCCGAATCGACCGTGATCAGGCGCTGCGCAGCCGCATTCTCGCGTGTGCCCATGCACGGGTGGTGGAAGGCGGCTTCGCCGCGCTGACCATGCAGGCCCTGGCCGAGGACGCCGGTATCGCCACCGGGAGTCTCTATCGCCATTTCGGCAACAAGGGCGAGCTGGCGGCTGAGGTGTTCGCCAAGGCCAGCCAACAGGAAGTCGACAGCCTGGCCGAGGTGCTGCGTGGCGAAGGACCGGCCGCCGAGCGCCTGGCGCGGGGCCTGCGCCAGTTCGCTGCGCGCGCCTGGCACAGCCAGCGGCTGGCCTTTGCCCTGATCGCCGAACCGGTCGACCCCGAAGTGGACGAGAAGCGTCTGCTCTACCGCGAGGCCTACGCCGAACTGTTCTGCCAACTGTTGGCGGAAGGCCAGGCGCGTGGTGAGTTCCAGGTGTCATCCATATCCCTGACCGCTGCCTGCCTGGTCGGCGCTATCGCCGAGTCCCTGGTCGGCCCGCTGTCGCCTCCGGCCCGCGCCCTGCGCGAGTCCGGTCATGCGTCGGACGACCTCGAGGCCGTCTGCACCACTCTCGTCACTTTCTGCCTGCGCGCCTTGGGCGCCAGTCAATCTGCCCCTGGAGACTTGCGATGAGCCTGCACGAGTTCGCTGAAACCCATGAAGTTTTCAACCAGGTGCCGCCACTGGATGGCGCCAACCTTTATCGCGTCGACCTCCCGCTGCAGGAGTGGGTGCGTCGTTACCAGGGTGGTTGGGCCGAACAGCGCCTGGATACCTATGGCGCCTTGGCCGGCGGCTCACTGATGGCCGCGGGTTTTCTCGCCAATGAGAACAAGCCGGTGTTCAAGAGCCACGACCGCTATGGCCACCGTGTCGACCTGGTGGAGTTCCACCCGGCTTACCACGAGCTGATGCGCGCTGCCATCGAGCACGGCATTCCGTCCATGCCCTGGACCGATCCGCGTGCCGGTGCCCAGGTTGCTCGCGCCGGAATGAGCTACTTGCACAGCCAGGCCGAAGCCGGCACCGGCTGCCCGCTGACCATGACCTTCGCCAGTGTGCCCGCCCTGCGTCTGCAGGCGGACATCGCCGAGAAGTGGCTGCCGAAGATACTGTCCACCGAGTACGACCCGCGCAACCTGCCCATCGAGCAGAAGACTGGCGCCACCATCGGCATGGCGATGACTGAGAAGCAAGGCGGTACCGATGTCCGTGCCAATACCACCCGTGCCCACCCGGTGGGCATCCCGGGGCCGGGCCAGGCCTACGAGCTGGTGGGGCACAAGTGGTTCTGCTCGGCGCCCATGTGCGACGCCTTCCTTACCCTGGCGTACACCGACAAGGGGCTGTCCTGCTTCCTGCTGCCGCGTCACCGTCCGGACGGCAGCCGCAACGAGTTCTACATCCAGCGCCTGAAGAACAAGCTGGGCAACTGGTCCAATGCCTCCAGCGAGGTCGAGTACCGTGGCGCCCTGGCCTGGATGGTGGGTGAAGAGGGCCGTGGCGTACCGACCATCATCGAGATGGTGGCCCTGACGCGCTTCGACTGCATGATCGGTTCCAGTGCCTTGATGCGTCAGGCGTTGACCCAGGCCGCCCACCACTGCGCCTACCGCAAGGTCGGCGGACGCGTGCTGGCTGAGCAGCCACTGATGCAGAACGTGCTGGCCGATCTCGCGCTGGAAAGCGAAGCCGCATTGGCCCTGACCATGCGCATGGGCCGCGCCCTGGACAGCGCCCACGACGAACAGGAAGACAAGTTCGCCCGCCTGGTGACCGCCGTGGGAAAATACTGGATCTGCAAACGTGCCCCCGCGATGATCAACGAAGCCGCCGAATGCCTGGGGGGCGCGGGCTACGTGGAAGACACCATCCTGCCGCGCCTCTACCGCGAAGCACCGGTCAACTCCACCTGGGAAGGCTCCGGCAACGTGCAGTGCCTGGACGTACTGCGTGCCCTGTCCAAGGAGCCCGGCGTGCTCGACGTGCTGTTTGCCGAGCTGGGCGACGGCCACGGCGATGCGCGACTCGCGTCCTTCATCGGCAACCTCAAGAAGGGCTTCGCTGATACCGGCGATATTCAGTACCGCGCCCGCCAGCTCACCGAAGACGTGGCCGTAGCACTGCAGGCCAAGCTGCTGCTGGAGGCCGGCAACGCCACTGTCGCCGACGCCTTCATCGGCAGCCGCCTGAATGGTTACGGCCGCGTCTACGGCACCCTGCCGCGCGGCGCCGACGTGGAGGCCCTGGTGGCCCGGGCTACACCGCATCTGGCGTGATCCCAAGGTTCCTCCACCCGCCGTGCGGCGGGTGGAGTGAGCGGTGAGGCAACCTGCCGAATCGTTCTATGCCTTTATCTGTCCAAGCAGGCAAGATAGGTCCAGAGCGAATAGAAAGGATGCCGACCGTGAGCCGCGAACCGAACGATTTTGTAATTGCCGAAACCGCCGAGGAAGCTGTCGATCGCCTCGCCGAGCTGCACAGGCAGGCTACCGGAGCCCTCAGTCAGGCGCTGAAGCGCTACATCAAGGAACGCATCGAGCCGGATGCCGAGCAGCGCGCGCTGTTCCGCTACCCGCTGCTGCGCATTACCTATCGCTGCCAGGGCGAAGTGCCCTCCACCACTCGCGCTTACGCCAAGATCCAGGTGCCGGGCAACTACTGCGTTACCGTCACCCACCCGGACGCCTTCCGTAAGTATTTGCTGGAGCAGTTGCGGCCGCTGATGCATGACTTCACCGTGCTGGTGGAAGTGGGGATCAGCCAACAGAACATCCCGTATCCCTACGTGGTGGAGCAGGGCGACGAACTGGCCGGATCCGGGGTGACCGCCGCCGAACTGGCGCGCGTGTTCCCCAGCACTGATCTTTCCGCCGCCACCGACGGCGTGGCTGATGGCCTTTACGATTGGGAAAACGCCGACCCGCTGCCCCTGGCGCTGTTCGACGCCGCGCGCGTGGATTTCTCCCTGCGCCGCCTGGTGCACTACACCGGTAGCGACTGGCGCCATGTGCAGCCGTGGATTCTGCTGACCAACTACCACCGCTATGTCGACCAGTTCATCCGTCACGGCATCGATCAACTGCGCGAAGATCCGCGCTTCGTGCGCATGGTGCTGCCGGGCAACGTGGTGGTGGAGCGCGGTATGGATGAAGGCGAGATGCAGGCCATCGTCGACGGTGTGGTCTGGCACCGCTACCAGATGCCGGCTTACCACCTGATCGCAGCCGATGGACACGGGGTGACCCTGGTGAACATCGGCGTCGGGCCGTCCAATGCCAAGAACATTACTGACCACCTGGCCGTGCTGCGCCCGCACTGCTGGTTGATGATCGGCCACTGTGGCGGCTTGCGGCAGTCGCAGACGATTGGCGACTACGTGCTGGCCCACGCCTACATGCGCCGCGACGGCATCCTCGATCGGGTGCTGCCGCCGAATATCCCGCTGCCGGCACTGGCCGAAGTGCAGCAGGCATTGCAGGAAGCCGCGGCACAGGTCACCGGTGAACGTGGCGAAGACCTCAAGCGCCGCCTGCGCACCGGTACCGTGCTCACGTATGACGACCGCAACTGGGAGCTGCGTTGGGCCCAGGAGCGACCGCTGATCAACCTGTCGCGGGCGGTAGCGGTAGATATGGAAAGCGGCACGATTGCGGCCCAGGGCTACCGTCTGCGGGTGCCCTACGGCACCTTGCTGTGTGTCTCCGACAAGCCGCTGCACAGCGAGATCAAGCTGCCCGGCTCGGCCAGTGCCTTCTACCAGCGCGCCGTCAGCCAGCACCTGCGCATTGGCATTGCAGCCCTCGACCTGCTGCGTACTCAGTTGAACGCATTGCACTCGCGCAAACTGCGCAGCTTTGATGAGCCGCCATTCCGCTGATCGACGCGGCGTCCTGATTGTCCAGGGCGCGAATTCACTCGCGAAACGAACGAAGAAGGGCCGCGCAGTGCGGCCCTTCTTCATTCAATCGGTCAAGGCTGGAATCAACCACTGATAGCCCGGAGTCGGCACACGGAAGACGTCGGCGTCCACCTGCCAGTCGGCAAGTGCCTTGGTCAGGTCGCGGGGCGGGGCGAACTGACCTTCATCCGTGAGGTTGAAGGTGCCGAAGTGGATGGCCAGGCTGCACCCGGACTCCAGCTGCTTGTGGGCTTGCACGGCGTCGTCCGGGTTCATGTGGTTGTCGCGCATGAACCAGCGCGGCGCGTAGGCCCCGATGGGCAGGGCGGAAAAACGCATCGGCCCGAAGCGTTCGCGGATCAGGCGAAACTCTGGTCCCAGGCCGGTATCCCCGGGGAACAGGAAGGGGCCGTCCGGTGATTCGATCACGAAGCCCATCCACAGCGTTTCGTTGGTATCGCTGCGGGTTCGCGCCGACCAGTGCTGTACCGGCACCGAATGCAGTTTGAGGCCGCCCGCCAGCGGCAGTTCCTGCCACCAGTCCAGTTCGGTGACCTGCTTGAAGCCGGCTTCGCGAATCAGCACCCCGTTGCCCAGCCCGCTGACCACGGTGGCCAGAGGGAAGCGCTCCACCAGCGCACGCAGGCTTTCCAGGTCCAGGTGGTCGTAATGGTTGTGACTGACCAGGATCAGGTCGATGGGCGGCAACTGGTCCAGCCCCAGGCCCGGCGGGTGATGGCGCCTGGGGCCGACGAAGCTGAAGGGGCTGACCCGCTGGGACCAGACCGGGTCGGTGAGGATATTCAACCCGCGATGCTGGATCAGCAGGGTGGCGTGGTTGATGTAGGTGACCCGCAACTCGTCGCCCTCAACCCGAGTCGGCACTTCGGGTGGGACGGCCGGGCCGGGCTGGTCGAGCCAGTCCGCCTGCTTCTCGCGGCTGAACTGCCAACGCAGGAAGGCGCGCAAGTCCTTGTGCGGTTTGGGTTCCACGTTGCGAAAGCGCCGGCCGTCGAAGTTGTCCGAGGCCCGACCGCGATAGGGTGAGCGGTGATAGCCCGCGAGGGTCATCAAGTTGATCAGCCAGATAGGACGCAGGGCACGCGACATGGCGTTCTCTCTTGCGGCAGGGAAGCACTCAACCTAGCATGCCTCTCCCATTCCCAGACCGCCAACCCGTTTCCAGGCATGTCGCGTCCAACTCGCCCCACCCGTCCCGCTTCCCGTCGCCCCAGTCCCGCTTCCCGTCGCCCCAGTCCCGCTGCTCCTCGTCGCGTGGCCAAGGCGCCGCCGGCCGAACCGCGCCTGGTGCTGTTAAACACACCCTTCGCCGTGCTGACCCCGTTCAGCGACGGGGAGGGCCGCGCGACGCTCAAGGACTACATCCCCATCCCCGGTATCTATCCCGCCGGGCGGCTGGACCGTGACAGCGAGGGCCTGCTGCTGTTGACCAACGACGGCCGCTTGCAGGCGCGCATCGCCGACCCGAAGCATAAACTGGCAAAGACCTACTGGGTGCAGGTGGAAGGTGAGCCCAGCGAAGAGCAGCTCCGGCAATTGCGCGAGGGCGTGGAGCTGAACGACGGGCCGACCCTGCCGGCTGAAGCGCGGCGGATTGAAGAGCCGCAGCTATGGGAGCGCAACCCGCCCGTGCGTTTTCGCAAGAGCGTGCCCACTGCCTGGCTGGAGCTGGTGATTCGTGAAGGGCGCAACCGCCAGGTCAGGCGCATGACTGCAGCGGTAGGGCTGCCTACCTTGCGCCTGGTACGAGTGCGAATAGGCCCCTGGAGCCTCGATGGGCTGGGGCTGGGGGAATACAGGGAAGTGCCGGCCCAGCTCTGACCGGCTTGCTGAGCCCGCCTTGGCTGACGGGCTCGGGCGTTGCGACTCAGATACCTTCCAGGCCGCCAATTACCAGCGTCTTGATGACGAAGCCCAGCACGCCCAGGCCGAGGGCCAGGAACAGGATCATGGTGCCGAAGCGTCCGGCCTTGGACTTCTTGGCCAGGTCCCAGACGATGAAGGCCATGAAGGCCACCAGGCCGGCGATCATCGCCGTCATCATCAATTCTTCGAATTTCTCCGGGCTCATTTCACACCTCGTGGACTGAATACAGGCTGCACCCGCTCGGCCGAAGGGCCGGGCGGAAAGCGGGGCGGTGCGCTTGTGATTCTGTGAGCCGGAGGGCTCTTATGAGGCGGGGCCACGCGGGGGTACAGCAAAGCGCGAGGATTATACGCCAAGCCATCCGCCGCGCGAGGGCCGTTCAGCCGCGCAGGTGGCCCAGGGGGAGCTCCGTGCTGCTCAGTACCTGGTTGAGCACGAAGCTCGAGCGCACGCTGGTCACCCCTTCGATTCGGGTCAGTTGCCCGAGCAGGAACTGTTGGTAGTGGTCCATGTCCGGCACTACCACCTTCAACTGGTAGTCCGCTTCCATACCGGTGACCAGGCTGCACTCCAGCACCTCGGGACATTGGCTGATCACTTCCTGGAAGTGCTCGAAGCGCTCCGGCGTGTGCCGGTCCATGCCGATCAGCACGTAGGCGGTGAGGCTGAGACCCAGCTTCTTGCGGTCCAGCAGGGCGACCTGGCGAACGATATAGCCGTCATCCTCCAGTTGCTTGACCCGTCGCGAGCAGGGCGAAGGGGACAGCCCTATGCGCTCAGCCAGCTCCTGATTGGAGATGCGCGCGTCGCGCTGCAGTTCGGCGAGGATCTTGAGGTCGTAGCGATCGAGCTTTTCCATTGCGGCCGCCATTATTTGATTGGATTGCGATATATCTTGCTGTCTTAGTGATTAATTGCGCAAGTGGCACTGTATTGAGCAATGTTAGCAATCATTTGTCGTGCGCCTGGACGTAAGATTTCTCTCAGTTTCACGGCCCGGACAGCAAGTCCACCCGACCCGCCCAATCAGGTGCGTCGGCGCCGCCGATCCAACCGGATCGAGCAGGTCCCCGGGTCCGCGCTGCCCAATCAGGCGGGCGATGAAAGCGGCGACACAATCGCCAGCACAGGACGAATTTCCCGAAGGGGACCCGCAGTATGGGGTCCCCTTTTTTCTTGCGCGTATGAAGCGGTTGTCAGGCCAACCCTGCCAGCTTCAGCAGCCACCAGGCCAGGATCGCGACCTGTACGAAGAACCCGGCAAACCTCAACCAGACGAAAAGCGCGCTGGTGCTGATCAGGTGCATGCAGCTCTGGAACAGTCGGGCGCCGAGAAGCAGGCCAGCGAGCGGGTCGGTGATTGCGGTTTGCCCGGCAGCGATGGCGTAAAGAAGTACGGCCGCCTGCATCGGCAGGTTTTCCAGGGCATTGGCATGGGCGCGTACCAGACGCTGGCCGAAAGCTCCGGGGGTATTGCTGCCGTCAGCGGCGAAGGCGTTGACCTTCATCCGCCCAGCCAGTACCAGCAAACCGCGCTGGTTCACCATCAGGAAAACCAGCAGCAGGCTCCACGCCACCAGCCCGAGCAGGGCGGCGGCGGATAGGGACGGGGGCATTGCAGACTCCTCGTTATTGTTATGGAAGGAGGCAGTCTAGGAGTTTTAGAGCAATTGCTCTAGTCGTGCTTCACCACTTCGCTGGGGTCGGCATGCACCAGCACTTCGGCACGAGGGTACTGCGCTGTGATGGCATCCGCGGCCGCTTCGCAGAGAGCGTGGGCACGGGAAAGCGTCAGCTCCCCTGGAAGCTCAAGGTGCAGTTGCACGTACCAGTGGTTGCCGGAAATCCGCGTGCGCAGGTCGTGTGCGCCAAGCACGCCGGGGACCGCGCACGCCAGTCGGTGCATGTCGGCGCTGATCGCCGGCGTCAGTTCCTCGTCCATCAACACCGAAATCGATTCCCGCGCGATGCTGATGGCACTCCAGAGGATGTAGCCGGCGATACCCAGGCCGAACAGCGCATCAGCCTGTTGCCACCCCAGGTTGGCCAGCACCAGGGCGAGGAGAATCCCGCCGTTGAGCAGCAGGTCGGAGCGGTAATGGAGGGAGTCGGCGCGGACAGCGGTGGAGCCGGTAGCGAGGATCACCCTCCGTTGCAAAAGGAGCAGTGCAGCGGTGAGGGCCAGTGACAGGATCATCACGCCGATACCGAGCATTTCCGCCTCGAGCGGCTGCGGGTCATTCAGGCGCTCGTAGGCCTGGGCCGCCACCAGCACGGAACTGACGCTGATGAATAGCGCTTGTGCCAGGCCGGCCAGGGCTTCGGCCTTGCCGTGACCGTAGCGATGGTCGTCATCAGCCGGTTTCAGGGCGTAGTGCACCGCAAGCAGGTTGAGCAGGGAGGCTGCGCTATCCATCAGCGAATCGGTCAGGCCGGCGAGCAGGCTGACCGAGCCGCTCATGGCCCAGGCGATGGCCTTGGCTATGACGAGGATGATGGCGACGGCGAGGGAGGCTCGGGTGGCCAGGCGCAGCAGTTGCGCGTGCCGGCGGGGTGAGGTCATGCCGACTCCGGCTTGAAATAGATGAAGTCCATGGCCGGCGTCTCCAGGCCCATGGCCGAAATCGCGGCGGAGGCCTGGCCGCGGTGGTGGGTACCGTGGTTGACCAGGTGGGTGACGATATCTGCCAGAGAGCGGCGCTGGGATTCGCCGCGCATATTGCGGTAGTTAAGTGGACTCAGCAGGGCGTTGCCCTCCAGTCCGGCCAGCTGCACCTGCCAGGCCTGCACGCCCGCCGCCAGGCAAGCGGCAAGTTCGTCGCGCCCATTGGCCACTTCCACGTCCAAGCGGTCAAAGGGCGGAGGCTCCTGGCGTACCCGCGCCAGCCAGATGCGATCCACTGCCGCCAGATGGTTCAGGGTCCCGTGCAGGCTGCCGAAGAACAACCCGCACGGCGCGCGTAAGGCCGCATCATCCACGGGCCGCAGGCTCTCCAGCAGGCGCCGGTAAGCCCAGCCGTGGTAGGCCAGCAGATGCTGGAAGTGCCTGGCCAGTGCGTCCATTTCAGGCGGCTGGGCGCAAGCCCAGGGCGGCCAGTTGCTGCAGGTTGCCGCTGCGATGAAGCAACTGCGGGTTGTCCAGTGGCAGGTCATGGCCGGTTTCGCGGGCGATGATCGATTTCAGGCGTACCGGGTCGACCTTGCCGTCGGCGCCGATGGCCTCCTGCAGCTTCTCGGGGGCGACCTGGGCATTCTGGCCCCCGGGCAGGTAGATGGCCCCGGTGGCGAAGTCGACGGCGAAGGCAATCAGGCCAGGGATCACGAAGAAGAGAATGCCGATGGCATCCATGGCTGCTACGGCCGGGTCGATCTTGCCTTCGATCTGGCCGCGACGATCCGGGTAGAACAGGGTGCCACAGGCGGTGAGCTGGGTGAGCAGGGCGGCGGCGACGGCGCCGCCGATCCAACGGGAAGCAATGCGCATAAGCATCTCCTGGTCGAAAGATCGCAACTATATCAAGGCTGTTGTTGCAAAACTGCCTGACATCGCCAAGACCCCGGCAAGGAACTGGCAGTTCGCCGGTATACTTTCGCGCCAGTCTGGAGCGCCCATGAATCCGTTACCCATCGATGCCGTCCTGCCCGCCTTGCGGGCCGCCCTGCAATCTCGCAACGAAGCCGTACTGGAGGCGCCGCCCGGGGCCGGCAAGACCACGCGCGTGCCGCTGGCGTTGCTGGACGAGCCCTGGCTGGCCGGACAGAGCATCCTGATGCTGGAACCCCGCCGCCTGGCTGCCCGCGCCGCAGCTGAGCGTCTGGCGAGCGAGCGGGGTGAGACGGTGGGCGAAACCGTTGGTTACCGCATCCGTATGGAATCCAAGGTCGGCCCGCGCACCCGTATCGAGGTGGTTACCGAGGGCATCCTTGCGCGCCGCCTGCAGGACGACCCGGCACTGGAAGGCGTCGGCCTGGTGATCTTCGACGAGTTCCACGAGCGCAGCCTCGATGCTGACCTGGCCCTGGCGCTTTGCCTGAACGGACGCGCCCTGCTACGCGACGATCCGCCGCTGAAGGTGCTGCTGATGTCCGCCACCCTGGAAGGCGAGCGTCTGTCGCGTCTATTGGATGAGGCGCCGGTGGTGCGCAGCGAAGGTCGCATGTTCCCGGTGGAGCAGCGTTGGGGCCGACCCAGCCAGCCGGGGGAGGCGCTCGAGCCAAAGGTGGTGCAGACCGTGCTTCAGGCCCTGGCCGACGAACCCGGCAGCCTGCTCGTGTTTCTCCCCGGCCAGGCGGAGATCCGCCGCGTCGCCGAGCAATTGGTAGAGCGTCTCGACGGTCGCCCCGACATCCTGCTCTGCCCGCTTCACGGCGAACTGGACCTGGCGGCCCAGCGCGCGGCCATCGAGCCAGCCCCGGCGGGCAAGCGCAAGGTGGTGCTGGCTACCAACATTGCCGAAACCAGCCTGACCATCGACGGCGTGCGCGTCGTGGTGGATGCCGGCCTGGAGCGGGTGCCGCGTTTCGACCCGGCCAGCGGCATGACGCGCCTGGACACCCAGCGGATTTCCCGCGCCTCTGCGACCCAGCGCGCCGGCCGTGCGGGACGCCTGCAGCCGGGTGCTTGCTATCGTCTCTGGTCCGAGGCCCAGCACGAACAAATGGCCGCCCACGGCAGCGCGGAAATCCTCCAGGCCGACCTTGCCAGCCTGGCGCTGCAACTTGCGCGCTGGGGCGTCGGGGACCCCAATGAACTGGCCTGGCTCGACCCGCCGCCCAGTGCCGCCTATGCCCAGGGACGTGATCTGCTGCAACGCCTCGGCGCTCTGGCTGAGGACGGCAGCCTGACCCGCCATGGCCAGGCCATGGCCGAGCTGCCTGCCCATCCGCGCATTGCCCACCTGCTGCTGCGTGGCCAGGCCCTGGGGCTCGGCGGCCTGGCCTGTGACCTTGCGGCGCTGCTGGGCGAACGCGACATCCTGCGGGGCGGCGGTGCTGATCTACATAGCCGCCTCGCCCTGCTGGCGGGTGGCGATCGGGCCGCACGTGCTACCCGTAGCGGCGTGCAGCGAACCCGCCAACTAGCGCGGCAGTTCCGCTCCTACCTGCGTGGCCCGGCCAGTGACCCTGTGGCCGATCCGGATCACCCGCGCTGGCTCGGCTGCCTGCTGGCCTTCGCCTACCCCGACCGTATCGCCCAGCAACGTCGGCCAGGCGGCGCCGACTACCGCCTGGCCAATGGTCGAGCGGCCACGTTCGGTGAGCCGGATGCGTTGATGAAGGAGCCCTGGCTGGTGATCGCCGACCTCGGCAGCCGTCAGGGCCAGCGCGAAGAGCGCATCTACCTGGCCGCCGATCTCGACCCGGTGCTGTTCGACGGGCCCTTGGCCGAGCAGGTGAGCCATCAGGACCTGCTGGACTGGGACGAACGCGAAGGCGTGCTGCGTGCTGAAAGGCAGATCAGAGTCGGCGAACTGGTACTGGCCCGAGAGGCCTTGGCCGCGCTGGACGAGGAAGCCCGTTCGCGGGCGCTGCTCGGCCTGGTACGACGCAAGGGGCTCGAGCTGTTGCCCTGGACCCCGGAACTGCGTCAGTGGCAGGCGCGTGTAGCGCTGCTGCGCCGCCTCGACCTTGCCGACAAGGGCAACAGCGAGTGGCCGGACCTCTCCGACGGCGCCCTGCTGACCAGTCTGGAAGACTGGCTGCAGCCCTGGCTGGGCAAGGTCAGCCGCCTCAGCCACTTTTCCAACCTCGACCTTGCCGGCATCCTTCAGAGCCTGCTGCCCTGGCCGCTACCGCAACGCCTCGACGAACTGGCGCCACGTACCCTGGAGGTACCCTCCGGTTCACGCATCCGAGTGGACTACAGCGATGAGATGCCGGTGCTGGCGGTGCGATTGCAAGAGCTGTTCGGCCTTGCTGATACCCCCCGCATCGCCGGTGGCCGCCAGGTCGTCAAACTGCACCTGCTTTCTCCAGCTCAGCGCCCGGTGCAGGTGACCCAGGATCTGGCCAGCTTCTGGCGCAACACCTACACGGACGTGAAAAAGGACCTCAAGGGGCGCTACCCCAAGCACTACTGGCCGGATGATCCTCTGGTAGCCGAGCCGACCGCGCGGGCAAAGCCGAGGAAGTGAGCCTGCGTTTGCTGCTTGGCAGCTGCCGTGGGCTATCCCGCCTATGGAGTAGCGCCAGGCTTGGAAGGTGCTGGTTTCAGAGGCGCCTGATTCACTGCGCCAGTGCGCATCGAAGCTAGCTGATTTATCTGCAATTCCGGTCGGTGAAATGGGTTGAGCCAGGAGCGATTCCGGTTCGCAATCGGTACTTGCAAGTCACGTTTTGGGCGCGTACTGGCGTACCAGTTCGCTAATTCCGGCCGCTGCCGCTTCCTGCTCTCACACGACCATTCAGTCAGCTGTTTGGCCCTTGCCAGAGCGGTCAAGAACTGTTGGTATGCGCAGCTATTCCCTATGACAGGTCATTCACAGGCCTGAACAACAATAAGAGTGGCGCAGGACGGATTCTGCGGAAGTACTATGAATACGCTCATTCTCATCGGCTCCAAAATCAATCAGGACAGCATCCAGCACTCGCTTGGCAAGCCTGAATACAGCTACTTCTTCCTGATGAAGGAGTTCATTCCGGCACTCCAGCGATTGGGCACTGTCGTCGAGGTCAAGAACCTGGACGAAGTCGACGCCCTCTACGACCTGCACAGTGCTCAGGGACGCAAGGTCATCTTCCTCAGCTTCAGCCCGCCTCAGCAGACGCCATTGGGCCTGCGCTGCCCGACCGTCCCGGTATTCGCCTGGGAGTTCGACAGCATTCCCGATGAGCCCTGGGGTGGCGACCCGCGCAATGACTGGCGCTATGTTTTTGAACGTATCCAGGGTTGCATCGCCACCAGCAGCGAGGCCGCCGATCTGGTCCGTGCGGCGACGCAGGGCCGATTACCGGTCCTCGCCGCCCCCGCCCCGGTATGGGAGCGTTTCGGCGAGAACGAATGTCACCAGGGCCTGTTGCCCCGGCAAAGTCCTCGCCATTTCTCTTTTCCCGGCGTGATCATCGACAGCCCAATTCTCGGCCTGAGTGCTGACGGGCTGGTGCGCAAAATAGAGCCGGCCGCTGCTCCCGAACCGGTTGTCGAGGCCGTGGCGCAACCGGAGATGGAGCAGGTTTCCGAACCGGCGGTGGTATCGCGCTGGGCGGAATACCGTCGCATCAGTCAGGTCCTGTTTTCAGACTGGTGGCTGGAGTTCACCGGGCGACCCAGGAAGGTCGAGGAGCCCGTGGCGATCGTAGCGCCGCCTCCCGTGGCCGTCGCGGCCACCAACCTGCAGGTCGAGGGCGTGGTCTATACGACCGTGCTCAATCCGGCTGACGGCCGCAAGAACTGGATCGACCTGATCACCGCCTTCTGCTGGGCCTTCCGCGACGAGCCTGGCGCCACGCTGGTGGTGAAAATGACGCACCACAACCTGGAGCATTACCGGGTAGTGCTGATGACCTTGCTCTCGCGCCTGGCGCCTTTCTCCTGTCGCGTGGTGGTGCTCCACGGTTTTCTGGAGGATGACCAGTACCGCCAACTGGTGGACGCCAGCGACTATTACGTTAACGCCTCGTCCTGCGAGGGGCTGTGTCTTCCTTTGATGGAGTTTCTCTGCGCCGGCAAACCTGCCCTGGCGCCGCGGCATACGGCAATGGCGGATTATCTGGACTCGAGTCTGGCCTTCCTCGTGCGGGGCGCGCTGGAGCCCACCTGCTGGCCGCATGACCCGACCGGGATGCTCTCCAGTCACCGTTATCGCCTTGATTGGCAGTCCCTGATGGAGGCCTTCCGGGCCAGCTATGCCCTGGCCAGGGACGACGCCCGCGGTTACCAGAAGCTTTCCGCTGCAGCGTTGAGGCGAATGAAAGCGTTCTGCGCCTTCATGCCAGTGACCGATGCGCTCGGCGCGTTCTTCGAACAGGTGGTCGATGACTCGCGTGGCGTGGAAACCAGAGTCCGGAGCGTGGCCAGATGAGACTCCTGGTTTACTCCGAAGTTGGTGCGGCACAGATCGCCAGCAGCCTGGGGCTTCCCGACTACAGCTATTACTTCGTACTGAAGGAGTTCCTCCCGGTCCTCCAGGAACTGGGCGAGGTCATTGTGGTGGAGCGGCCTTTGAACGAGGTCGATCCGCTCTATGACGAGGCGTGCGCACGCAACGAGAACTGCCTTTTCCTTAGCTTCACGCCTCCGCACAAGACCCCGGCGGGACTGCGTTGCCCAACCATCCCGGTCTTCGCCTGGGAGTTCGACTCCATTCCGAACCAGTCCTGGCTCGACGATGAACGACAGAACTGGGCAACCGTGATTGCCGAATGTGGACAGGCCATCACCCATTCGCAACTGACCGTGCAGGCGGCCCGCGCAGAGTTGGGCGAGGACTTCCCGGTGGTGTCGATTCCAGCGCCCGTTTGGGACCGATATGCCGGTATCCGTGATACCGCTCCGGCGCAGCACATGGAGAGCCGCATCCAGGTGCGCTCGGGTGTGTTGATGGATAGCCACGACCTGTCTCTTACACCCTACATCCCCAATGTCGACGCTGTGGCCAGGGCCGTTGCCAGCGCCCGCGAGCGTGAGCGCGCGGCTCGTCCCCAGGAGGCCCTCGTGCCGTCTGCCGTGCCCCTAGCTGCTCCGCAATCGCGTGTGCGCATCACAATGCGCTATCTGGTCGAGTGGTACCGCCTGGTCTTTCTTGACCTTCTGCGGCCTTCGCGAGGCGTTCCGGCGGTACGAGCCGAGCCTGAGAAAGTGGAAGTACCACTGGAGCCGACCAACCCGGTAGAGCCGGGCGGACTGCCCGAGGTTCCCGGCGAGGTCGCCGAAATGCCCGTCTGGTCGCCGGCCGAGTACAGCTTGCAACTCAGCGGCGTGGTGTTCACGGCGGTTTTCAACCCTTATGACGGCCGCAAGAACTGGGTCGACATGCTAACTGCGTTCTGTAGCGCGTTCCGCGATACCCCCGATGCCACGCTGCTGTTCAAGCTCGGACACCGTGACTATCAATCGGCCATGAACGACATGCTGATGTGTATGGCCCGAATGCCGGCATTCAAGTGTCGTGTTGTTCTGCTGCATGGATTCCTTGAACGCGCCGATTACGATCAACTGATCCGTTCGACTGCGTTCGTCATCAACGCTTCCCACGGCGAAGGGCAGTGCCTGCCTCTGATGGAGTTTCTCAGTTGCGGCAAGCCCGCGGTGGCACCGCAGCATTCGGCGATGGCGGATTACATTGACGATCAGGTGGCCTTTGTCGTTGATACCTGGCTGGACGCAACCGCCTGGCCGCATGATCCTCGCCTGGCTTACCGTACCCTTCGCCACCAGATTGACTGGGCCTCCCTGGTGAAGGCCTATCGCGATGCATATCGTTGCTACATCGATACTCCTGAGCGGTACCAGCACATGGCCGCCACGGCCATCGAGCGCATGCATGCGCACTGTTCCCGAGCGACTGCCAAGGAACGGTTGTTAGCGTTCATCGATCACCGCGCGGAGGCCTGCACATGAGTCTGTTCAGATCCTGGCTGCGAAAACTGGGACGGCGACTCGCCGGGCCTGATCCGCTGCCCACCGACGAGCGGGTCCGCTCCTTGGATTGTGGATTGGTGGATGCGGTCATGGCCGGCTGGTTCCAGAACCACAGCAATGAATTGTTCCGCGGCTTTCCGATCAGCCCCGACGATGTGGTGCTGGATGTGGGCTGTGGCGCTGGCGGCGCCACTCTGTTCTGTGCTCGACGTGGTGCCCACGTGATCTTCACCGACTCCGACGCAGGCAAGATTGCGGCCTTGGAGGAACGAGTCAGAGACAGTGGCGCGCGCAAGGTTGAGGGCTGGGTTTCCGATAGCCTGCCGCTGCCGGTGGCGGATGGAGAGGCTAGCCGGGTCGTGGCGCTGGAGATGCTCGAGCATGTAGAGCAGCCGGGCGCGATCCTGCGCGAGCTGTTCCGTGTCGGCCAGCCAGGCGCGCTGTACTTCCTTTCGGTTCCGGCGCAGGTGAGCGAGGAGTTGCAGCGCCCGTTGGCGCCCGCCGCGCATTTTCAGGCACCGAACCACATAAACGTGTTCTCCGAGGCAGCATTCGCCCAGTTGGTGACTGACGCCGGGTTGGTGATCGAATCCCGGCATTCCTACGGTTTCTACTGGACGCTGTGGATGATGCTCTACTGGACGCTTGCCCGCGCGGAGGGGCGTTCCTTCGACGGCGCGACGCATGACCAGCTGGCGCCGCCGCACCATGCGCTGCTCGATGACTGGGCGACCCTGTGGCATCGCGCGATCCATCTGCCCGGCGGCGATGTGCTGCGCGAAGGACTCGACCGGATGCTGCCCAAGACCCAGATCATCCTGGCACGCAAGCCGCTCGACGCTTGTCCATGAACGCAGCCCGAGCCGGAATGACGATGCATGGAGAGCGCCGCTGGCGCGCACACCTGATGGCGGGTGGCCTGCGCGCCGTTCGCTCAACTCGAAAGCAGTTATCCAGGAGCTGAGATGCTGGAGATCCTCAAGCGCTTGTCAGGACGTGCGGCGGCACCCGTGGCGGAGCCCGTTGCTCAACCCGTTGCGGAGGCCGTCCCCCCCGCCAATGCCGACAACGTCGAGTTGTCGACGCTTGCCGATACCTCACTGAGCGGGTGGTTCCGTCAGGAGAGCAACGAGCTGTTCGAAGGCTTCCCTATCTGTGCGGAAGACTCTGTGCTGGACATCGGTTGCGGCGATGGTCCCTTCGTACAGTTCTGCGCCCATCGCGGCGCTGAAGTGATCTTTGCCGATATCGACGCCGATAAGGTCGCGGCAGTGGAGCGCGCGCTCCAAGGTTCTCCAGCGCGCGCGATGACGCCGCTGGTCACCGATGCCAATCCGATCCCGCTACCCGATGGGCGGGTCAGCAAGATCGTCGCGATGGAGGTGCTTGAACATGTCGAAGATCCCCGCCAGTTCATGAGCGAATTGGTGCGGGTCGGCCGTCCCGGCGCGCAGTACCTGATCACGGTTCCCGATCCGCTGGGCGAGAGTGTCCAGAAAGACCTGGCCCCGCCCGCCTACTTCGAGCACCCGAATCACATCCGGGTATTCCAGCGGGATGAGTTCGAGCGCCTGATCGAGGAAGCCGGCCTGGTGATCGAGCGCAAGGCCCAGTACGGATTCTACTGGTCGGTCTGGTGGTTCTTTTTCTGGGCCTGCAAGCAGGACCTGTCGCCGCCCTGGCACCCGCTGCTGGATAGCTGGACCCGCACCTGGAACATGCTGCTGTCGATGGAGGACGGCCCCCGTATCAAACAAGCGCTTGATCGGGCTATGCCCAAGAGCCAAGCGATCATCGCCCGCAAGCCGGTCTGACAGGTAGTACGTATGAGTAACGGAAAAAACATCGAGATCGAGTACCTGCGTGCTCTCGCAGTGGGGTTGACGCTGCTCTCCCATTTGCCGGTCTTGTTGCCGTTCCACCAGACCTTCTTCAATTCGTTGTTCAGCGTTTACATGCCTTGGACCGGCGTCGATCTGTTCTTCTGCATTTCCGGTTACGTCGTGAGCAAGGCTTACCTCGACTATTTCGACCAGCACCGGCAGCAGGGCCATTTCGGCGTTGCCGCCCAGAGTTTCTGGCTACGCCGGCTCTATCGCCTGCTGCCGACGGCTTGGCTATGGATACTGATTCCCCTGGCGTTGTCGATCCTGTTCAACCAGACCGGCATCTTTGGCTCCTGGTTCGACAACCTGCGCAGCTTCACCGCGGTGGCGACCTTCAGCGGCAACCTGGCCAACCAGTACGGCGCGATTCTCGGGCCCAACTCGGTGTACTGGAGCCTGGCCCTGGAAGAGCAGTTCTATTTCCTCTTCCCTCTATTCCTGTTGCTGGTGACCTCGACACGCTGGCGGGTCATTGTCCTGCTGCTATTGATCACGGTGCAGTTCGGCCTGGATCGCAATCCCTTCGGCACGCCCATCAGTGCCATGCTCACCTCGTTCCGTCTCGACGCCATGATGTGGGGGGTGTTGCTCTGCCTGTTCAGCCGTACCCCGCTGTTCCGTCAATTCGAACCCAGCTTCCTAGGAGAGAGTGCCTGGTGGCGCCTGGGCCTGATGCTGGTGCTGTTCTACCTGCTGGGCGCCATTCCGGGGCAGATGATCGCCGTGCCCGTCGCGGTGGGGTTGGTCGCGCTGGTGTCGCTGGCACTGGTGTGGATAGCCAGCTACCAGCAGGGCTATCTGTTCTGCCCTCCGCTGCTGTCAAAGCCGCTCGAATGGCTCGGTTCGCGCTCCTATGCGCTCTACGTGATCCATGTCTGCGCCTACCACTTCAGTGTCGAGTTGTGGACCCGTTACGCCACGGCACAGGGCCTGACACTCGACAAGTCCTTCACCGTCGAGCTGGTCCTCACCTCCATCGTGTTCATGGTGGTCGGAAGCGAGCTGAACTACCGCCTGGTGGAACAGCCCCTGCGGCGCAAGGGGGCCGAAATCGCCCGCCGCCGCCTGCAACGCTTCACCGGGGAGCGGATCGTCGCCGTACCGTCGACCACCGAGACAGCATCGAGAGGTGAACTTGCCTAGGAAACTATTCGTCACCGGGGCCACTGGCTTCGTTGGCCAGCACCTCGCGCGCCGCCTGCAGGAAATGCAGGGCCTCTGGCAACTGCTTGAATGCGGCCGCGTCGATCTGCTCCAGCCGAATGACCTGGACGCGGCGCTTTCGGCAGGCGTGCCCGATGCCGTGATCCACCTCGCCGGGCAGACCTTCGTGCCGGAAGCCTTTCGCGATCCGGCGGCGACCTTGCAGGTCAACGTCCAAGGCACCCTGAACCTGTTACAGGCGCTCAAGCGCGCAGGTTTCAGTGGCAGCTTCCTTTATGTGAGTTCCGGCGATGTCTACGGCCAGGTCGCCGAGGAAGACTTGCCGATCCATGAGGGGCTGCCGCCCAGGCCGCGCAATCCGTACGCGGTGAGCAAGCTGTCCGCCGAACTGTTGTGCCAGCAATGGAGTTACACCGAAGGCTGGCACATTGTTCTGGCACGGCCTTTCAACCATGTGGGAGCCGGCCAGCGCGACGCCTTCGTTCTGGCCAGTGCGGCTCGCCAGATCGCACGTATGCGTCTGGGGCTCCAACCGCCGCGCCTTGTAGTCGGGGACGTGGATGTCACGCGCGACTTCCTGGATGTTCGCGATGTCATCGACGCCTATTTCGCGATTCTCGAAAAGGGCATCAGTGGTGAGGTTTACAACGTCTGTTCCGGGCAGGAGCAGAAGATTCGCGACTTGATCCAGCAACTCGCGGAACTTGCGGGAGTCGAGCTGGAACTGGTCGAGGACCCCGCGCGCATGAGGCGCGCGGAGCAACGTCGGGTCTGTGCCAGTAACGTCAAGCTGCAGCAGGCGACAGGCTGGAAGCCGACCATAACGATAAGACAAACCCTCGAGACGATCCTGTCTGATTGGGAAACACGGGTGTTGCAAGAATGACAAAAAATGCACTGATTACTGGGGTTACCGGCCAGGATGGCGCCTATCTCGCCAAACTGCTTCTGGAAAAGGGTTATCGCGTCCACGGCCTGGTCGCCCGGCGCAGCACCGATACACGCTGGCGTTTGCGCGAACTGGGAATCGAGGGGGAGCTGGCCTATCTCGACGGCGATCTGGCGGATGCCTGCTCCGTGCAGCGCGCCGTGATCAAGGCGAAACCCGACGAGGTCTACAACCTCGGGGCGCAGAGCTTCGTCGGTAGCTCCTGGGACCAGCCCGTCACCACTGGCATAGTCGACGGTCTGGGTGTGACGCACCTGCTCGAGGCGATCCGCCAGTTCAGCCCGGAGACCCGTTTCTACCAGGCGTCCACCAGCGAGATGTTCGGCCTGATCCAGGCAGAACGACAGGACGAAAGCACGCCGTTCTATCCGCGCAGCCCCTACGGTGTGGCCAAACTCTACGGCCACTGGATCACGGTTAACTACCGCGAGAGCTTCGGCCTGCACGCGTCCAGCGGCATCCTCTTCAACCACGAGTCACCGCTGCGCGGCATCGAGTTCGTGACCCGCAAGGTCACCGATGCCGTTGCCCGCATCAAACTGGGCAAACAGCGTGAACTCCGCCTGGGCAACATCGACGCCAAGCGCGACTGGGGTTTCGCCGGCGACTATGTCGAGGCCATGTGGCGAATGCTGCAGCAGGAAAAGCCCGACGACTACGTCGTGGCCACCGGCGTCACCACCACCGTGCGTGACATGTGCAGGATCGCCTTCGAGTACGTCGGACTGAAATACCAGGATCATGTCGTCATCGATCCTGCGTTCTTCCGCCCGGCTGAAGTCGAAGTTCTGCTGGGCAACCCCGGCAAGGCCGAGCGTGTATTGGGCTGGAGCCCGCAGACCAGCCTCGAGTCGCTGATCCACATGATGGTGGATGCCGACCTGCGTCGCGTGAGCAAGGAGTAGTTCATGCTGATTCCCGTCATTCTTTCCGGCGGCGCTGGCACGCGCCTGTGGCCGGTATCTCGCGAAGGTCAGCCGAAGCCCTTCATGGCGCTTCCGGATGGCCAGACGCTTCTGCACAAGACCTACCATCGAGCCGCCGGCCTGCTGGGGGAGGGCGGCGATATCGTCACGGTGACCAACCGTGACTACTACTTCCAGAGCAAGGATCACTACCAGGCGGCTCGGCTCAGCCAGCGTGGGCATTTCGTCCTCGAGCCTGTCGGACGCAACACCGCGCCGGCAATCGCCATGGCCGCGTTGACCCTTCGCGAGCGCCACGACGAAACGACAATCCTGGTGGTGATGCCAGCCGACCACCTGATCCGTGACACCAGCAGCTTTGGCCGCGCCGTGGAGCATGCAGCGGCGTTGGCGGCTGATGGCTACCTGGTCACCTTCGGCGTGGTACCGACCGCACCGGAAACCGGTTTCGGCTATATCGAAAAAGGCGAGGCCATCGACGAGCGGGGCGGTTCCATGGTCCAGCGTTTCGTCGAAAAACCCGACCTGGAAACGGCGAGGCATTTCCTCGAAAGCGGGCGCTTCCTGTGGAATTCCGGGATGTTCTGCTTCAGCGTCGGAACCCTGCTGGGTGAACTGGAGCGTCATGCACCAGAGCTGCTGGCCCGCGCGGTCGACTGCCTGCACGCCAGCGCCAGCGACGAGCTCGGCTGCATCCTCCAGCAGGAACTCAGTGCCGAGCATTTCGCGGCCTTACCGGATATTTCCATCGACTATGCCCTGATGGAGCGCTCCGACCGGGTGGCGGTCATCCCGGCAGCGTTCGACTGGAGCGACATCGGTTCCTGGGGCGCGCTCAGCGCCCTGGTTGAACCGGACGAACAGAACAACCGGGCGGCAGGCAACGCGATCTTCGTCGATTCACGCGGCACCTACGTGCAGAGCGACCAGCGGCTGGTGGCCACGGTCGGGGTCAGCGACCTGATCGTGATCGACACCGCTGACGCCATCCTGGTCGCCCATGCCGACCACGCTCAGGATGTTCGCAAGGTGGTCAAGCAGCTGAAGGACAGCGAGCACGAGGCCTACCGTCTGCATCGCACGGTCGCTCGGCCCTGGGGCACCTACACCGTGTTGGAGGAAGGCGCGCGCTTCAAGATCAAGCGGATCGTGGTCAAGCCGGGGGCCTCCCTGTCGCTGCAGATGCACCATCACCGCAGCGAGCACTGGATCGTGGTTCGGGGCATGGCCAAGGTCACCACGGGTGAAGACACGCACCTGGTCAATAGCAACGAGTCCACCTACATCCCGGCCGGGCACAAGCACCGCCTGGAGAATCCGGGCGTCATCGACCTCGTGATGATCGAAGTGCAGAGCGGTGAGTACCTGGGGGAGGACGACATCGTCCGCTTCGAGGATATGTATGGCAGGGCCCGCTAGATGATGCTCGAAGTGATCCGTTCAGTCTGGAACTATCGGGGATTTATCGTTGGCAGCGTCATGAGGGAGTTCCAGGCGCGCTACCGCAATTCATTGCTCGGCGCGTTGTGGACGGTACTCAACCCGCTGGCGATGATCGTCGTCTACACCGTGATCTTTTCCCAGGTCATGCGTGCGCGCCTGCCAGGACTGGACGACGGCTTGGCCTACAGCGTGTATCTCTGCGCCGGCCTGCTGACCTGGGGGCTGTTCGGCGAAATCACCACGCGCAGCCTGACGATGTTCCTGGACAACGCCAACCTGCTGAAGAAACTGAGCTTCCCGCGGATTTGCCTGCCACTGATCGTGCTGCTCAATGCCGGGGTGAACTTCGCCATCATCCTGGCGCTGTTCCTCGGCTTCCTGCTCGTCACTGGACGCTGGCCCGGCATCGCCCTGCTGGCGTTACCGGTGTTGCTGCTGCTCCAGCTGCTGTTCGCTGCCGGGCTGGGCATGGTGCTCGGCGTACTCAACGTGTTCTTCCGCGACGTTGGCCAGTTCTTCGGCATCGGCCTGCAGTTCTGGTTCTGGCTGACCCCCATCGTCTATCCGTTATCGATACTGCCGGAGTCGATCCAGGGGCTGGTGTTCCTCAACCCGATGACGGCGCTCATGCAGGCTTACCAGGAATTGTTCCTCAAGGGCACCTGGCCGAACTGGGCGAGCCTGATGCCGCTCTGTGTCATCAGTCTGCTGCTGTGTGCCGCTGGCCTCGCCTTGTTCCGCGGGCGATCCGGTGAAATGGTGGATGAACTCTGATGGGCAAGATCTGCGTCAATGGCCTGGGCAAGGCCTACAAGCACTACCCGACGCGCTGGTCGCGCCTGCGCGAATGGCTGTGGCCATTCTCGGGACCGCGGCACTCGCTTCACTGGATACTGCAAGGGGTGGAGTTCGAGATCAGCCCGGGGGAGGCCGTCGGCATTGTCGGCGTCAACGGTGCCGGCAAGAGCACCCTGCTGAAGATGATCGCCGGGACCACGCAACCGACCACCGGTGACATCCGGATCGAAGGCCGCGTGGCGGCCCTGCTCGAACTGGGCATGGGGTTCCACCCGGAATTCACCGGTCGGCAGAACGTCTTCATGGCTGGCCAGTTGCTGGGTCTGACCGTGGAGGAGATCCAGGCCATGATGCCGGAAGTCGAACAGTTCGCCGAGATCGGCGACGCCATCGACCAGCCGGTGCGCACCTACTCGAGCGGCATGCAGATGCGCCTCGCGTTCAGTGTCGCCACAGCGCGCCGCCCTGATGTGCTGATCGTTGACGAGGCGCTATCGGTAGGTGATGCCTACTTCCAGCACAAGAGCTTTGAACGCATTCGCAGCTTCCGCCGCGCCGGTACCACCTTGCTGATCGTTTCCCACGACCGCAGCGCGATCCAGTCGATCTGTGACCGCGCCGTGTTGCTCAATGAGGGGCGAGTCGCCATGCAGGGCCATCCGGAAGCGGTGATGGATTACTACAACGCACTGCTCGCCGAACGCGAGCGCGTCACGGTGCGCCAGGAAATGCTGGCCGACGGTAATGTCCGCACCATCTCCGGCAGCGGCGAGGCGGGTATCGCTGATGTTCGTCTGCTCGACGAGCAGGGCCGGCCACTGGAAGTGGTCGAGGTTGGGCAACTGGTCGAGCTGGAAGTGAAGGTAGAGATCCGCCAGCCGGTCGAGCGCCTGGTGCTCGGGTTCATGATCAAGGACCGTTTCGGCCAGCCGATGTACGGGATCAATACGCACCGGGTCGATCAGCCACTGGACGGCCTGGTGGCTGGCGAGCGGATCACCTACCGCTTCGCCTTCCCCATGCGGCTGGGCAAGGGCAACTACTCCGTGGCGTTCTGCCTGTCGCGCCTGGACTCGCACCTAGACCGGAACTACGAGTGGCGCGACTACGGCCTGGTGTTCCACGTCATCAACCTGCGCCAGGAGGATTTCGTCGGCTGTTCCTGGCTGGATGCGCGAACCAGTATCAGTCGTTCGGCCAGCGCTTCTCCTGTTTCCGTTCCAGAGGGCCTTTCATGACTCGTCTGCTCGTCGAATGCACTTATGTGTTCGAACACCCCCATATGAACTCGGGCATCCAACGGGTCGTGCGCAATGTGATCGGCCAGTTGGAACATATCGACAAGGATGCCGAGTGCATTCCGGTGGTGTTCCTTCAGGGGCGGATGCACCAGGTGCTCAGCTTGGCACCGTTGCCGGGCCAAGGTCTGCCCTGGCACACACGCATGAGCGTGTTCCTTGAACAAGCGCGGCTGGATTTCTGGATGTGGCATGCGCGCCTGGACCGCTGCTGGCCGATGACGCGCTCGCACAATGCGCGCCGTGTGCTTTTCGTGCTCAGCAAGCTGGCCAGCCTGGGGATTACCTTGCCGCTGCGCGTTGCCAATTTCTGTAGCCGCCGGCACGTGGCGCCCACGCGCTCGATTCCGCTGGAGGTGCAACCTGGTGATCAGCTGTTGTTGCTTGACTCCTCCTGGCACGCCGATTTTTTCCCCATTGCCGAGAGCCTGAAGGCGCAAGGCGTGGGCATCATCTCGGTGATCTACGACCTTATCCCGCTGACCCATCCGCAGTTCTGCGATAACCATCTGGTCAAGGTGTTCGACCACTGGTTTGACTGGATTGCCGAAACGGCCGACGGCTTCATCTGCATTTCCACCACGATTCGCGACCAGGTGCGCGCGGAGATCGAGCGCCGTCGTGGTACCGAGGCTGTGAGCAGGCTCTGGTTCGAATATTTCTACCTGGGGTCCGAACTGGACCTTGTCAGCGAGCGCTCCAGTCTTGATCCCGAACTGCTGCAAATGTTTGCTGACGGCGATCCGGCTTACCTGATGGTCAGTACTATCGAGCCGCGCAAGAACCACGCGTACCTGCTGGATGCCTTCGAACGGCTCTGGGAAAAAGGCTCCAGGGCGCGTCTGTGCATCATCGGCCGGGTTGGCTGGAAGTGCGATGACCTGATGGAGCGGATTCGCAAACACCCGGAGCTGAACGGCCGGTTATTCATGTTCAATCAGCTCAATGATCGCGGCCTGGAGCATGCCTACGCCCATGCTCGCGCACTGGTGTTCCCATCCTACGTCGAAGGCTTCGGGCTGCCGTTGGTGGAAGCCATGCAACGGCAGTTGCCGGTCATGGCCAGCGACATTCCGGTGTTTCGTGAGATCGGCGGGGATTTCGTCGCCTACTTCGATCTGGACCGGCCCGCAAGCTTGGCCGAACTGGTCGAGCGCTTCGAGAGCAGTGGCACCTTCCCGGCGCAGCGCAGTGTCACCGACTGGACCTGGATTGGCTGGCGAGAGGCCAGTGCGCAGCTGATCTCGCGCGTCGTCGCGGCATTGCGTCGTTCACCGAAAACCCAGCCGTCTGCTTTGGAAATCCACCATGCGGATTGCCCTTAACACCCGTGTCCTGCAGGCGCCGCGTACCGGGATCGGACAGTATGTTGCGGCGCTGGCCACAGCCCTTGGCGGACGGTCTGATCTCGATCTGGAGCTGTTTCACGGCTGGGGATGGGGTCAAACGCTGCCTCAGGCGGCCCTACCGGGTTATTCCCGCTGGACTGCAGCGGCTAAACGGATACCGGGCGCCTACCGAATCCGGCGTTGGCTGGAACAGGGGCGCTTCGATGCCGGCCTGAACCGGCAGCCGGCTGACCTGTATCACGAGCCAAGCCTGTGGCCGCTGGCGTTCGACGGTCCGATGGTCATGACCCTGCATGACCTTACGCACGTGCATTACCCTGAGACTCAGCCACGTGACCGCCTGGCGGAAATCGAACGCCTGGTCGGAGCGGGTGTTGAGCGCGCGCGCTGCATTCTCACGGACTCGGCCTTCGTTGCCGACGAGGTGTGCCGTCATTTCGGCCTGGCACCGGATCGGGTGGTGGTGGCGCCGCTGGGCCATGACTCGCAGCGCTTTTATCCGCGTCCTGAGGCCTCCTTGCTCCCCGAGTTGCTGCCATTGGGGCTGCAGGCTGGCCGCTACCTGCTCTGCGTGGGGACAATGGAGCCGCGCAAGAATCTTGAACTTGCGCTCAAGGCCCACGGGCTGCTGCCGGCCGCGCTGCGTGAACGGTACCCGCTGGTCATCGCCGGGATGCCGGGGTGGTGCAGCGGCCCGTTGGATAAGGCTCTGGCCGGAGCGGTGGCGTCGGGACATGTCCGATTGATGGGCTACCTCAATGATGAGGTGCTGGCGAGTCTGTTCGCAGGGGCACGCCTGCTCCTCTTCCCTTCGTTGTATGAAGGCTTCGGCCTGCCGGTGCTAGAGGCCATGGCCTGCGGAGTCCCGGTCGTACTGACGCGTACTTCGGCGCTCCCCGAAGTGGCCGGGGAGGCTGGAACCTATGTCGAGCTGGGCGATGCCGAGGGCATGAGCGAGGCGATCTCGTGGTTGCTCGAAGACCATATGCAATGGCAGCGATTGAGTGCCCTTGGCATTCGTCGGGCCGAGAATTTCACCTGGCAGCGTTGTGCGGACATCACCGTCGCGACCTACCATCAGGCCGTGAGGGGCTGAATGCGCGTACTGCATTTCTTCAAGACGTACCTGCCGGATTCGGTTGGCGGCATCGAACAGGTCATCTACCAGATGTGCCGCAGCGGTGCCGCGCACGGTATCGAGAATAATGTCCTGACCCTGAGCGCGGACCCGAATCCGGCCGTTGTCGAACTCGATGGTCATCACGTGCACCGCGCGCGCCTGGATTTGCAGGTGGCATCTACCGGATTCTCCTATAGCGTGCTGTCGCGTTTTCGCGAGCTGGCAGCCGAAGCGGATGTCATCAACTACCACTTTCCCTGGCCATTCATGGACCTCGTCCATTTTGTTTCCCGTGCCCGCAAGCCGATGGTGGTGACCTATCACTCGGACATCATCCGCCAGAAACGCCTGCTCCAGCTCTACCAGCCCCTGATGCACCGGTTTCTCGCGCAAGCCGACCGGATAGTCGCTGCATCGCCGAATTACCTCGGCACCAGCGAAGTATTACGTCGCTACCCGCACAAGACGGCCGTCATACCCTACGGGCTGGACAAGTCCAGCTATCCACAACCAGGTACCGAACGCCTGGAACACTGGCGGCAGATGGTGGGGGAGGGCTTCTTCCTGTTCGTGGGCGTAATGCGCTATTACAAGGGCTTGCACATCTTGCTGGAGGCTGTGCAAGGCACCGGCTATCCCGTGGTAATCGTGGGCGCTGGGCCGTTGGAACAGCAGCTGAAAGCCCAGGCGGCGGCCCTGGGGGTAGAACATCACGTGCGCTTCGTCGGGCGCGTGAACGAGGAAGACAAGGTTGCCCTGTTGCAGCTGTCGCGGGCGATCGTCTTCCCCTCTCATTTGCGCTCGGAAGCTTTCGGCATCTCATTGCTCGAAGGTGCGATGTACGGTAAGCCGATGATTTCCAGCGAAATAGGCACAGGAACCAGTTACATCAATGCCGCCGGCGTAACCGGTCTGGTCGTTCCACCCAGTGACCCTCAGGCGTTCCGCACAGCCATGACCCGGCTCTGGGAGAACCCTGCCGAGGTGGCTGCGATGGGTGCTCGGGCCGAGGCGCGTTATCGAGAGTTCTTCACGGCCGAGGAGATGGGCCGGCGCTGGGCAAAACTGTATCGTGAAGTGCTCGCCCGCGGGGCGTCAGCTTCTCCAGAGGGCTGCCTCGTAGAGTGATCACCGACCACTGGCGGCTTCGGTTGACGACCTCTGCACCACCTCATTGCACCGACGGCAGAAAGAACCTGGCCACCAGCGGCAAATGATCGGATATCCGCAGGGTATCGTCCTGGCGTACTCGCGCTTCGATGCGGGTCAAGCTGGGGCTGTGGAAGACGTAGTCCAGCGTACGGTCCGGCCCTTTCACCCCGGGGTCGTTGGGGTAATGGGTGTACCACTGCGTTTGCCATGCGCCGCCAGCTTCCTCGACGCTGGGAATCATCGGGTACTGATCCCATAGCGCCCTCAGTTCGCTGTCGCGGGTATAGCGGCGTCGCTGGGCTTCGGACAGGCGTTCGTACTGGCCTGGAGGCAGTTGATTGAAGTCACCTGTGAGGATCCAGGGCAGGCCCGTGCTCTGTAACTGGTCGAGCAAACCGCGGGTCATGGCGAGCTGACGTTTCAGGGTTTCCTGGTCCTCGGGCAGGGCATCCAGGTGCGTGTTGATCGCCGCCAGGCGGCCACCGCCACGTATCGGCAGGTAGCTCACCAGCAGGGCCCGTTTCTTGTCGAACTGGCGGCTGACCGGATCGTTCTCCTCCAGCGGCAGTTGCAGGCGTTCGGCGCTCTCGATGCGGAAGCGGCTGAGGGTCGCCAGCTTCATGCCGACACTGCCGAGTATGTGGGGATGCGGCACGAAGGCGGCCTTCCAGTAGAAGGCCTGGCTGGCGCAGGGGTAGAGGTCCGCCAGGCGCTCGTGGAGCAGGGCCAACTGATCCTGGTAGTCGGTGGCGCGGGCGCCCTCGTGCAGTTCCTGGAGATTGACGATATCCGGCTGCTCTTCGCGTATCACCCGTACGACCTCGTCCAGGCTGTAGGCCAGATCTTCGGGCGTGGGGCGCTCGTCCCGGCCTTCGTCGTCCGGGAGGTCGTAGTAGAAGACGTAGCGCTTGCCGGCCAGGTATTGCAGGTTCCAGGTCATCACCTTGAGTGCCTGGCCGGGCTGCAGTTGTGGCGCTTCGGCCAGGCAGGCCAGGGGCGCAGGCTCGCGGGCCGCGGGATGCCACGTCAGTGCAAAGATCAGGGCGACCAGGCCAACGACCAGGACCGACAGGCTGAGCAGGGCAAAACGCAGGACTCGGGGCATCGGCAAGAGCAGGCATCTATGCTGGAAGAGGGCGAGCATACCCGAGCCGCCGCTGCGGCCCAAGCCAGACACGCCCAGGAGGATTGCCGTGAGCAGCGAAGTGCGGATCGCCCAAAAGGGGCCTTACGAGGTGGAGGTGGTCGCTGGCCGGGATTACTTCTGGTGTCGCTGTGGTCGAAGCCAGCAACAGCCATTTTGCGATGGGTCTCACAAGGGCAGTGGCCTGGTGCCACTCAAATTCCATGCAGAGGTCAGCGAAACCCTGTATTTCTGTGGCTGCAAACACAGCCACACACCGCCTTGCTGCGATGGCACTCATAACGAACTGCAAGACTGATCCGGGAGCCGGCATGCAGCTGGGCGTAGTCCTCTGGTCATTCCTGGCCTTTATCTCCAAAGCGCGGCGTCGCTGGTTCTGGCTGGCGGGCGTGCTACTGCTTCCCGGCCTGGCAAACGCGGACGACCAGGCACCGTTGCGGGTGATGACCGACTACTGGCCTCCGTTTCGCATTGCTGGCGAAGGGGGGGCATTGCGCGGCCTGGACATGGACCTGCTGGCCGAACTGGAGCGCCGCACCGGGCTGCGCTTCGAAGTGCAGCGTGCGCCCTGGTCGCGTGGGCTGGCTGCCCTGGAGCGGGGGGCGGCGGATCTGATGACCGGGCTTGCCCGGACGCCAGAGCGCGAGCGCTATATCGATTATCTGGATCGCCCGTACTTCACCTGCGCGCCGCGCTTCTACAGCCTGCCGGAGTTGGCCCAGAGCGTTACCGGCTATCCGCAGCTGGGCCAGTACGACATCGGTTTCGTGCGGGGCTCGGCCTACTTCGAACCCTTCGACTCCGACCAGGCGTTGCGCAAGGTCGGAGTCGGCAGTGAAGGGCAGTTGCTGGACATGCTGCGCCACAAGCGGCTGCAGTTGGTGATCGGCACCGACTGCCAGGTGGACTATGAATTGCTGCGCGACCCGGCCCTGGCTGGGCGCATCGTCAAACTGGCGTATCGGCCACCGGCGCGCACCGAACTTTTCCTCGGCTTCTCGCGCCAGCGGTCGTTGCTGCCCCAGCGCCAGGCCATTGCCGAGGCCCTGGGGAAGATGATCGATGAAGGTTGGGTGCTGGGTGCCGCGCAACGCTATCGCCCCGGCGCTCAGTGAGCGTGGGGTTCGACGTACAGCTCATAGCCCTGATCCAGGTCCATGTCCCAGAAGGTCGCTTCGATCTTGTGGCCGTCCAGATCGCGGACGAAACAGCCATAGTAGGGATCGCCGTATTCCGGACGCGGGCCGGGTTCACCGTCGCCCTTGCCGCCGGCATCCAGCGCTGCTTCGAAGAAAGCCAGCACGGCCTCCTTGCTGGGGGCGAAGAAGCCGATGTGGGCGCCATTGCCAACGCTGGCCGGGCGGCCGTCCACGGGCGTCTGCACCCAGAACTCGGGGTACTCGCGGCCGTAGGCCACGGCGCCGGGGTGTTCCATGATGCGTCTGCAGCCCAGGGTGGCCAGCACCTTGTCGTAGAAGGCGACGGCGCGCTCGAAGTCGTTGGTGCCCACCGAGATGTGGGACAGGATGCTGGGATTTTCAGCCATGGGGGATCCTCCTTGAGTGGCTTGAAAAGACTAGCAGCCTGGCAAAAAACTACTGCACTCGGCCATGCGTTGTTGAAATCAGCCGACGCTCGCTACGCAATTCAATCGTATTCCGGGCAGCGATCACTGCTCGGTCGCCTGCTCCGTCACCAGCGTGAACATCCGGTACAGGGTGATGCTGACAAATAGCTGGAAGAAGCTATTGAAGCTTTCAAGCATCACGGTGCCCACCGGGTCCGGGTTGTCCCCGAGTTCGCGATAGGCGAACCAGTCCACCAGCCAGATCGGCCCCATCACCAGCAGCACGCAGGCGAGGATGCTCCAGAAATGGCCTCGGGTCAGGGCGAAGCTTTCCTTGATGGCGTCCAGTGGTGCCTTGCCCTCCAGTACCAGCAGGTATTCGGCGAACGCCAGTTTGATCATCACGTAGAGGCCGGGAATGATCAGCATCCAGGCCCCGACCATGATCAGCAGGGTGCTGATGGCGGCCAGCACGGCGAAGGAGGGCCAGCGGAACAGCGCCATCTCCAGCACCTGCCGGGGTTTGAGCCGGATGCGGTGGCTGCGGCTGTCGACGAAAATGATCAGCGCGCCGACGTAGAGCGGGTAGAACAGCATGCTGAGGATGATCGAGGCGCCCTGGGATTTGTCCGGGCCAAGCCAGGCGACCAGCCCTTGTTGGGCGATGGCTTCGATGAGGATGGTCGGCAGGCAGAGCAGGACGATCTCGCCGACATTGCGGGAGAAAAAGTACCAGGTGTCGCGCAGCAGCTCGAAAGGATTCATCAGCAGGCAGTCACATCTTGCGGCAGTCAGTCTTGGGCACTTTAGCCCAAGCTACGGCTGCCTCCAAAGGCATCCTCAGCTGGAGCGATAGTTCAGCACCCGATTGGGGAGGGTTGGCAGCAGGCGTGCAAGGTCGGCGGTGGAAACCTCCAGCGTGCGTTCTGGCGGGCCGGGTGAAAAGAGCAGGTATTCGTGCTGGAGGATCGCGTCGTCGAAGACCAGCGTAATCGCCGCGGCATGACCCAGCGGACAGGCGCACTGCGGCACGCAGCCGGTCAGGGCCACCAGCTCCTCGTCGCTGGCGACGCTCGGACGCGCACCCAGCACTGCCTTGAGCTGGACCCAGTCGGCCCGCGCGTTCTCCAGCGTTACCAGCATGGCGTAGCCGCCGCCTCTCAGGCGCAGGAACAGGCTCTTGCTCTCCACCCCACGCAGGCCGAAGCGCTGGCGCACCGCATGGGCGGTGGGGTAGTCGAGCACGGCTTCGTGACTGACTTCCCGGTAGGGGATGGCGAGATCGTCGAGCAGGGCCAGATTGCGGGCGTGAAGCGACATCGGAGTTCCGGGTGATGGGAAACAGGAGCGCCATGATAGTCGTTCAGGGTGGGCTCAGATCATCCAGCCCGGCCTCCTGCAGAACCTGCTGCTCGATCTGTTGCAGGCGACCTGTTTTCGCCATGTGCCGCAGCACTTCCTCCAGGCGAACTGCCAGGTCGCGATGGCGTGGGTTGAGATAGTGGTGCATGGAGAACCGCTCCAGCACCGGATGCAGCGGCTGGATACCGCGCATGCCGCTCTGGCGCAGGATGCACATGCCTGAATAGTAATCCTCGACATGCACGTCTACCCGCCCCCCGGCCAGCTTGCGCATGCCGTTTTCCACCCCGTTGGACGGTGACATGCGCACGCCTTTCAGTCGCAATTCCAGGGCCGCCTTGCCGCGTTCGAAACCCACCAGGTAGGGCTTGAGGCTGGACCAGCCGTGCAGTTGCAGCGGGCGATTGGCGAAGGCCACGGTGTAGGTCTCGAACAACGGAGTGCGGATCAGCAGCAGGTCGTTGCGCTGCTCGGCAACCAGGCTGGTGCGGCACAGTTCGCCATCGTTCAGGCCACGCTCGGCGTACTTCAAGGCGCGGGCGGCGGGTGCGGCGCGCGTCTCGATGCGGATACCAAGCTCCGCGTAGGCTTCCACCAATATGCGTTTGCAGATGTGAAACAGTGGCAGGCCCTGGTCGGGGAAGGCGCTGAACACCAGGCGCGCCTCGGCATGACAAGGGGCAGACAGGAGCAGCAGGGCAAGCAGGCAGCATCCATGAGCGCGCATTGCACAATCGCCTTTGGCACGGCCTGCGGCTGGAGTGACTGCCAGACGGCGCCGCCTGCCATGGCGGGCGCCTTGCTCCCTGCAACAGACCCATGCGGTGGGTCTCGGCGTCTTCCCCGTTCTCGAAGCTCGCGGGGGTAGGTGAAACTATAGACGCCCGCTCTCAAGGCGTCGGCCAGGTCGCCAGCAGTTCGTCAGCGAGCAGCACCTGGGCGTACTCGCCCTGCAGGTTGGCCATGGCCATGTCATGCACTTCTTCGGCGCTGCGCGGGCGGCCGGCGAAGTCAGACTTGGCGAAGGTGTAGCAGGCGTCTGTCACTACCCGTGTGGTGAAGCCCAGGTTGCCGGCGCTGCGGGCGGTGGCTTCTACCGAGTTCTCGCTGGCGACGCCGACGATCACCAGCGTATCGATGCCGCGTACTCGCAACCAGTGTTCCAGGCCGTTGTTGATAAAGGCGTCGGGGACGTTCTTTTCAAGCACCTGCTCGTGATCCAGAGGTGTGAACTCCGGCTGGAACAGGGCGCCGGATTGGCCGGGGGCAAAGACCGAATTCGGCTCGCGAGAGATGTGGCGGATGTGCACCAACGGCCAGCCGGCCTTGCGCCACTGTGCCAGCAAAGCAGCCATGTGGGTTTCCGCACCGGGGTTATTGCGTGGTTTGTCCAGGCGGCGAATACCCTGCTGTTGATCGATGATCAGCAGGGCACCTGGCGACTTCTGCGCAGTCATATCCACTTTCCATTCCCTGAGGCTGGCATACTGGCGGAAATCTACCCTTATCCAGCCGCCGCCAGCCAGCCGCGAGGAGCCGCGTTGAAGAAAATCGCAGTATTCGCCGACGTGCAGAACCTCTACTACACGGTGCGTCATGTCTACGGCTGCCACTTCCACTACAGCGCCTTCTGGCAGAGCGTCAGTGCCGAGGGGGCCATAGTCGAAGCCAGCGCCTACGCCATCGACCGGGGCGACCCCAAGCAACAGCAGTTCCAGCAAATCCTGCGCAACCTGGGCTTCAACGTGAAGCTCAAACCGTTCATCCAGCGCAGCGACGGTTCGGCAAAAGGCGACTGGGACGTCGGCATTACCATCGATGTGCTCGATGCCGCTCCCCGCGTGGATCTGGTGGTGCTGGCCTCGGGCGACGGCGATTTCGACCTGTTGCTGGAGCGAGTGGCCCAAGCCCATGGCGTGGAAACCCTGGTCTACGGCGTGCCCGGCCTCACTGCGCAATCGCTGATCCGTTCCGCGAGTCGCTACCAGCCCATCGAAGGCAACCTGCTGTTGCGGAACTGAAACCCGCCCCAAACTGGACATTCTTGTGGACCCCATCGCTGTCATCGACTTCGAGACCACCGGCATCACGCCGGGCAACGACTGCCGCGCCACCGAGATCGGCGTCGTCATCCTGGAGGGCGGACGTATCGTCGACCGCTACCAGAGCTTGATGAACGCAGGCATACCGGTGCCTGCCTTTATCCAGGGCCTGACCGGGATCACCACCGCCATGCTGCGCGACGCGCCGCCGGTGGAGCAGGTAATGGGCGAGGCCGCCGACTTCATCGGTGACCTGCCGCTGCTGGCGCACAACGCCTCTTTCGACCAGAAGTTCTGGGATTTCGAGTTGGCTCGCATCGGCCGTTCACGTCGGCAGGCGTTCGCCTGTTCCCTGCTGCTTGCGCGACGCCTGCTGCCCGAAGCACCCAACCACAAACTCGGCACGCTCAATACCTGGGCGGGCCTGCCCAACACCGGCAAGGCCCACCGTGCGCTGGCCGACGCCGAGATGGCCGCCAACCTGACCTTGCACCTGGCCGGGCGCCTGCGGGACAGGCACGGGATCAACGAGGTCTCGCACACGTTGTTCTGCAGCCTGCAGAAAGTGCCGGCGGCGAAAATTCCCGAAGCGCTCAGGCGGCATCGGGAGGGTTGAGAGCCCTTCAGGGCGCTCAGCCTTTCACCGTTCGCAGGGTTTCGACCTTGCCGCGCTCTTGCAGCACGCCGGGAATCCTCTGCTCGAAGGGCGTCGACAGGATCAGCGAAGTCTTGGTTGCGCCGAACTTGCCGATCTGGTCGATCAGGTCCTGCAGCTCCGGCATCGACGCCACGGCGGCCTTGATCAGCAGGCAGGCATCGCCAGTGACCCGGTGGCAGAGGTTCAGCTGGGGAATTTTCTCCAGGGCTTCCTGGGTGCGCTTGTAGTCGCGGTCCGTGATGCGCAGTTCGATCACGCATTCGATGGGCAGGCCCACCTTCGCCAGGTCGACACTGGCGTGGTAGCCGGTGATGACGCCGCTGGCTTCCAGCTTGGCAACCCGGTCCGCCACGGCCGGCGGCGACAGATTGACCCGGCGGGCCAGGTCGGCGAAGGACGCTCTGCCATTCTCGATGAGTGCCGCCAGCAGCAGTCGGTCGTACTTGTCCACGGGACCTCCGGATTCGGCTTCTGTCGAATCAACGGCAGAAGATTGTGAAATCAGTTCTTTCCAAGGTTTCGGGCGTCTTGAATAAGGCTTTCGTCCTTATTTCTCGCATATTGCCTTACTTAGAATAGACACCTCACTCCTGCCTTTGTCGAGTTCCGATCATGCCTGCGCGCCGTTTCCCGCTCTTGCTCATAGGGGCCTTCCTCGCTCTGTACCTGATCTGGGGCTCCACCTATCTCGCGATCCGCATCGGCGTCGAATCCTGGCCGCCGTTGCTGATGGCGGGCATCCGCTTCGTGGTCGCCGGCGCGTTGATGTACGGCTTCCTGCGATGGCGCGGAGTGCCCAACCCGAGCTGGCAGGAATGGAAGTCCGCTGCAGCGATCGGCTTCCTGTTGCTCAGCTGCGGCAACGGCGGCGTGACCCTGGCCGAGGATCTGGGCGTGGCGTCGGGCGTCGCTGCACTGGCCGTGGCCACGGTGCCGCTGTTCGCATTGCTGTTCGGCCTGATCTGGGGCCAGCGCACCACGCGCCTGGAGTGGGCCGGCATCTTCCTGGGGCTGATCGGCATCGGCCTGCTCAACCTCGGCTCCAACCTCCAGGCCAGCCCCCTCGGCGCCGTCCTGATCATCTTCGCGGCTGCGGCCTGGTCCTTCGGCTCCATGTGGAGCAAGAACCTCAAGCTGCCCGCCGGCCCCATGGCCAGCGCCGTGGAAATGCTCGCCGGCGGCGTCGCCCTGCTGGCCGGCAGCCTGCTCAGTGGCGAGCGCATGGTTGGTGCGCCCACTACCGCCGGTTGGGGGGCGCTGGCCTACCTGATCGTGTTCGGCTCCATCATCGCCTTCAGCTCCTACCTCTACCTGCTGAAGAACGTGCGCCCGGCAGCGGCTACCAGCTACGCCTATGTCAATCCGGTGGTGGCGGTGTTGCTGGGCATCGGCTTCGCGGGTGAAACCATCGGCATCGAGGAAGCCCTGGCCATGCTGGTGATCATCAGCGCGGTGGTGCTGATCGGGCTGCCGCAATGGCGCGAGCGCAAGGAGGAGAAGGCCGAAGGGCTGCAAGAGCAGACCAGTTGATCCCGAAGGGCTGGGGCGGCCTGCTAGAATTGCGCCTTTTCCGCACACTATGGCTGCCCCAATGACCTTCGCTTCCCTCGGCCTGATCGAACCCTTGCTGCGCGCCACCGAGGCGCTCGGCTACCAGACCCCATCGCCGGTGCAGGCCGAGGCGATTCCCGCCGTCCTCAAAGGTCGCGACCTGATGGCCGCGGCCCAGACCGGCACCGGCAAGACCGCCGGCTTCGCCTTGCCGCTACTGCAAAAGCTGACCCAGGAAGGCCCACAGGTGGCCAGCAACTCGGTGCGCGCCCTGGTGCTGGTGCCCACCCGCGAGCTGGCGGAGCAGGTCAACGAAAGCTTCCGCGTCTACGGCCAGCACCTGCCGCTGCGCAACTACGCGGTCTACGGCGGCGTCAGCATCAATCCGCAGATGATGAAGCTGCGCAAGGGCATCGACGTCCTCGTCGCCACCCCCGGTCGACTGCTCGACCTCTATCGGCAGAACGCGGTGAAGTTCAACCAGCTCCAGGTGCTGGTGCTGGACGAGGCCGACCGTATGCTCGACCTCGGCTTCGCCCGTGAGCTGGACGAGCTTTTCGTCGCGCTGCCCAAACGCCGCCAGACCCTGCTGTTCTCTGCCACCTTCTCCGATGCCATCCGCCAGATGGCCCGCGAGCTGCTGCGCGACCCGCTATCCGTCGAAGTCAGCCCACGCAATGCTGCCGCCAAGAGCGTGCGCCAGTGGCTGATCCCGGTGGACAAGAAGCGCAAGAGTGAACTGTTCCTGCACCTGCTCGAGGATCGTCGCTGGGGGCAGGTGCTGGTCTTCGCCAAGACCCGCAAGGGGGTCGATCAACTGGTGGACGAACTCCAGGCGCATGGCGTCTCTGCCGACGCCATCCACGGCGACAAGCCGCAGCCCTCTCGACTGCGCGCGCTGCAGCGGTTCAAGGACAGCGAAGTGCAGGTGCTGGTGGCTACCGACGTGGCGGCCCGTGGCCTGGACATCGACGATCTGCCGCTGGTGGTCAACTTCGACCTGCCCATCGTCGCCGAGGATTATGTGCATCGCATCGGCCGTACCGGTCGCGCTGGCGCCACCGGCGAGGCGGTGTCCCTGGTCTGCGCCGACGAGGTGCAACTGCTGGCGGCCATCGAAGTGCTGACCCGCCAGACCCTGCAGCGCCGCGATGAGCCGGATTTCATCCCCGATCACCGGGTACCGATGACTGACGCCACCGGCCAGGTCGTGAAGAAGCCAAAGAAACCGAAGAAGCCCAAGGAACCTCAGGCAGGCGCTGGCAAGGCGGTCAAGGGCGCATCCCTGGGCCGCTGGATCGACAGCGACAAACCCAAGGTCAAATCGGTGCGCAAGTCACCGGGCTTCGGTAAGGCCAAGAAGGGCTGAACGCCACCCCGAGCGTCACTCGAATGTGGTGAAGGGTGACGCCTTGTGGCGCTGCGGGAACCGGAATGGGGCAGGGCGATGAACGTCCAGTCCCGTACCAGAGGGCCTGGTTGGGCTTTCAGGATATTGGCTCACTTCCTGCATTTCTGTGCGAAATGCTGAACGCCTATAGTGATTGAAGCGCAGCCCAACCTCAGGCATTTCCCACATGCGCCACAAGGAACTCAAACACTGGACCACCGGTGTCGCCCACCTGCTGGCCCAACCGGCAGGTAGAACCCGTTTGCTCGGCCTCAGCCAATGGCTGCAGCAGGTCTGCCACGTCGATCATTTCGTGCTCTTCGTCTACGAAGGCAATCACCGGCCGCTGGCGCTATTCGACACCTTCCCGCCGGACAAGCGCCATGTGTACGTCGAGGACTACCAGGTCGGCCCCTACCTGCTCGATCCTTTTTACCTCGCCTGCACCCGCAACCAGGCACCCGGCCTCTGGCGTCTGCGCCAGTTCGCCCCGGACCACTTCTATCTCGGCGAGTACTACGTCACCTACTACCAGCAGACGGGCCTGACCGAGGAGATCGCCTTCTTCGTCGACCTGGCCGACGGTGCCAAGGCGGTGCTCTCGCTGATGCGCAGCACCTGCAGCCCGGCCTACAGCCGTGACGAGATGCAACTGCTGGACTGCGCCCAGCCCGTGGTCGAACAGGTGGTCAACGAAGCCTGGGAACTGGCCCGTGCCCATGCGCCGCGCCCCGCACAGGACCTGGACTACAAGATCCGCGAAGCTTTCGACCAGTTCGGCGCCCATGTCCTCACGGCCCGTGAGCAGGAAGTGGTGCAGATGCTCCTGCGCGGCCACTCCAGCGCGTCGGTGGCCGAGCATTTGTGCATAAGCCCGGGGACGGTGAAGATCCACCGCAAGAACATCTACGCCAAGCTCGGCATTGGTAGCCAGTCGGAGCTGCTGGGCCTGTTCGTGCGTGATCTCGCCGGCCAGCAGGATGAGCCAGAAGCGCTGCAAAAGGCGGTTTAGGCTTATCGCTGTTGGCAATTAACAGGGGCTGGTCAATAACCGAACAGCCTGCGCGAAACCAGCCGCTACGGGCCTCCGCCGCGGCTACCCACGACTTATCCACAATTATTTGCACAGAATTTGTGGGCAGCGAGATGGATATCCAGGCCGCTGCGACTGGACATTCTGCGTAGGGGCGAATGAATTGGCCCCTTCGGATCAAGCGCTGCTCAAAAACCAAGCACTTGCTTCAAGCCCTTGCGGCAAGCGAGCTGCAGCCGGTCATCCATAACTTATCCACATGCTGCTCCACAGATTCTGTGGAGGGCGCGCCTATCCCCGGAGGGATATATACAGCCGAAAACCGCCATTGCTAGCGTGTGGCCATATGCCAAGAACACCTGCAAAAAGGGGCCGGCCGTGAGTGATGCAAGCGAGTGCTTCGATATCGAGTTCCGCCATGTGGTCAAGCGCTATGGCGCGGTCGCGGCGGTGAACGGCCTGAACTTCAAGGTGCGGCGTGGTTCCTTTCATTCCTTCCTCGGCAGTTCCGGCTGCGGCAAGACCACCACCCTGCGGATGATCGCTGGCTTCGAGCAGCCCAGTGAAGGCGAGGTGCTGCTGGCCGGGCGTTCGGTGGCCGGGGTGCCGGCCCACCTGCGGCCGGTGAACATGGTGTTCCAGAGTTATGCACTGTTCCCGCACCTCTCGGTGGCGGAAAACATTGCCTACGGCCTGCGCTACCACCAGCCGCGCCCGGACCGTGCCGAGCAACGCCGCCTGGCCGATGAAGCATTGGAAATGGTGCGTCTCTCCGGCTTCGGCCAGCGCAAGCCCCATGAACTGTCTGGCGGCCAGCAGCAGCGGGTCGCCCTGGCCCGCGCCCTGGTGAACAAACCCACGGTGCTGTTGCTGGACGAACCCCTGGCCGCGCTGGACCGCAAGCTGCGCAAGGAAATGCAGTCCGAATTGCTGCGCCTGCAGCGCGAGGTGGGCATCACCTTCGTGCTGGTCACCCATGACCAGGAAGAGGCGTTGTCGATGAGCGACAGCATCAGCGTCATGCAGGACGGCCAGATCCTCCAGAGCGCCAGCCCCGAGCAGCTCTACGAATCGCCGGCGAGCCGCTACGTGGCCGACTTCATCGGCGAATCCAACCTGTTCGACGGCACCGTGCGGCGCATCGAGGATGGCCGCGTGCTGCTGGAAACCACCCATGGCCTGCAACTGGCCAGCCCGCCGACGCCTACCGGGCCGGTCCTCAAGGCGTCCGAGCCTGGCTGTATCGCGGTGCGCCCTGAACTGATCGCCATCGGCGCTGGCGAAGAGGCGCTGCCCCGGGAGATCAGCCTGCCCGGCGAGGTGGTGGATCGCATCTACCTCGGCAATCTCACCGAGTACCGCGTGCGTACCGAGCCGTTCGGCATCATCTGTGTGCGCGTGCCACGCCATGGGCAGCACGAGCGCTCGGCCTTCGAACATGGATCGCCGGTACGCATCGGCTGGGATCAGGCCGCAGGTCTCGCAATGACCCTGTAACGACGCATTACGGAACGGACAAGAACAACCAACCACTCACAGGCAGGTAGCAGCAATGGATCGGAAAGACTTCATCAAGCAACTGCGCAGTTGGCAGAACGGCTCCATTAGCCGTCGCGAGTTCCTCGGCCGTACCGGCCTGGGCCTGGCCATGGCGGTCATGGCCGCCAACATGCCGGGGCTGCTCACCAGCAACCGGGCCTTCGCCGCCGAGAAAGGCTCCCTCGGCGACCGCGTGGTTCTCGCTACCTGGCCGAACTATCACAATGCCGAGAACTTCGCCGCCTTCGCCGAAAAGACCGGCGCCCAGGTTCAGATGAACGTCTTCGGCTCCAACGAAGAAATGCTCGCCAAGCTCCAGGCGGGCGGCAGCGGCTGGGACGTCTTCGTGCCCACCAACTACACCATCAGCACCTACGCCGAGTTGGGTCTGATCGAACCCCTGGATCTGTCGCGCATCCCCAACTTCGACCCGGCCGCCTATGAGAAGCGCTTCATGGAGCAGGGCGTGATCAACGGCAAGACCTACGCCGTGCCGAAGAACTGGGGCACCACCGGATTCGTCTACGACGGCGGGAAGATCAAGGCCAGGCCCACCACCTGGAAGGAGTTCTGGGAGCTGAGCAAAGGCGAGGCGACTGGCCGGGTGATGGTCCACGACTACCAGCTCACGGTCATCGGCAACGCGCTGAAGTCCTTCGGCTACAGCTTCAACTCCATCGATCCGAAGGAGCTGGCCGACGCCGAGAAGCTGCTGCTGGAGGTCAAGCCGCACCTCTTCGCCATCAACTCCGACTACCAGCCCTCCATGCGCAACGGCGATGCCTGGATGTCCATGTGCTGGACCGGCGACGCCTCCCAGCTGCACCGCGACATGCCGCAGATGACCTACGTGCTGGGGCGCGAGGGCGGCGAGCTGTGGAGCGACTTCTTCGCCATTCCGAAGAGCGCCGAGCGGCCGGATGCGGCCTATGCGCTGATCAACTACCTGCTCGACCCGCAGGTGAACAAGCTCGAAGTGGAAGCCCACGGCTACCCAACCGGCGACAAACGGGTGGATGCGCTGTTGCCCAAGTCCATGCTCGAAGACCCGATCATGTATCCGGCCGCCGACCTGCTCAGTGCCTTGGAATTCGGCGCCGCAGCCACCCTGACCAGCCCGGCACGGGCGGAGCTGATGGCGCGCTTCAAGGCAGCCTGATGCATGACGTTGTAGGAGCGAGCTTGCTCGCGAACCTGCGTTCGCGAGCCAGCTCGATCCTACGGTGGTCGTCTCCATGAATCGCAAGGAATCCTCCATGAATGTCGCCCTTGGCGCTCCAGCGCTGGCCGATACGGGCCGGGCCGCGCCAGTCGAAAGCCGCAGCCTCGGCCGACGCGTCACACTGCTGCTGTTGCTGCCGTCCACCCTCTGGTTCCTGCTGCTGCTCCTGCTGCCGCTGGTGATCATCCTGGTCTTCAGCCTGGGTGAGCGCAGCCCGGTGGGTGGCTACAGCGCGGCGCTGACCCTGGACAACTACCTGAACCTGGGGGCGCGCGCGAAGGCCTTCTACAACACCCTGCTGCTGGCGCCATTGGGCACCCTGGTGTGCCTGGTGGCGGCTTACCCGCTGGCCTACTTCCTGGCCGTGAAGGTGCAGCGCAACCGCTCGCTGTTGCTGACCCTGGTGATCGTGCCGTTCTGGACCAGCTTCCTGATCCGCACCTATGCCTGGATCTTCATCCTTGGCGGCAAGGGCATCCCGGCGCTGCTGGCGATGGTCGGGCTGGAGGATGTGCGACTGATCAATTCGCCGACCGCGGTGCTGATCGGCATCGTCTACGGCTACCTGCCGCTGATGGTGTTCCCCATCTACGTCAGCCTGGAGAAGCTCGACAAACGCCTGCTGGAAGCGTCGTCCGATCTCGGCGCCAGCGCCTTCGAAACCTTCCGGCGGGTGACCCTGCCGCTGTCCGCCCCCGGCGTCATCACCGGCGCGATGCTGGTGTTCATCCTGCTCATGGGCGAGTTCCTGATTCCGGCCATCCTCGGCGGTGGCAAGGTGTTTTTCGTCGGCAACGCCCTGGTCGACCTCTTCCTGCAATCGCGCAACTGGCCGTTCGGCAGCGCGGTGGCCATGACCCTGGTGGCGATGATGCTGGCGATCATCGCCCTCTACCTGAAGCTGGTGGCGCGCTACGGCAAGCGCGGCACGGAGGGGATGCTCTGATGTGGCTGCGCAGCTATTCGACCTCGCTGTACCTGTTCCTCTACGCGCCGATTGCGCTGATCGTGCTGTTCTCCTTCAACGCCGGGCGCAGCGGGCTGGCCTTCGAGTGTTGCTCGGCGCAGTGGTTCGGCCGTGCCTTCGGTAACCCCTTCATCATGGAGGCCCTGGGCACCAGCGCGCTGATCGCCTTCTGCTCGGCGCTGATCGCCACAGTGTTCGGCACCCTCGCGGTCTTCGGCCTGCAGCGGGTGGGTAGACGCGTGCGGCTGTTTTTCGATGCACTGACCTACTGCGCGATCATCATCCCTGGCATCGTCATCGGCATCGCCACCCTGATCGCCTTCATCAGCCTGTTCGAGGTGGTCAATCCGCTGCTCGACCTGCTGCTGGGCACCGGCTTGCCGCGCCTGCGCATGGGATTGTTCACGGTGATTGCGGCGCACTCGCTGTTCACCATGGCGCTGGTGATGGTGATCGTCCGCACCCGCGTCGAAGCCCTGGACAAGGCCCTGCTGGAAGCCTCCGCGGACCTCTATGCGCCGCCCTTGGAGACCTTCCGCCGGGTGACCCTGCCGCAGATCGCCCCGGCCATCCTTGCCGGCTTCCTGCTGGCGTTCACCTTCAGCTTCGACGATTTCATCATCGCCTTCTTCGTCGCCGGCTCGGAAACCACCCTGCCGATCTACATCTTCTCGTCGATCCGCCGGGGCATCACCCCGGAGATCAATGCCATTTCGACGGTGATCATCTGCGTCTCCCTGGCGCTGCTGTTCACCTCCCGCTACCTGCAGAACCGTCGCAGCGGCGCCTGAGCGCCCATGGAGCAAAGCCATGCGTGACCAGCTGTACATCAACGGGCAATGGGTCCGTCCCGATCTGGGCGGCTATTTCGAAGTGCTCGACCCCAGCAATGGCGACCTGATCCAGCGGGTGCCGGCCGCCACCGAGGAAGACATCGACCATGCCGTGCGTGCCGCTCGCCAGGCCTTCAATCGGGGCTGGGGGCAGAGCAGCGGGGCAGAGCGTGCCGGTTGGCTGGAAGCCCTGGCCGATGAGCTGGAATGTCGCCAGGACGCCTTGGCGGTTCTGGAAGTACGCGACAACGGCAAGCCGCTGCCCGAGGCGCAATGGGACATCGCCGACGCCATTGGCTGCTTCCGCTACTACGCCGAACTGGCGCGGGAACTGGATGGCCGCCAGGACCAACCGCTGGCGCTGCCGGATGACCGCTTCAGCTGCCGCATCCGTTACGAACCGGTGGGCGTTGCCGGGCAGATCATCCCCTGGAACTACCCGCTGCTGATGGCCGCCTGGAAGGTGGCCCCGGCCCTGGCGGCGGGCGCCACCTGCGTGCTCAAACCGTCGGAGATGACGCCGCTGACCGCGCTGGAACTGGCCGGCGCCGCCGAGCGTATCGGCCTGCCCTCCGGTGTGCTCAATGTGGTCACGGGCCTTGGCAGCGAAGCTGGCGGGCCCCTCAGCCAGCATCCGGGTGTGGACAAGTTGGCCTTCACCGGTAGCGTGCCGACGGGGTCGAAAATCATGTCGGCGGCCGCCGCCGACATCAAGAACATCAGCCTGGAACTGGGGGGCAAGTCGGCCTTCATCGTCTTCGACGACGCCGACGTGGACGCGGCGGTGGAGTGGATCATGTTCGGCATTTTCTGGAACCAGGGGCAGGTGTGCAGCGCCACCTCGCGCTTGCTGGTGCAGGAGGGCATCGCCGCTCGACTGATCGAGCGTCTGGTGGATGAAACCCGGCGCATCGCCATCGGCCCCGGCCTGGAACGCGGCGTGCTGCTGGGGCCGCTGGTGAGTGCCGGGCAGTACCAGAAGGTCATGGGCATGATCGAACAGGGCAAGCAGGAGGCCAGTCTGCTGACCGGTGGCAAGCGCCCCTCGCACCTGTCCCACGGCTACTTCGTCGAGCCGGCGGTGTTCGATGAGCCGGCGGACAACGGCCGAATCTGGCGTGAGGAAATCTTCGGCCCGGTGCTCTGCGTGAAGCGCTTCAAGACCGAGGCGGACGCCTTGCGCATGGCCAACGACAGCCGCTTCGGCCTGGCCGCTGCGGTCATGAGCACCGACCTGGACCGCGCCGCACGGGTGGCTAACGGCCTGCGTGCCGGCATCGTCTGGGTCAACTGCTCGCAACCCACCTTCACCCAGGCGCCCTGGGGCGGCATGAAGCAGAGTGGCATCGGCCGCGAGCTGGGCCGCTGGGGGCTGGACAACTACCTGGAGGTCAAGCAGGTCACCGAGTACAGAAGCGCCGAGCCGTGGGGGTGGTACCTGTAGGGGCGATTCCAATCGCCAAGAGGCCGAAGGTCTGCCTTGCTGATTGCCGGGGCTGCTGTGCAGCCCTTGGCCAATGAGTTCGCCCCTACAGGAGCCGTGGACGATTCGTCTCCGCCAACTGCCGCGTCAACCGCGCCACCTCGGTCATGTCGGTGATCACCAGGCAGACCCGCTCGACTTGTCCACCGGCCGCCGCCAGGGGCAGGACCGTGAGGTTCTGGTACATGAAATCTTCCTCGCCGGTGATCGGGCGGTAATTCTCGAAGCGAATCAGGTAGGGCCGTTGTTCCCACAGGCTGAAAGCGCGGGTCCCGAGTTGCAGCACAGTGTCCACCTTGCGGCGCAACCAGCTGCGGTCGATCTCCGGGAACACGTCGAAGAGGTTCTTGCCATGCACCCGGTCGGGATCGAGGCCTGAATGGTTCTCCATGAAGCTGTTCCACACCTCGATTCGGTACTGGCGGTCCAGGACCACCACCCCGACGTCCAGGCACTGGACGATATCGAGCAGCCAGTGGAGTTCCTTGAAGTCGATCTGTGCCGGCATGGGGTCAGTCCATCAGGTAGTGGATCTTCTGGGTCAGGCGCGCGATGGAGGTTTCGGTGAAGAGCAGCAGCAGGTCGAAGTGCAGGTTGTGGTCTTCGATGGCGTAGCTGATCTCCACCGCCAGCGTCTTGCGCCAGCGCCGATTATTGAGCTGGAACAGTCGTTCGATGGAGCTGTGCTGGCCGAGCAGTTGCGGGTGGCCCTGGGAGAAACGCACATCGATCTGCTCGGCGATACCGGCCAGGCAGGCGCCAATCAGGATGCTCGCCAGGTCCAGCAGCATCTCCGCCTCATCGGCATCGCCCTGGGGCTGCCAGCCGAGCAGGCGCGCCACCTCGGCGCTCTCGGCGTCGTGGAACAGCAGCAGCGCCTCGCCGGCGATGGATTCGCCGATAAAGCCCTGGCACACCGCCGACAACCGCTCGCCGCGCTGGGCGTCGGCCAGGGCCATGTGCAGTTCGCTGACTTCGAAGAGGTTGACGTTGGGCACCGGTAGTTGCACGAACACGCCGAGCACACGCGCCAGCAAGGCAGCGGCGCGGCCCATGGCGACGTTGCTGACTTCGCGCAGGGCGTCGCGGAAATTCACCCGCAGGTCCGGGTCGATGCGGCCGGGGACGCCGATGACCGGACTGGTGGACGGCGCCGGGCGCAGCAATCCGAGACGGATCAGGGTTTCGCGCAGTTCGTCGGGGTCGGCTGGCTTGCGGATAAAGGCGAGCGCCCCCAGCTCCTGGACACGGCGCTGGGCCTCTTCCTGGACATCGCCGGACACCACCACCACGCGGGCCTTCAGGCCTTCGGTGCGGATTCGGCTGAGGACCTGGTAGCCGTCCATCACCGGCATGGTCAGGTCCAGCAGGACCACGTGGCCGTGGCCCTGGCGGATGGCATCAAGGGCTTCTTCGCCGTTGCCGGCCTGTGTGATATGCACCGGCCAATCCAGCGGTAGCGCGCGGATCAACTGCTTGCGCGCCATCATCGAGTCGTCGCAGACGAGGAGGGGAATCACCTTGGGGGCACCGCATGGAAAAAGCTGGGCTCAGGGGAAGCATAGACGCTGGCCGCGTGCGAGCGGACACCTCGCGGCCAGCTTCCGATCAGATGTTCTGCCCGATGCGCCAAAGGACACCGCTGGGGTCGACGAGGATGAAGTCGCGCATCTTCCAAGGCTGGTCCTGGGGGGGCACAACGCGCACGCCGTAGCGCTCGATCACCCCGCTGGCCTGCACCTGCTGCCACCAGGACTCAACGTCCTTCACTAGCAGGTGCATCATCAGATTTTCCGCAAACTCCTTGGTGTAGAAGCTTTGCAGCAGGAAGGCGCAGTGGCCGTGGCGGAAGTAGCTGACCTCGTCCGACGTGCTGCACATTTCAAAGCCGAGGTCATGGTAGAAGGCCTTGCTTTGCGCGTAATCCTTCGCCGGGACGAAGGCTTTGATTTCAATGGAGTCCAGTGTGCTCATGGGGCGTTCCCTGATGGTTGCAGTGGACAGGCGATCACGGTGGCGGTCGGCCCTCTGCCGGGGCCTGGTGCGGGATGCTACGTGAGCGCGCGGGGCTGCGAAAGCCAGCGCAGTGCCCCCTGTGCGGCAACGCGGCCGCTGGCGAAACAGGCGGTGAGCAGGTAGCCGCCCGTGGGTGCTTCCCAGTCGAGCATCTCGCCGGCGCAGAACACCCCCGGCAATTGCTTGAGCATCAAACCTTCGTCCATGGCCTCGAAGGGCACGCCACCGGCCGAGCTGATGGCTTCGTCCAGCGGTCGCGCCCGCACCAGGGTCAGCGGCAGGTTTTTGAGGGTGGCCGCCAGGCGGGCGGTATCAAGGAAGTCGTCCTTGGCCGACAACTCCCGCAAAAGGCCGGCGCGGGCGCCGTCGATGCCCAACTGGCTGTGCAGGTGTTTGGCCATGGAGCGTGACCCGCGTGGTCGGGCCAGGGCCTTGGTGATCTTCTCCACGCTCTGGTTGGGCAGCAGGTCGAGGTACAGGGTGGCGCTGCCGGTGGTAGTGATGCGCTCGCGGATGGTGGCGGACAGGGCGTAGATCAGGCTGCCTTCGACACCGGTGCTGGTGAGCACGAACTCGCCTTGTCGCGGTGCCGTGTCGTCCAGCCGAATGGTGACCGACTTGATCGGCGCACCGGCGAACTTCTCTTGCAGCAGAGGGCTCCAGCCAGCCACTTCGAAGCCGCAGTTGCTCGATTGCAGCGGCGCGATGTGGACGCCGCGCGTTTCCAGCAGCGGCACCCAGGCGCCATCCGAGCCCAACCGCGCCCAGCTGCCGCCGCCGAGCGCCAGAAGGCAGGCATCGGCTTGCACACGGGTTTCGCCGCTTGGTGTGGTAATGCGCAGGGCGCCCTGGTCATCCCAGCCCAGCCAGCGGTGACGGTTGTGGATAACCACGCCTTGCTCACGCAGGCGCTTGAGCCAGGCGCGCAGCAAGGGCGCCGCCTTCATGTCAGTGGGGAAGACCCGGCCCGAGCTGCCGACGAAGGTGTCGATGCCGAGATCGTGAATCCATGCCCGCAGCTCCTCGGCGCCGAAGTCCTGTAACAGCGCGGCGACCTGATCGCGGCGTGCGCCGTAGCGGCCGAGAAAGGGTCCCTTCGCTTCCGAGTGAGTGATGTTCATCCCGCCCACGCCGGCCAGCAGGAACTTGCGACCGACCGAGGGCATGGCATCGAACAACTCCACCCGTGCGCCGCCCTGGGCCAGGACTTCGGCGGCCATCAGGCCAGCGGGGCCACCGCCGATGACGGCGACGAAGGGGGAGGAGTCGTTCATGGGGATAACAATGCAGGAGTGGGGAAGAGGCGCATTCTACTGCACCAGAGGGCAGGCCTGCGGCCTGCTTGGCGATTGAAATCGCCCCTACAGCAAAGCCCCGGACTGGGCACCAATCACCTTCGTAGGATGGGTAGAGCTGGCGAAACCCATCAATCCAACGGCATGGGCATCGCTCTAATTCACTGCCCCAGTCCCATCTCCCGCCAGACCCGATCCGCGCTGTGATGGAGGATGCCGTGACGGCGGGCGAGGGCGGCACGGTCCTTGTCGTAGCCGCCGCCGATCACACCCACCACAGGAATGTCCCGACCCAGGCAATGGCGGATCACCCGCTCGTCGCGATTGGCGAGGCCTGCGTCGGTGAGCTGGAGGTAGCCCAGGGCATCGTCCTTGTGCACGTCCACGCCGGCGTCGTAGAGCACGATGTCTGGCTGATACAGGGGCAGCAGGTAGTTGAGTGCGTCGTCCACCACGTGCAGGTAGTCGGCGTCTCCCATGCCCATGGGCAGGGGGATGTCCCAGTCACTTTCGGCCTTGCGCGCGGGGAAGTTCTTCTCGCAATGCAGCGATACGGTGATGGCTTCCGGCGTATCGGCCAGCAACCGGGCGGTGCCGTCGCCCTGGTGCACGTCGCAGTCGAAGATCAGCACCCGTTGCGCCTTGCCTGTTTCCAGCAGGTAGCGGCTGATCACCGCCAGGTCGTTGAAGATGCAGAAGCCCGCCGCGTGGTCGAAGTGCGCGTGGTGGGTGCCGCCGGCCAGGTGGCAGGCCAGGCCGTGCTTCAGGGCCAGGTCGGCGGTCAGCAGCGAGCCGCCTACCGCGCGCACGGTGCGTCGGGCCAAGGGTTCGCTCCAGGGCAGGCCGAGGCGGCGCTGCTCCTCGCGGCCCAGCTCGCCGCTGAGGAAGCGCTGGATGTAGTCCGGACAGTGGGCCAGGGCCAGCACCTCGGGCGGGCACATGTCTGGTCGATGCAAGCGCGCGTCGGTGGTCAGGCCGCAGTCCAGCAAATGCGCGTAGAGCAGCCGGAACTTCTCCATCGGGAAGCGGTGCTCCGCCGGAAACGGCGGGCTGTAGTCATCGTGGTAGACCAGCGGCAGGAACATCGATCGGCACTCGGGGCGGTACGCAGGGCAGTATTATGGGGCCTTCGAGCCAGGTTCAAGAGTAAGTCCCATGCCCCCGATCGAACTGCTTACCCCGCGCCTGCATCTGCGTGACTGGCGCGACGACGACCTGCCAGCCTTTGCCGAACTGAATGCCGATGTCGAGGTGATGCGCCACTTCCCCGCCTGCCTGAGCCGGGAGGAAAGCGATGCCCTGGCGGCGCGCATCCGTGCCCACTTCCGTGACCACGGCTTTGGCCAGTGGATCGTCACGCACCGCTCGGACGGTGCTTTCGTCGGTGTGCTCGGCCTGCAGAACGTGAACTTCGAGGCCCACTTCACGCCCGCGGTGGAAATCGGCTGGCGACTGATGCCGAGCTATTGGGGACAGGGCCTGGCCAGCGAAGCGGCGCAGGCCGCCCTGGCCTTTGCCTTCGAGCCGCTGCAACTGGTCGAAGTGGTGGCCTTTACCGTGCCGGCCAACCTGCGTTCCCAGGCGGTGATGGCGCGTATCGGCATGCAGCGCGACGCGGACGGGGACTTCGACCATCCGCGCCTGCCCGACGGCGATCCGCTGCGACCCCATTGGCTTTACCGACTGGGCCGCGCCGAATGGGAGGCGCTGCGATGAGCGACGCCGTGCGCGCTTACCACGAACTCAGCAAGCACCGTCCGGAGCGCTTCGCCCCCGGCCCCGGCCAACTGGACTGGGCGACCCAGCCGGCACCTTTCCGTCGTTATGCCGGGGCGCGCCTGCTGGAGCTCTGGCACCGGCCGCTGGAAGAGACGCCACCCTACGACGCGGTGTTCGCGGCCCCGGTCGGTCGTCCGGCGCCGCTCGATCGGGAAAGCCTGTCCCAACTGCTCTATGACAGTCTGGCGATTTCCGCGTGGAAGGAAGCTGGTGCCAGCAAGTGGGCCCTGCGAGTCAATCCGTCCTCGGGCAACCTGCACCCCACCGAGGCCTACCTGCTGCTGCCGCCGGGGGCGGTGGAGGAGGGCGGCTTGCTCGCGCACTACGCGCCGGATGCCCACGCCCTTGAGGTGCGCGCTGAACTGCCGGTACCCCTGGCTGCGCCGCTGGCCGCGTCGCTACCGCCGGGTGGCTTCCTGCTCGGCCTGGCCAGCATTCCCTGGCGGGAGGCCTGGAAATACGGTGAGCGCGCCTACCGTTATTGCCAGCACGACCTGGGCCATGCCTTGGCGGCCCTGGCCATCGCCGCCAGCGCGCTGGGCTGGCAGGTGCGCGTCATGGGCGGGGTTGCCGAAGAAACACTGGACTCGCTGCTGGGGCTGGACCGCCCCGGCTTCGTCGAGCGCGAATTTGCCGATGTGCTGCTGTGGATAGGCCCGGCCCAGGCTGTGGCGTTTGCTCTGGATCAATCGCTGTTGGCGGGGATGGCAGCCCTGGAAATGCAAGGTGCGCCCAATCGGCTGTCCCGCGAGCAGCGCCATTGGCCGGAACTGGAGCGCATCCACGGCCTGTGCCGCGCACCGCGCCTGCCGCTGGCGGACTGGCGTGCCCCGATTGCCAGTGTCACTGTGGATAACCCCGGCCTGCCTTTGCGGCCGTTGCTGCATCGTCGGCGCAGCGCCCAGTCGATGGATGGCCGCAGCGGCATTCATGCCGACCTGCTGCTGGCCTGGTTGCGCCGCCTCATGCCGGAAAATTCGCCCGTCCCCTTCGCCAGTCTCGGCGCGCCCCGGGTAGACCTGCTGCTTTTCGTCCACCGCGTCCAGGGCCTGGCGCCCGGCCTCTATTGGCTGGCCCGTGGCGCCGTACCCGACGGCGAGCTGGCCAGCGGTTTGCGCGAGGACTTCCTCTGGCAGCGCGCCAGCGACGAGCTGCCGTTGTACCGTCTGCTGGAGGGCGACGCCCGTGGCCTGGCGGGATTCCTCTCTTGCGGTCAGGACATCGCCGCCGACGGCTGCGTTGCCCTGGCGATGCTCGCGCGCTTCGACGACGCCCTGGAGCAGGGCGCCTGGCACTACCCGCGGCTGTACTGGGAATGCGGCCAGATCGGTCAACTGCTTTACCTGGAAGCCGAGGCCGCTGGGATATCCGGCACCGGTATCGGCTGCTACTTCGACGATTCGGTACATGAATTGCTGGAAATGGCCGACAGTCGCTGGCAAAGCCTTTACCATTTCACCATCGGTCGCGCGCTGTGGGACGAGCGCCTGACGACACTTCCGGCCTACCCCGAACTACGACGACCGCCCCGGCCATGACCGGGGCGGCAGCCTTGCAGAGGAGATCCCCATGACCCAGGTGCTCGACGAACTGGTCGCGCTGCTGAGCCTCGAATCCATCGAAGAAAACCTGTTCCGTGGCGTCAGCCAGGACCTCGGTTTCCGTCAACTGTTCGGCGGCCAGGTGCTGGGCCAGTCCCTCTCCGCCGCCAGCCAGACGGTAGAGCCCGAGCGCCATGTGCATTCGCTCCACGGTTACTTCCTGCGTCCGGGCGATGCCACCTTGCCGGTGGTGTATTCGGTCGAGCGCGTCCGCGACGGTGGCAGTTTCAGCACCCGTCGGGTCACCGCCATCCAGAAGGGCCAGCAGATATTCACCTGCAGTGCGTCCTTCCAGCAGGACGAGGAAGGTTTCGAGCACCAGTTGCCCATGCCCCAGGTGCCGGGGCCGGAGAGCTTGCCCAGTGAGCTGGAAATCGCCCGGCAGAACGCCCATCTGCTTTCCGAGCGGGTGCGCGACAAGTTCCTCTGCGCCAAGCCCATCGAGATTCGTCCGGTCACTGCCGACAACCCCTACGACCCCAAGCCGGGCGAGCCGATCAAGCACCTCTGGTTCCGCGCCGATGGCAGCCTGCCGGACATCCGCGCGATCCATAAATACATCCTGGCCTACGCTTCGGACTTCGGTCTGCTGACTACTTCCATGCTCCCCCATGGCGTGTCGGTGTGGCAGAAGTTCATGCAGGTGGCCAGCCTTGACCACGCCCTGTGGTTCCACCGCGACCTGCGTGCGGACGACTGGCTGCTGTATTCCATGGACAGCCCCTGGGCCGGCAATGCCCGCGGCTTCTCCCGTGGCAGCATCTTCAACCGCTCCGGCCAATTGGTGGCCTCGGTGGCCCAGGAGGGCCTGACCCGCCTGCGCGAGGATTGGAAGTGACGCTTGCGGGTACCGATCTTGGGCGATACCGCCACTGGGTGTTCGACATGGACGGCACCCTGACCATCGCCGTGCATGATTTCGCCGCCATTCGCGTGGCCCTGGACATCCCGCCGGAGGATGACATCCTCCACCATCTGGCGGCCTTGCCCGAAGATGAAGCCGCCGCCAAGCACGCCTGGCTGCTGGAACACGAACGGGAGCTGGCGCTGAATGCGAACCCTGCTGACGGCGCCCTCGAACTGGTGCGTGAGCTTCACCGGCGCGGCTACCAGCTCGGCATCCTCACCCGCAACGCCCACGAACTGGCGCTGCTGACCCTGGAGGCCATCGGCCTGGGCGACTGCTTCGCCACCGATGACATCCTGGGGCGCGGCGAAGCCCCGCCCAAACCCCACCCCGGCGGCCTGCTGCACCTGGCCGAACGCTGGCAGGTCGACCCTCGTGAACTGGTGATGGTGGGTGACTACCGCTTCGACCTCGATTGCGGCCGCGCCGCTGGCGCCGGCACCGTGCTGGTGAACCTGCCGGAGAACCCCTGGCCGGAGCTGGCGGACTGGTTCGCGCGCGATTGTGGGGAGTTGCTGGGGATGGTGAGGGACTGAGTGAATCAGCGGTTATCCACGGTGGGATGACTCATGCAGAAGACAAAGCTTGTCGTGGTCAGAGTTGTCCGAGCTCGGCTGAACCTGGCACTCCGCCGCCGGCGCGAGTCACCCCTCTCCCCCAGGGAGAGGGGACGGGGGTGAGGGATGCATCAGCCCGCTCGTCCCTTCAGAGCCGCGCCGTCGAAAAGGTATCGCACCGTCCCACTTCGCCCTTATCGAAGCCCATCTTGAACCAGCGCACCCGCTGCTCCGACGTCCCGTGGGTGAAGGAGTCCGGCACCACCTGGCCGCGGGCCTGGCGTTGCAGGCGGTCATCGCCGATGGCGTTGGCGGCGTTGAGGGCTTCTTCCAGATCGCCAGGTTCCAGCCAGTTCAGGCGCTTCTGTGCGTGGAAGGCCCAGACACCGGCCAGGCAGTCGGCCTGGAGTTCCTGGCGTACCAGCAGGCCGTTGTCGCCCTCCACCCGTTCTCCGCGTTGGCGGGCGGCGTTGACCTTGGCGGAAACGCCCAGCAGGGTCTGCACGTGGTGGCCCACTTCATGGGCGATCACATAGGCCTGGGCAAAGTCGCCAGCGGCCTGGAAGCGGCTGGCCATTTCCTCGAAGAAGTCCAGGTCCAGGTAGACCTTGCCGTCTCCCGGGCAATAGAAGGGGCCGACCGCCGACGAGGCGAAGCCGCAGGCCGATTGCACGCCACCGTTGAACAGCACCAGGGTCGGGTCCTGATACTGGCGGCCGGCGGCCTGGAATATGGCGCGCCAGGTGTCCTCGGTGTCACCGAGGATGGCGCTGACGAACTCGCGCTCTTCCGGCGTACCACTGGGCATGGCTGATTGCTGTTGGGGATTGACCGAGGCGTTCTGCTGGGTGATCTGGCCGAGGATCTCCAGCGGGTCCTCGCCCATCAGCAGCGCCACCACGACCACGATCGCGATTCCACCCAGGCCCAATCCCTTGCCACCGCCCAGGCGCATGCCGCCCCCTGCGCCTCCGGCGTCTTGTACGTTGTCGCTACGACGCGCACGTTGCCAGCGCATGACCACTCTCCGTTCGAAAGGCGAGTTAATCAGTGTTGACGCTGGAGGCGGGCACCGCCAGCCCGGTCGTCAGCCCAGCTCGGCCGGGGCCGGCAACAGGCGGGCATGGGCCAGCAGTTGAACCTCACCGCCCACCAGCACATTTCCGGCTGTGGTCACGCATACATCAAGCCGGCTCGAGCGGCCGAGGAAGCGGCCCTGGGCCAGGGCGAACGGCTGGTCGGCGCGCTCCAGCCCCTGTGCCACGCGCCAGGCGGCCACCGGCCCGGCAGCGCTGCCAGTAGCGATGTCCTCGACCACGCCCAGCGGGTCCCAGGTGCGACCTTCGCGGGCGTCCACGTCCATCAGGAAGACGAAGGCGGCGCCGATGCCGGCCAGGGCGTCATCCAGCAGCTCGCGCTGTTTCGCCGCCTCCAGGCCGGCAGCGGTTACTGGCAACAGCAGGTAGGGTAGGCCGGTGCTTACCACCTGGGCCGTGTAGCGGCCGTCACGCTCGCTACCAAAGGCGGCGGCGAAGGCATCGGCGGTGGAGTCGTCCAGCACCTGGCCGAACGCGGCAACGCCCTGGTCCATTTCTGCGTAAAAGCCCTTACCCTGACGGCGGGTGGCGATACGCACCTGCTTCTCCGGCAGCTGGAGCAGCCAGTTGGCGTCTGACTTGCCGCCATGCAGGTGATGCAGCAGGGCAGCGGCGCCCAGGATCGGATGGCCGGCGAAGGGTAGTTCCTCTTCCACGGTGAACACGCGGGCGGAGAAGGCGTTCGGGGCCTCCAGCGGCGCCAGGAAGATCGACTCGAACTGCCGCAGCTCGCGGGTCAGTTCCTGCATGGCGGTGGGGGAGAGCCCGCTGCAATCGGGGAAGACTGCCAGGCCGTTGCCAGCCAGGACCCGTTCAGCAAACACATCGACTTGCCAGTATTCCATTTCAGGCTCCAGGGAAAAGAAAACGGCCGCTTCAAGCGGCCGTCCGAGGGGATGCTCGGGTTCAGCGGGCAGGATACTCGCTGAGCACGCTCAGCTTGCCACCCTGGGCAACGCCGATCACCTGGTAGGCGTCCTGCCGGTCGCCCATTTCCATGCCGGGGGAACCCACCGGCATGCCCGGTACGGCAGCGCCCAGCAGGTCGGGGCGCTCGCGCAGCTTGAGTACATCGCTGGCCGGCACATGGCCTTCGACGAATTTACCGTCCACCACGCCGGTGTGGCAGGAGCCGAGCTGGTAGGGCACGCCGACGCGCATCTTCACCGCGGCCATGTCGCTTTCCTCGTGGTCGCGGACCTGGATGCCGTTGTCCCGCAGGTGACTGATCCAGGCCTTGCAGCAGCCACAGTTCGGGTCACGGTAGACGTCCATGGTGATGGGCTCGGCAGCCTGGGCGATGCCGGCCAGCAGGGTGGTGAGCAGGAGGAGGGAACGCATGGGGGCTCCTTGCGGCCAGGCAGGCCGGAAACAAAGAAAAGTAGGATAGCGCCGCACCTTTCCATGCCCAAGCAAAGCTCTGTATCAGACTATTCCCGAGCGGCCTATGCTTTTTTCTGACCTCGTTGCGAGACCAGACGATGCTCTTCACCCGCATCCTGCTGGGCCTGCAGGCCCTCATTCTTGCTGGCTTCGGGCTGGCGTACTTCATCCGCCCGGAAGAAATGGCCAGCCTCAGCGGCATGCTGCTGATGGACCCTTCGGCGGTGACCGATGTGCGTGCTTACTACGGCTGTCTGCAGCTGGGCATCGCGGCCTTCCTGCTGCTGGCCCAACTGCGCCTGCAACTGGCGCGGGCAGCGCTGGACCTGCTGGTGCTGATCTATGTCGCCCTCGCCTTGGGGCGGATCAGCGGCCTCTGGCTGGACGGCAGTCTGGGGCAGACCTTCAACCTCTACGCGCTGCTGTTCGAGGTGGTGTCGGCGGGACTGGCCTTTGCCGCGCTACGCAAGCTGGATGGGGCCTAGGCTTCCCAGCCCTCGTAGGATGGGTTGAGCCTGCGAAACCGATCAACCGTGGCTGCATGGGTTTCGTGCCTCACCCATCCTACGGTTCTGTAGTCAGGGGGGGACGTTTCATCGAGCCACCACCGAACTCAGCGCCGCTCCAGCAGCACGCCCGATTCCATGTGGTGCGTGTAGGGGAACTGATCGAACAGGGCGCAGCGCACCACCTTGTGGGTATCGCTCAACTGCTGGATGTTCGCCGCCAGCGTCTCCGGATTGCAGGAGATATAGAGGATGCGGTCGAAGCGGCGGGTCAGTTCGCAAGTGTCCGGGTCCATGCCGGCGCGGGGCGGGTCGACGAAGACGCTGCCGAACTCATAGCGCTTGAGGTCGATACCCGCCAGGCGGAGGAATGGGCGCACTTCGTTCAGCGCTTCGGTCAGTTCCTCCGCGGACAGGCGCACCAGGGTGACGTTATCCACAGCGTTATCGGCCAGGTTGGCCAGGGCGGCATTCACCGAGGTCTTGCTGATCTCGGTGGCCAGCACCTTGCGCACGCGGGTAGCCAGCGGCAGGGTGAAGTTGCCGTTGCCGCAATAGAGCTCGAGCAGGTCGTCCTGGCGATCGCCCAGCACGTCGAAGGCCCAGCCCAGCATCTTCTGGTTCACCTCGCCATTGGGCTGGGTGAAGGCCCCCTCCGGCTGGCGATAGCGGAACACCCGGCCAGAAACGGTCAGTGCTTCCTCGACATAGTCGCGGCCGATGACGATGCGCTTGCCCTTGGAACGACCTACCAGGCTCACACCCAGTTCGGCGGCCAGCGTCGCGGCTTCGGCCTGCCAGGCGTCGTCCAGCGGACGGTGGTAGCAAAGCGTGATCAGCGCATCGCCGGCCAGGGTGGTCAGGAACTCCACCTGGAACAGCTTGAAGGACAGCACCTTGCTCGCTTGCCAGCCGGCTTTCAGGCGCGGCATCAGTTCGTTGATGCGGCGGCTGGCGATGGGGAAGTCTTCGATCATCACCGGGGTGAACTTGTCGCCGGCTTCGAACATCGCGTAGTGGCGGTTTTCGCTGCCGGTCTCGCGCCACAGGCGGAATTCGGCGCGCAGGCGATAGTGCTCACGGGGGGATTCGAAGACGTCCGGTTCCGGGGCATCGAAGGGCGCCAGCAGCGCCTTCAGGCGCTGCGTCTTCTCGGCAAGCTGGGCGGTGTAGGCCGCCGGGTCGAACTGGGGACGACTCATCAGTGGAAGAAACCCATCTTGATAACAAAGAGTACCGCGAGGATCACCAGCGCCGGGCTCAGCTCTTTATAGCGGCCGGCGAGGGTCTTGATCGCGGCCCAGGCGATGAAACCGAAGGCGATGCCGTCGGCAATGGAATAGGTGAACGGCATGGCCAGGGTGGTGATCAGCACGGGAGCGGCAGTGGTCAGGTCGCTCCAATCTATCTCGGCCAGGCCCGAGGCCATCAGCACGGCAACGAAGAACAGTGCCGGCGCGGTGGCGAAGGCCGGCACGCTACCCGCCAGCGGCGAGAGGAACAGCGCCAGCAGGAACAGTACGGCGACTACCAGCGCGGTGAGGCCGGTACGGCCGCCGGCGCTGACGCCCGCGGCGGACTCGATGTAGCTGGTGGTGGTGGAAGTACCCAGCAGGGAACCGCCCATGGCGGCGGTGGAGTCGGCGATCAGGGCACGGCCCATCTTCGGCATGTAGCCATCGGCGCGCATCAGGCCAGCCTTCTTCGCCACGGCGATCAGGGTGCCGGAGTTGTCGAACAGGTCGACGAAGAGGAAGGCGAAGATCACGCTCACCAGGCCGATTTCCAGCGCCCCCTTGATGTCCAGCTGGAGGAAGGTGGGGGCCAGCGACGGCGGCATGGAGAAGATGCCACCGAACTGGGAGACGCCCAGCGCGATGCCGGCGATGGTCACCAGGAGGATGCCGATCAGCACGGCGCCGGTCACCTTGCGGGCTTCCAGGGCGACGATCAGGAAAAAGCCGAGCACGGCGAGGATCGGCTCGGGCTTGGTCAGGTCACCGACGGTCAGCATGGTCACCGGGTGGGCGGCAACGATGCCGGCCTTCTGCAGGGCGATCAACCCGAGGAACAGGCCGATGCCGGCGGCGATGGCCGAGCGCAGTTCCAGCGGGATGCTGTTGATGATCCACTCACGGATCTTGAACACCGAAAGCACGAAGAACATGCAGGCGGAGAGGAACACAGCGCCCAGGGCCACCTGCCAGGTGTGACCCATCTGCAGGACCACGGTGTAGGTAAAGAAGGCGTTCAGGCCCATGCCGGGGGCCAGGGCGATGGGGTAGTTGGCGATCAGCGCCATGGTGGCCGAGCCGATAGCGGCTGCAAGGCAGGTGGCGACGAAGATCGCACCCTTGTCCATGCCGGTCTCGCCGAGGATGGCCGGGTTGACGAAGAGGATGTAGGCCATCGTCAGGAAGGTCGTCAGACCGGCCAGGACCTCGGTGCGCACATTGGTGTCGTGCGCCTTGAGTTGGAACAGCTTTTCCAGCATGTGTGGGCTCCCCGTGACGCACTGCGTCGTTGTCATTCAGCTGGCGAAAAGCAAAGCACAAATGCACGGCGCACGCGGGCGCCATGGACTTTTCTCTGCCAGTCTGAAAAAAGGCGCGCATCATACCAGCTCGCCCCGGAGCGGTGAATTTATGACCGGACGGACAGCTTCGGTTTCCAGGAAAAGGAGAACACCATGCATACCCAACCTCATCTCCTGGCCCTGATCGCCGTTGCCGAAGGCGTTGAAGACCTGGAAACCGTGACCCTGATCGACGTGCTGCGGCGCGCCGACATCAAGACCGTGGTGGCCAGCATCGAAACCCGCCGGATGATCACACTGGCCCGCGGCACTCGCCTGACCGCCGACACCATGCTGCTGGACGTGCTGGCGCAGGAATACGACCTGATCGTCCTGCCCGGTGGCATGCCCGGCGCCCAGCGCCTGGGCGAGCACGAGCCGCTGGCCGAGAAGGTCCGCCAGCAGGCCAAGGCAGGCCGTTTCTTCGCTGCCATCTGCGCCTCCCCGGCTATGGCCCTGCAGCCCTACGGCGTGCTGCGCCAGCGCCGCATGACCTGCTACCCGACCTTCAGCGACCGGCTGTCCGGTTGCGCCTTCGTCGACCAGCCGGTGGTGGTCGACGGCAACTGCATCACCGCCCAAGGGCCGGGCTCTGCCCTGGCCTTCGCGCTGACCCTGGTGGAACAGCTGTGCGGCAAGGCCAAGCGCAACGAAATCGCCAAGGCGATGCTGGTGGAGTGACGGGAGAGTTGCAGGGGCTTGTCCTGTAGGAGCGAATTCATTCGCCAAGGGGGGGCGCTGCAGCCCCTTCCTCGTTCGCAAGGGCAGACCTTTGGTCTGCCTGGCGAATGAATTGGCTATGTCTGCGTTAGCTGTTGCAACGTTGATTTAAGCGCTCTAGCGCAGGCATTCCAGGCTTCCGGGCCAGCCTGACGCAGCCCTCATCCGAACGCGGCCCGCCCCGCCCCTCTCCCAGAGGGCGAGGGGTGACTCGCGCCGGCGAGGTACAAGCCATCCTGAAGCCCACATGGGCCTGAAACCGGGCTGACGAGGTGGGGCAGCGACTGCGCCCCTTCAGGAGGCCGAGCGGAATCGTTGTGCAGGGGGGCGAGCGGCATGGATGCCGCGAGAGGCGTGTGGGGCCATGGATGGCCCCTCTCGCCGGGCCCCCGGAGCAACGATGGAGTGAGGGAACCCCGGCGAAGCCGGGGCCGGATGCAGGGGCAAGCCCTTTGGTTCCTTTCGGCGCTTGAGAAAGGGACTCGTCCGGGGGGGACGAAACCAGAAACATCCGCAGAACTCGGCAAGCTGCTGGGCTCAGGACGTTCTAGCAACACTTAACGCAGACATAGCCAATAAATTCGCCCCTACAATTGGCTCATCCCCACGAAAAGCAGGCTCAGTGCAGCTTGTCCCGCTTGGCCAGGCTCGGGAACAGTTTCATCCACAGGCCGGTCACGATCAGCGTGCCGACACCGCCCATGACCACCGCCGGCACGGTGCCGAACCAGGCTGCGGTGACGCCGGACTCGAACTCACCCAACTGGTTGGAAGCGCCGATGAACAGCCCGTTCACCGCGCTGACCCGGCCGCGCATCTCGTCCGGGGTGTGCAGCTGCACGAAGGCGCCGCGGATCACCATGCTGATCATGTCCGCCGCGCCGAGCACCGCCAGCACCGCCAGGGAGAACCAGAAGGAAGTAGACAGGCCGAAGGCAATGGTCGCCACGCCGAAGATCCCTACCGAGGTGAACATGATTCGCCCGACATTGCGCTCGATGGGGAAGCGCGCCAGCCAGAAGGACATCAGCAATGCGCCGACCGCCGGAGCCGAGCGCAACAGGCCCAGGCCCCAGGGGCCGGTGAGCAGGATGTCCTTGGCGAACACCGGGAGCAGGGCGGTGGCGCCACCCAGCAGCACAGCGAAGAGGTCCAGGGAGATCGCGCCGAGGATGTCCGGCCGGCTGCGGATGAAGCGGATGCCCGCCAGCAGGTTCTCCAGGTTGGCCGGCGCCTTGTTGGCCTGCTGCTGGCTGCTCGAAAGGCCCAGCATCAGGACGCAGGCGGCGATGTAGAGAACCGCCGTCGGGCCGTAGACCCACAGGCTGCCGAAGGCGTAGAGCAGGCCGCCGAGGGCCGGCGCGACGATGGTGGCTGCCTGCATCGCTGACGCAGAGGCGGCAACGGCGCGGGGGAACAGTTCCTTGGGCACCACATTGGGTAACAGTGCCTGGGTAGCCGGCATCTCGAAGGCGCGCGCGGCTCCGAGAACGAAGGCCATCAGGAAGATCAGCTCGCGGCTGGCGCTATCAGTGGCGCTGGCGAACACCAGCGCCCCAGCCACCAGGGCCTGCAGCACCTGGCAAAGGGCGGCAACGCGGCGGCGGTCGAAGCGGTCGGCCACATGCCCGGTATGCAGCATGAACATCACCCGTGGCAGGAACTCCACCAGGCCGACCAGGCCCAGGTCGAGCACGCTGCCGGTGAGTTCGTAGATATGCCAGCCGATGGCGACTGTGATCATCTGGAAACCGCTTGCCGTGCAGACGCGGGCGAACCAGAAAGCCAGGAAGGGACGGTGGTGGCGTAGGAGGAGGGCCTGAGACATATCCGGAAAAAGCTTAGGCTGCTAACGGTGGCGCAGCCTAGCACGACGGCGGAAACATGCGGTTGCATTTGCCGAAGAGAGCGTTCGATCAGCGCCTGCTCCTCGGAAATTTCTGACCAAAGAGACAGATTTCCCCTTTGTGTCTGTCAGTGATTTCGTTAGAATTTGACTTTAAAGTCAGGTTTATCCCTCCGACTACTCTCATATCTACGACCCTTCTCCCCGGAAGGGCCGACAACCGTGTTTTGCACAAAGAAAAGGGCCGGCCACCGCCGGTCGATGAGGAACGGGCATGTCCACTCCTGAGTTATCCCGTCGCGCCTTCCTGCAAGGCAGCGTCGTCGCCGGTATCGGCATCACCCTTGCCCCTTTGGGCAGCAAGGCCTTCGCCGCGCTGTTCGAAGAGCAGGTCACCCGCACGCCGGAGCCCTGGCACACCGTTGGTGGCCAGGCTCGTGGGCGGATCGACGGCGTCAGCAAGGTCTGCGGCGGCAAGGTGTTCGCTCGGGACATTCGCGCCAAGGACATGCCCGGCTGGCCGCAGCAGCAAGGCCATGCGCTGCTGCTCAAGGCCACCCGTGCCGATCATCTTTACCAAGGCATCGACCTGTCCATGCTTGGCGAAGAGCTCAAGCCCGATCGCGTGGTGACGGCTGCCGACCTCGCACGGGACGGCATCGCCTTCCCTGAAGGCCACAACCCCGACCCCTTCCTGCCCGAAGGCCAGGTGCCGATGTTCATCGGCCACCCGGTGGCGCTGCTGATCTGGAAAGACTTCGACCGTTACCGTCGGGCGAAGAACATCCTCAAGTTCAACGAGAAGGTGGTGCGCTACGGTGCCCAGGCTCCGCTGTACCAGCGTGACCCCTACGGCAGTTTCCGCTTCGTGCGCGTTGGCGGTGCCACGCCTTTCGAGCCGGATACCTTCTCCAGCCTGAAGGACAGCATGCTGTTCCCGCTGATCCGCGAGCGCAAACCCACCTGGGGCGCTGGCAACCCGGCTGGCGATCTGACCGCCCAGGGCCTCTACCACGCTGAGCAGATGCAGTCGAAGCTGGCCAATCCGCCAGAAGGCTGGATGGTCTTCGACGAACGCTTCAAGACCCAGTCCATCGAGCCGGCCGCCCTGGAAGCGGACAACGGCAACGGCTGGTACGACCCGGCCACCGGCACCCTGCATTTCGTCGTGGCCACCCAGTGCCCCTTCGAGGTGGCCGAGCAGACCGCGCACATGCTGGCGCCGTCGCGCTTCAAGGTGCAGAAGCTGAACATGCACCCCGGCTACACCGTCGGTTACGGCTCCAAGGACAACAACATCTTCGTGTTCTACGCCGCCCTGGCCGCCCTCTACGGCGACGGCGTGCCGGTGCGCCTGGCCAATGACCGCTACGAGCAGTTCCAGAGCGGCATCAAGCGCCACCCCTTCGACATGCATTACCAACTGGCGGTGAAGAAGGACGACCTGTCGTTCCAGATCTTCCGTGCCCACATGGATGTCGACGGCGGCGGTCGCATCAACTACAGCCCCTCGGTCGCCGCCGTGGGTGCTACTGCCGCGCAGTCCATCTACTACCTCCCGCAGAGCGATCTGGCGGCCACCGCCTACCACTCCCGTGGGGTCGAAGCCGGTTCCATGCGTGGATACGGCACCCTGCAGACCATGGCCGCCACCGAAATGATGGTGGATGAGGTCGCCGCGCGCCTGGGCGTCGACCCCATCGAGCTGCGCCGCAAGAACGTCTTCAAGTCCGGCATGAAGAACACCCAGGGCGCGATTCCCGCTGGTGCCCTGCGCCTGGACGAAATCCTCGACAAGGCTGCGCAGCACGAGGTCTGGAAGAATCGCGACACGCGCAAGCGCGAAGAAGAGGCGAAGGCCCCGGACAACTACTACGGCGTAGGCTTCGCCATCTGCCAGAAGGACTTCGGCACCGGCTCCGAGGCCCCCATGGCGAGCCTGGAGTTCACCGCCGACGGCCGCGTGACGCTGCACCAGATCGCCATCGACATGGGCACCGGCATGGCGACCTCCCAGGCGCTGCTGGTGGCGGACTACCTGGGCCGCCCGGCCCATGAGATCCGCACCGGCGTCACCGAATGGTCCGAGCTGGACCTGACCACCAGCGGCAACCCTTACCTGATCAGCCAGGCTGAACAGGATGCCGCGCTGAAGAACCCGCGCTGGGTCGGCAAGCTGGCGTCGCCGTCCTCGGCCACCAACTCGGCCTACTACTCCGGCCACGGCACCCGCGAGGCGGCACGTATCCTCTTCAACCACGGCCTGTGGCCGGCGGCGCTGAGCATCTGGGGGCGCGGCGAGTTTGGCGGCCTGGCCAACCCCTACGTGGTACGCCGCGAGGACGCCCATTGGGTGGAAGGCAAACTGACCGCCAATGGCCTGCCGCCGATCCCCTTCGAGGTGCTGGCGCACAAGGCCCACGAGCTGGGCCTGGTCACGGGTGTCAGCGTCCACGGTTTCAACCGCTGGGCCTGGGCCGAGGGCGAGTTCGACATCGACGGCAAGCGCGACACCTTCCCGCTGGACGCCGTGGCCGTTAAATACGGTGACGGTGCTGCCAAGGAGAAGAAGGCGAAGATGACCAGCCACGGCTACCACCTGCTGGACCGTACCGCCATCAGCTATCCGCCGACCCAGCTGAACAACGCCATGGTCACCTACTACAGCCCGGTGGCGACGCTGGTGGAAGTGAAGGTGAACAAGGGCAGTGGTGAGGCGCGGGTGATCAACCACCATTCCTGGCTGGAGTGTGGCCGGGTGATCGTGCCCGAACTGGTGCTCGGCCAGCTCGAAGGCGGCATCGCCATGGGCATCGGCCACGCGCTACTGGAAGACATGCCGCTGTACGAGGGCGGCCCCGGCGAAGGCACCTGGAACTTCAACCGTTACCAGTTGCCCCGCGCCAAGGACTGCGCGGTGTGGAAACAGACCGCTGAAATCCTCCCGCCGCTGTCGCCCAGCGACCCGGCCAAGGGCATTGCCGAAGTGGTGATGATCCCGGTGGTCGGCGCCATCGTGAACGCCGTGGCCCACGCCACCGGCAAGCGCCTGCGCGACCTTCCCCTGACTCCGGCCCGCATCAAGGAGGCCCTCCATGGCTAAGCGCGCCCTCAGCATGACCCTCAACGGCCAGGCCGTCGGTCCCTTCACCGTGGACGACGACCTGATGATGATCGAGTTCCTCCACGAACACCTGAACCTCACCGGCTCGCGCCTGGGTTGCGGCCAGGGCATCTGCCATGCCTGCGTGGCGATCCTCGACAAGCCCGACGGCACCAGCGAGGAGATCCGCACCTGCATCACCGGCGCGCACTTCTTCGACGGCAAGAAGGTGCGCACCATCGAAGGCCACGCCAAGCGTGATGCCAAGGGCGAAGTGACCGAGCTGAACCCGATCCAGCAGAAGTTCATCGACCAGTTCGCCTTCCAGTGCAGCTACTGCACCCCCGGCTACGTCAACGCCGCCACCGTGCTGGTGGAAAAGCTCCAGCGCCAGCCGGTCAAGCGCAGTGAACTGGAAGGGGAGATCGAACACGCCCTGGGCAACCACATCTGCCGCTGCACCGGCTACGTCCGCTACTACAACGCCGCGCGCGCAGTGGTAGAAGGTCTCGGCCTGGTCAAGGAGGGTTGAGGATGCGCTCGTTACTCCTCGCAGCCCTGCTGCTGCCCCTGGCCGCCCAAGCCGCTGAACAGCCGGCGGACAAGGCGCTGATCGAGCGTGGCAAGTACCTGTCCCGTGCCGCCGACTGCGTGGCCTGCCACAGCATCGAAGGCGGTGCCGAGTACGCTGGCGGCCTGCCGCTGGTGTCGCCGTTCGGCACCATCTACGGCACCAACATCACTCCGGACAAGGAGCATGGCATCGGCGACTACAGCGCTGAAGAGTTCTACAAGGCTGTGACCCAGGGCGAGCGCAAGGACGGCGGCAAGCTCTACCCGGCCATGCCCTACACCTCCTACCACCTGCTCAAGCGTGAAGACTCCGACGCCATCTACGCCTATCTGATGAGCCTGGAGCCCATCGCCAAGCCGAGCCCGAAGACCGACCTGGCCTTCCCCTTCAACGTGCGCTTCGGCATGACCTTCTGGAACATGCTCTACAAGAACCGCGTGCAGCTCGAGCCGGCCGACGGCAAGGGCGAGGAGTGGCAGCGCGGCCAGTACCTGGTGGAAGTGCTCGGCCACTGCGGCGAGTGCCACACCCCGCGTAACGCGCTGGGTGCCCTGCAGCAGGACCTGCGCATGACCGGCGGCGTGATCCTCGGCTACGAGGCCCCGAGCCTGCTGGCCAAGGACCTGGCCGAGCGCGGCTGGACCACGGACGACTTGTCCACCTTCCTCAAGCACGGCATCAGCGATCAGGGTTCGGTATTCAACGAGATGTACCCGGTGCTGCACCACAGCACCCAGTACCTGCCTCAGGATGATCACCGCGCCATGGCCACCTACCTGCTGGGCGAAGAGCCGCCGGCGCCGCGCAAGATAGCTGCCGTGGCCGAGGCTGAACTGGGCGAAAGCGCCGCTCGCGGGCGCCAGGACTACCTCAACGTCTGTGCCGGTTGCCACGGCGTGGCAGGAGAAGGCGTGCCGCACGTGGCAGTTGCCATGAACGGCAACACCACCCTGCGCCTGGCGGATTCCCGCAACCTGCTGCGGGTGATCGACGACGGCATCCGCGAGCAGCAGTTCACCGGTTTCGAACGGATGCAGCCAATGCCCTGCTTCAGGGATAAACTCGACGACGGCCAGATGCGCGACCTGCTCAACTACCTGCGTCAGACCTGGGGCGGCCTTGAGGCTGAGGTGAGCCCGGAGCGGGTGACGGAACTGCGCGGCGAGGTCCTGTCGTCTCACTGATTAGGGTATTTCCCACGATGCAACACCTCGATCTGCTGGTGGTGCGCAAGGCGCTGGAGTGGTCCGCTTCCGGCCAGCGCGTGTGGCTCTGCACCGTCCTCGCGACCTATGGCTCGGCGCCCCGTGCGCCGGGCTCCCTGCTGGCCGCCACCGCCGACGGGCACTGGATCGGCTCGCTGTCGGGCGGCTGCGTGGAAGATGACTTCCTCGAACGCCTGGTCGCCGGTGCCTTTGCCGAGCCGGTTCAACTGGTGCGCTATGGCGACGGCAGCGATACCCAGTCGTCGATCCGTCTGCCCTGCGGCGGCATTCTCGACGTGCTGGTGGAAAACCTGCCCGCCGACTGCGATGTCCAGGCGCACCTGCGAGAGCTGGAAACGGCCTTGGCCGGCCAGCGCCGCTTGATCCGCGAGGTCGCCCTGCCCGAGGGCGTGCGTCGGTTGTTGCCTGACCGCGACCACGGCCCGCGAGTGCAGCGTGAAGGCGACCTGCTGCATCTGCGCGTCGGCGCCGCCCAGCGCCTTTTGCTGGCGGGCTACTCCACGGTGGCCCAGGTATGCGCCGAGTTTGGCCAGAGCCTGGGCTTCGAGGTGGTGCTCTGCGACCCGCGTGATGAGGTGTTGCACGGCGTCGAGCTGCCGGGCGTGGAAATCCGCCGCGAGCTGCCTTCGGAGTTCATCCGCCAGGGCGGCTGTCACGCCGATACCGCCGTGGTTGCCCTGACCCATGATCCGAAGATCGACGACCTGGCGATGATCGAGGCGGTTCGCACCGAGGCCTTTTACATCGGCGTGATGGGCTCCATGGCCACCAGCGCCAAGCGCATGGAGCGCCTGCGCCGGGTCGGTGGCCTGAATGAGGCGGAGCTTGCGCGCATCATCGCGCCCATTGGCCTGAACCTTGGCAGCAAGACCCCGTCCGAAATCGCCCTGGCGGTGCTCGCGGACATCCTGCGGGTGCGCAATGGGATTGCGCGCGAGCGGGTGTGATCAGGCGAATTCAATCGCACGAATCCTTGTAGGGGCGAATTCATTCGCCAAGGGCAGCTATGCTGCCCCCCCTTCGGCCTTGCAGGGCAGACCTTCGGCCTGCTTGGCGATTGAAATCGCCCCTACAGTTTCATCGCCCCGGGAGTTGATGCATGCCCAATGTCCCCGCCCTGATCCTCGCCGCCGGTTTCGGCACCCGCTTTGGCAGCGACAAGCGCCGCGCCGCCCTGGCTGACGGCCGCACGCTGCTGGCAGCCAGCCTGGAGCGTGCCCGGACGGTGTTCGACGAGGTGCATGTAGTGCTGCGCCCGGAAGACGATTCGGCGGAGTTGGGGCTGCCGGAAAGCTGCAGCATCATCCTGTGCGAGGACGCCGGGCAGGGCATGGGCCATAGCCTCGCGGCCGGTGCGCGGGCGCTTGCTGGCGGCGGGGGAGAAGCCATCGCCGTACTGCTCGGGGACATGCCCTGGATCGCTGAATCCAGCCTGCGCACGCTGCTGGCCAAGGCCGCGTCGGACCGTATCGTGTTCCCTGTGCATCACGATGAGCGTGGTCATCCCGTGCTCTTCGGACGGGACTTCTGGCCGGAACTCCAGGCGCTCACCGGCGACGAAGGCGCGCGGCGGGTGCTGCGCGCCCATGCCGCCGCCTGGGTGGCGGTGGGGGTGGACGATCCGGGTGTGCTGCGGGATGTGGACAGCCCTGAGGCGCTCTATCCCTGTTCCGCGTCCTGAAACTCCATACCCCTGCATATTCCATGCGGCGGTCGGCCGCGCGGCAACCTGTCGCGCGGCAACGAACCACAGCTGCCTGAAAGCCTTGAACGGCTACTCTCTATGCATTGCTTGATCCGCGTCAAAACCCCTTGCGCGGGTTTGTGAAGGGCCAATCTGGCCCGCATCCAGTCGCAGCAGACCTCACAAGAACAATTCGGTCCGGCCTGGCTCCTCTATCCGGTGGAGTCGCGCGGGGCCTGCACCCGTATCAACCTGATTAGAGGATTCGCCATGTTCGGATTGGAGGCTCTCGATCTCGCCCGAATGCAGTTCGCCTTCACCGTGTCCTTCCACATCATCTTCCCGGCCATCACCATCGGCCTGGCGAGCTACCTCGCCGTCCTGGAAGGGTTGTGGCTGAAAACACGCGAGGAGGTCTACCGCGACCTCTATCACTTCTGGTCGAAGATATTCGCCGTGAACTTCGGCATGGGCGTGGTTTCCGGCCTGGTCATGGCCTACCAGTTCGGCACCAACTGGAGCGCCTTCTCCGACTTCGCCGGCGCGGTCACCGGGCCGTTGCTGACCTACGAGGTGCTCACCGCGTTCTTCCTCGAAGCCGGTTTCCTCGGCGTCATGCTGTTCGGCTGGAACCGCGTGGGCCCTGGCCTGCACTTCTTCTCCACGGTGATGGTGGCCATCGGCACCATCATTTCCACTTTCTGGATCCTCGCCTCCAACAGCTGGATGCAGACCCCGCAGGGCTTCGAGATCATCGACGGCCGCGTGGTACCGGTGGACTGGCTGGCGGTGATCTTCAACCCGTCCTTCCCCTACCGCCTGCTGCACATGGCCACCGCCGCCTTCCTCGCCACCGCCTTCTTCGTCGGCGCCTCGGCGGCCTGGCACCTGCTGCGCGGCCGCGACAACCCGGCGATCCGCAAGATGCTCTCCATGGCCATGTGGATGGCGCTGATCGTGGCCCCGGTACAGGCGTTCATCGGTGACCTGCACGGCCTCAATACCCTCAAGCACCAGCCGGCGAAGATCGCCGCGATGGAAGGCCACTGGGACAACAGCAGTGGTGAAGCCACCCCGCTGATCCTCTTCGGCTGGCCGGACATGGAGCGCGAGGAAACCCGCTTCAAGGTGGAGGTGCCCTACCTCGGCAGCTTGATCCTGACCCACAGCCTGGACAAGCAGGTACCGGCGCTGAAGGACTTCCCGAAGGAAGACCGCCCCAACTCCACCGTGGTGTTCTGGTCGTTCCGCATCATGGCTGGCCTGGGCATGCTGATGATCCTCACCGGCATGTGGAGCCTGTGGCTGCGCTGGCGCGGCGGGCTGTTCCAGTCCCGGCCGTTCCTCTACCTGTGCCTGTGGATGGGCCCGTCCGGGTTGATCGCAATCCTCGCCGGCTGGTTCACCACCGAGATGGGCCGCCAGCCCTGGGTGGTCTATGGGTTGATGCGCACGGCCGACGCGGTGTCCAACCACAGCGTGACGCAGATGAGCCTGACCCTGGTGAGCTTCGTGGTGGTGTACTTCGTGCTCTTCGGCGCGGGCCTGGGCTACATGATGCGCCTGGTGCGCAAGGGCCCGGTCACCCACGAAGGCAAGGAACAGGGTATCGGCGGCCCCGGCCAGCACCGCACCCCTGCGCGCCCGCTCTCGGCGACCGAAGAGGGCATGGACGATGACGACAACGCGACCGAGGTAAGGAGCTGAACCATGGGCGTCGATCTTTCACTGATCTGGGCGATCATCATCATCTTCGGCGTGATGATGTACGTGGTGATGGACGGTTTCGATCTCGGAATCGGCATCCTCTTCCCCTTCGTCAAGGATGACGGCGAGCGCGACGTGATGATGAACACTGTCGCGCCGGTCTGGGACGGCAACGAGACCTGGCTGATTCTGGGAGGCGCCGGCCTGTTCGGCGCTTTCCCGCTGGCCTACTCGGTGGTGCTGTCCGCGCTCTACCTACCGCTGATCCTGATGCTGCTGGGGCTGATCTTCCGTGGCGTGGCCTTCGAGTTCCGCTTCAAGGCCAAGCCGGCCAAGCGTCACCTGTGGGATAAGGCCTTCATCGGTGGCTCCATCGCCGCCACCTTCTTCCAGGGTGTGGCGCTCGGCGCCTATATCGAAGGCATCCCGGTGGTGAACCGCACCTTTGCCGGCGGCTCGCTGGACTGGCTGGCACCCTTCCCGATGTTCTGTGGCCTCGGCCTGATCGCGGCCTACGCGTTGCTGGGCTGCACCTGGCTGATCATGAAGACCGAAGGTCGCCTGCAGCAGCAGATGCACGACCTGGCGCGCCCGCTGGTGCTGGTGCTGCTGGCCATCACCGGCATCGTCAGCATCTGGACGCCGCTGGCCCATGAGGACATTGCCGCGCGCTGGTTCAGCCTGCCCAACCTGTTCTGGTTCATGCCGGTGCCAATCCTGGTGCTGGTGTGCACCTGGGCGTTGCTGCGCGCCGTGGCGAACAACGCCCACCACGCGCCCTTCGTGCTGACCCTGGTGCTGATTTTCCTCGGCTATAGCGGCCTGGGTATCAGCCTCTGGCCGAACGTGATCCCGCCGTCCATCTCCATCTGGGAGGCCGCCTCGCCGCCACAGAGCCAAGGCTTCATCCTGGTGGGCGCGCTGTTCATCATTCCCTTCATCCTGATGTACACCGCCTGGAGCTACTACGTGTTCCGCGGCAAGGTGACCCAGGAAGACGGCTACCACTAGGAGCGGCTTGTGGATAAGTCAGAGAAGAAACCGCTGTGGCAGCGCCTGGGCTGGCTGGTGGGCATCTGGGCCCTCAGCGTGCTGGCCTTGGGCGCGGTGGCCTACCTGCTGCGGATGTTCATGACGGCGGCGGGGTTGAGTACGCACTAGACCTTTTCTCCCCTCTCCCTCCGGGAGAGGGGCTGAGGGTGAGGGTGGTTGTAGCTGGCTCGCGTTAGGGGCAGTTGCGCTGCCCTTGGCGAATGAATTCGCCCCTACACGACTCAGTAGCCCGTTGTCGTCATTTGCTTGCCTTTAACACCACGAACTTAGGCGTAGCCGCCACCTGCTCCACACCCCGGAACAGGCGCTTGAGCTTGGCGTGGTAGCCCAGGTGGCGGTTGCCCACGATCCACAGCTCGCCCCCTGCCACCAGCGCATTGCGTGCCTGCACGAACATGCGCCAGGCGAGGAAGTCGCCCACCACCTGCTGCTGGTGGAAGGGTGGGTTGCACAGCACCAGATCCAGCGAGTCCGCAGGCTGTTCGGCCAGGCCGTCGCCCGCGCGGATATCCACAGGGCGTTCGCCGAGTGCCGCTTGCCAGTTTTCCCGAGCCGATTGCACCGCCATGTAGGACTCATCCACCAGGGTCATCTGCGCCTGCGGGTTGGCCAGGGCGTAGGCGATGCCGAGCACGCCATTGCCGCAGCCCAGGTCCGCCGCACGGACGTCCGCCAGGCTGCGCGGCAAGTGCGGGAGGAAGGCGCGGGTACCGATATCCAGGCCTTCGCGGCAGAACACGTTGGCATGGTTGATCAGGGTCAGGCGCGGTTGGTCCAGTTGGTAGTGGGTGGGGTAGGGCGAAGTGACGGCCGGCTTCTGTTCGGGCGTGGCGATCAGCAGGCGTGCCTTCTTCACGGCCAGTGACGGTTGCATCGGGCCGATGTATTTCGCCAGCAGGTCCCCCGCAGCGTGAGGCAGGTGCTTGACCATGCCGGCGGCGATCACGCTAGCGCCGGGGGCCAGTTGGCCGTGCAGACGGATCAGTTGTTCTTCCAGCAGTGCCAGGGTCTTGGGCACGCGGATCAGCACGCGGTCGAATGGCCCTTCGGCCACTTCACAGGCGGGTACGAAGCGCACGGCGGTGGTATCGAGGCCATTGCGCGCCAGGTTGCGTTGCAGGGCGATATGGCCCAGATGCGAGTCGCCGCTGCTGGTGACCCGCGCGTGAGGGGCAAGGCTGGCGGCCAGGGCGCCGAAGCTGTCGTTCAGCACCAGGATGCGCGCCTCGGCTGTCAGCCCCTGCCCATGCAGGTGACTGAGCAGGTACTCATCGGCGGCGTCGAAGGCCTGCAGCGGATCGTCCTGCTGTTCGGGCTGACGAACGAGGTCGAGCTGGGCAAAAGGCGTAGCAAATATAGGCATAAGAACCGGCGGTGTTTCTGAAGGCCGCTTTGCGAGACACTGGGGCGGCCTTCGAACGAATCGGAAAAGAGTGGGAGCGGAGTATGACCGCCAGCGAAGAGAAGTTCACCCGTCAGACCCTGCTGGATGTGCAGACCCTGACGCCTAACCTGTTCACCCTGCGCACCACCCGCGACGCGGGTTTCCGCTTTCGCGCCGGTCAGTTCGCCCGCCTGGGGGTGACCAAGGCCGATGGCAGCACCGTCTGGCGCGCTTATTCCATGGTTTCGGCGCCTCACGACGAGCATCTGGAGTTCTTCTCGATCGTCGTACCGGAAGGCGAGTTCACCAGCGAACTGTCGCGGCTTAAGGAAGGCGACACCCTGATGGTGGACAAGACAGCCTTCGGCTTCCTTACCCTCGATCGCTTCGTCGATGGTCGCGACCTCTGGCTGCTGGCCACCGGAACTGGCCTTGCGCCCTTCCTGTCGATCCTCCAGGACCTGGAAGTCTGGCAGCGCTTTGAGCGCATCATCCTGGTTTACAGCGTGCGCCAGGCGGCCGAGCTGGCCTACCAGCCGCTGATCGACGACCTGAAGAGTCGTGACTACCTGGAAGGCGTGGCCGACAAGCTGCTGTATATCCCCGTGGTGACCCGCGAGGAAGTCGCCGGTGCCTTGCATGGGCGCATCACCACCCTGATCGAGAACGGCGAGCTGGAGCGCGCCGCCGGCCTGGACCTGACCCCGGAGCACTCGCGCGTAATGCTCTGCGGCAACCCGCAGATGATCGAGGACACCCGCGCCGTGCTGAAGGCGCGTGACATGAACCTCAGCCTGACCCGCCGACCGGGGCAGGTGGCGGTGGAGAACTACTGGTAAAAGGCGGTCGCTGTTGCCGTTCAGCGACCGTAGGATGGGTAGAGCGGAGCGAAACCCATGCTGTCGGATCGATGGGGTTGCTGGCTCGCGGAACACCGCCCGCCCCATCCTGCCGGCTCAGGCATCCATCTCTATCCGGCTCGCACACCCCCCATTACACCGCCCCGGACAGCTACAACCCGTGCTGCTGCGCCCGGTCGCGCGTTCCATGCGCTGGGCTACGGGTTCGTCATCGGCGAAGGGCAGCATGGTGGCTTCGTCCAGTTGGCGCTGGCTCCTGCCACCCAGGCAGGCCTGGGTGGCGAGGTAGAAGAAGGTCACGGCGGCCAGACTGAGCAGGGCGAAGGCGCTTTCACTATCCATGGGCCACCGCCTGCGGAACTGTCTCTGACGTACGGGCATCGCCCACGCGCACCGTGCGCCAGGTGTTCCAGGCCATCAGCAACATGCCGGTCACGAAGAAGATGCCGCCCACCATACGCACCACGAAGCCGGGATGACTGGCTTCCAGGGCCTCCACGAAGGAGTAGGTCAGGGTGCCGTCTTCGTTGACTGCACGCCACATCAGCCCTTGGGTGATGCCGTTGACCCACATCGAGGCGATGTAGAGCACGGTGCCGATGGTGGCCAACCAGAAGTGGGCGTTGATCAGGCCGATGCTGTGCATCTGGGCGCGGCCGTAAAGGCGCGGAATCAGGTGGTACAGGGAGCCGATGGTGATCATCGCCACCCAGCCCAGCGCCCCGGCGTGAACGTGGCCGATGGTCCAGTCGGTGTAGTGGGAGAGGGCGTTGACGGTCTTGATCGCCATCATCGGGCCTTCGAAGGTACTCATGCCGTAGAAGGCTAGGGACACCACCAGGAAGCGCAGGATCGGGTCCTCGCGCAACTTATGCCAGGCCCCTGAGAGGGTCATCATGCCGTTGATCATGCCGCCCCAGCTGGGTGCCAGGAGGATGATCGACATCACCATGCCGAGGGACTGCGCCCAGTCGGGCAGGGCGGTGTAGTGCAGGTGGTGCGGACCGGCCCAGATGTACAGGGTGATCAGTGCCCAGAAGTGCACGATGGACAGCCGATAGGAATACACCGGACGCCCGGCCTGCTTGGGGATGAAGTAGTACATCATCCCGAGGAAGCCCGTGGTCAGGAAGAAGCCCACGGCGTTGTGCCCATACCACCACTGCACCATGGCATCGGTGGCCCCGGAGTAGACCGAGTAGGACTTGAACCAGCTCACCGGGATGGCCATGTGGTTGACGATGTGCAGCATCGCGGTGACCACGATGAACGCACCGAAGAACCAGTTGCCCACGTAGATGTGCCTGGTCTTGCGCTTCATCACCGTGCCGAAGAACACCACCGCGTAGGCGATCCAGACGATGCCCATCCATACCGCACCGGTGAATTCCACCTCGGCGTATTCCTTGGTGGTGGTCAGACCCTGGGGCAGGGTGACCAGCAGGATCACCACCAGCGCCTGCCAGCCCCAGAAGGTGAAGGCGGCCAGCGCGCCGCCGAACAGCCGCGCCTGGCAGGTGCGCTGCACTGTGTAGTAACTGGTGGCGAACAGCGCGCTGCCGCCGAAGGCGAAGATCACCAGGTTGGTGTGCAGCGGGCGCAGGCGGCCGAAGCTGGTCCAGGGCAGGTCGAGGTTCAGCGCCGGCCAGACGAGCTGGGCGGCAATGAACACACCCATGCCCATGCCGACGATGCCCCAGACGATGGTCATGAGGGCGAACTGGCGAACCACCTTGTAGTCGTAGGTCGGTTCCGGGATTGCGGTGTTCATGTGCGTGCCTTTCGGTTGGGAAGACTGAGCGGTCGCCACTCTAGAAAGCTCGCCGAAAAGGAAACAGACTCAGATCATTTAGCTTTTTAGTGATCAGATTGGCGGCATATGCAATACCTGTAGGAGCGAGCTTGCTCGCGAATGTATGCGCTTCGCGAGCAAGCTCGCTCCTACCGTTGGCGTCACGCGAAATTTCATCTGATATGGTTTTTCTAGCTATATCTGGCGCTGTTTCTTCGTTCTGCCGCTGGCCATAGTTACGGCTCCGCCCGCCTTGCTGGAGCCCGCTTGCATGTACCACTACGACGACTACGACCGCGCCCTGGTGCAGGAGCGCGTGGCGCAATTCCGCGACCAGGTGGCGCGGCGCATCAGTGGCGAGCTGACTGAGGAAGAGTTCCTGCCCCTGCGCCTGCAGAACGGTCTTTACCTGCAGAAGCACGCCTACATGCTGCGGGTTGCCATTCCCTACGGGACGCTGTCGTCGAACCAGTTGCGCTGCCTCGCACGCATCGCCCGCGAGCATGACCGCGGCTACGGCCACTTCACCACCCGGCAGAACATACAGTTCAACTGGATCGACCTCGCCGAGGTGCCGGATATCCTCCAGCAGTTGGCCGAAGTGGAGATGCACGCCATCCAGACCTCCGGCAACTGCGTGCGCAACATCACCACCGAGGCCTTCGCCGGGGTGGCGGCTGATGAAGTGCTGGACCCGCGTCCGCTGGCGGAAATCCTGCGCCAGTGGTCCACCATCAATCCGGAATTCCTCTTCTTGCCGCGCAAGTTCAAGATCGCCCTCTGCGCCGCCGAGCAGGACCGCGCCGCCGTGCAGATGCACGACATCGGCCTCTACCTGTACCGCGACGACGTGGGCGAGATGCGTTTTCGCGTGCTGGTGGGCGGTGGCCTTGGCCGCACGCCGATCCTCGGCCAGCAAATTCGCGACGGCTTGCACTGGCGCCATCTGTTGTCCTACGTCGAAGCCATCCTGCGGGTCTACAACCGCCATGGCAGGCGCGACAACAAGTACAAGGCGCGGATCAAGATCCTGGTCAAGGCCCTGGGTATCGAGGCATTCGCCCGCGAGGTGGAAGCCGAATGGCAGCACCTGAAGGACGGCCCAGCCGAGCTGACCGAGGCCGAGTACCAGCGGGTTGCGGCTAGCTTCGACGCCCCGGCTTACGCACATCTCGACGATACCGATCTGGGCCACGGCAGCCATCTGGCACGGGACCCGGCGTTCGCCCGCTGGTGCGCGCGCAACCTCCAGCCGCACAAGGTGCCGGGCTACGCCGCCGTGGTGCTGTCCACCAAACCCGGCCCAGACGCGCCGCCCGGCGATGTGACGGCGGCCCAGATGGAGGCAGTCGCCGAGTGGGCCGAGCGCTTCGGTTTCGGTGAAATCCGTATCGCCCATGAACAGAACCTGGTGCTGCCGGATGTACGCAAGGCCGATCTGCACGCGCTCTGGCAACTGGCCTGTCAACAGGGCCTGGCGACAGCGAACATTGGCTTGCTCACCGACATCATTGCCTGCCCGGGGGGCGACTACTGCTCCCTGGCCAACGCCAAGTCCATCCCCATCGCCCAGGCCATCCAGGCGCGCTTCGCCGATTCGGCGGCGTTGCAGGAGCTGGGTGACCTCAGCCTGAACATCTCCGGTTGCATGAACGCCTGTGGCCACCACCACATCGGCAATATCGGCATCCTCGGCGTGGATAAGGGCGGCAGCGAGTGGTACCAGATCACCTTGGGCGGCGCGCAGGGCATGGACAGCGAGCTGGGCAAGGTGATCGGCCCATCCTTCAGCGCTGAGGAGGTGCCGGATGTGATCGAACGGGTAGTGGAGACCTTCCGTGACCACCGCGAGCCGGAAGAGCGCTTCGTCGACACCGTGCGGCGCATCGGACTGGAGCCCTTCAAGGTACGGGTCTACGCCAAGGCGGAGGTGACGGCATGAACAACCTGATCAAGCTTGTAGATGGCCAGGCACGCCTGGTGGACGACCCCTGGACGCTGGTGCGCGAGGCGGGAGAATTCTTGCCTGACGGGCAACTGATCCTGCCGCTGGCGCTCTGGCGCGAGCGCGGCGGTCGCGATGGGCTGTTGCTGCAGCCGGATGATGAAGTGGAGCCACTGGCGCCGTTGGCCGACGATCTGCCGCTGATCGCGGTGGATTTCCCGAGCTTCCGCGATGGCCGCGGCTACAGCCAGGCCTACCTGCTGCGCACCCGCCTTGGCTGGCGCGGCGAACTGCGTGCGGTAGGTGATGTCTTGCGCGACCAGCTCAGCCATATGCGCCAATGCGGCTTCGATGCCTTTGCCGTGCGTGAGGACAAATCCGCCGAGGATGCGCTGAAGGGGCTGGCCGGTGTGAGCGTGCTTTATGGGCGTTCGGTGATAGAGCCGAGACCGCTATTCCGCAGGCGGTAAGAGATTTCGTACATGAATGGTAAAAATTCCTCGCTTAGAGTTGGTGGTTTTCTGACCTAGCATTCGCAGTTCGTTTATCCGAACCGGAAACCAATGGACAGCGATAGTTGTAAGCCGCCCCCTGCATCCCTGGGCGCGGCCCCCTTCCCAACGGCGTCCGCGCACGCCAATTCGAACGGCAGTTTCCTGCTGCCTACCCTTCGTGCATGTCGATGCAACGCCCACAGGCGTGGTTCGTGCCTGCCTGTGACCTTCTCCAGAGAGCCTGACCCCTATGGAATGGATAGTTGACCCTACGGCCTGGTTGGGCCTTTTGACCCTGATCGTTCTCGAAATCGTACTCGGCATCGACAACCTGGTGTTCATCGCCATCCTGGCGGACAAGCTGCCGCCCCATCAGCGGGACCGCGCGCGGCTGATCGGCCTGTCCCTGGCCCTGGTGATGCGCTTGGGCCTGCTGGCCAGCATCTCCTGGTTGGTGACCCTGACCTCGCCCTTGTTCGAGGTGTTCGACAAGAGCTTCTCCGGCCGTGACCTGATCATGCTGTTCGGTGGTGTGTTCCTGCTGTTCAAGGCCACCATGGAGCTGCACGAGCGCCTGGAAGGCCGGGTTCATAGCCAGGGCGGCAGCCGTACCTATGCGCTGTTCTGGCCGGTCGTGGCGCAGATCGTGGTGCTGGATGCGGTGTTCTCCCTGGACGCGGTGATCACTGCCGTGGGCATGGTTGAGCACCTGGAAGTGATGATGATCGCCGTGGTCGTTTCCATCGGCCTGATGATCATCGCCAGCAAGCCGCTGACCGCCTTCGTCAACGCCCACCCGACGGTGATCATGCTGTGTCTGGGCTTCTTGATGATGATCGGCTTCAGCCTGACGGCCGAGGGCCTGGGCTTCCACATTCCGAAAGGCTACCTGTACGCCGCCATTGGTTTCTCGCTGCTGATCGAGGCCGCCAACCAATTGGTGCGCTGGCGCCGCAAGCGCCAGTTGCACGGCGGCCGCGAGCTGCGCGAACGCACCGCCCACGCCGTGTTGCGCCTGCTCGGTGGGCGCGGCGTGGAGGCAGACGAAGTGGGTGAGGACATCGCCGACCTGCTGGACGGTGGCGACGCCGGCAAAGTGCCCTTCGATCGCCGTGAGCGGATCATGATCAGTGGCGTTCTGGGACTGGCCGAGCGTCCGATTCGTACCCTGATGACCAACCGCAGCGAGGTGGAACGTATCGACTTGCACGAGCCGCGCGAAAGCATTCGCGACGCCCTGCTGCGTTCGCCGCACTCGCGTCTGTTGGTGATCCGTGATGGTGATGTGGATGAGCCACTGGGCTACGTGCACAAGAAGGAGTTGCTGCGCGAGCTGCTCCAAGGCCAGCAGCCGGACTTCGAGCAAGTGCTTCGAGTCCCGCCGAACCTGCCGGAAAGTGCGTCGGTGCTGAGTGCCCTCGAGGAAATGCGCAGGGCGTCGACCCACGTGGCCTTTGTGGTCAACGAGTTCGGCGGCTTCGAAGGCCTGCTGACCATGACCGATATCCTCGAGTCCATCGCTGGCGAACTGCCCGATGCCAGCGAGGTGGACGGCCTGGACATCGAGCCCTGCGAGGGCGGCTGGAAAGTCAGCGGTGCGGTGAACCTGAGCCTCTTGGGTGAGCGCCTGGGCTTTTCCGCCAAGCCTGGCGAGGACTACCAGACCCTGGCCGGCCTGGCGATGAGCCTGCTGGACCGACTGCCGGTGACCGGCGACGCCCTGGAAGTGGAAGGTTGGCAGCTGGAGGTGGTCGAGGTGAAGGAGCGACGGGTGAACCGGTTGTTGCTCAAGCCCATCTCATAGATGGCCGGGGCGTAGAAGGGGCGAATTCATTGGCGCTGCCTGCATGACGTGTTGCAAGCAGCTGCATTGCCCCTGCAAGGCTCTTGCACCGATGGTCAATGTCTCGCAGCAGCTAACGCAGACATAGCGAATTCATTCGCCAAGCGGACCGCAGGTCCGCCCTGCAAGCCCAAAGTGGCCGCTTCGCGGTTCGCCCCACAACTAGCAACGGCGCCTATGAGGCGCCGTTGTCTTTTGCGGCCCTGCCGTCAGGACTACTTGTCCTGCTGCGCTTTGAGCAGGTCGCGAATCTCGGTCAGCAGTTCCTGCTCCTTGGTCGGTGCCGGCGGGGCTTCCGGTGCGGCGGCTTCTTCGCGCTTGAGCCGGTTGATCGCTTTCACCCCCATGAAGATCGCGAAAGCCACGATCACGAAGTCCAGAATGGTCTGGATGAACTTGCCGTAGCTCAGTACCACAGCCGGGATGTCGCCCTCGGCCGCCTTCAGGGTGACGGCCAGGTCGGAGAAGTCCACACCGCCGATCAACAGACCAATGGGAGGCATGATCACATCGCCCACGAAGGACGAGACGATCTTGCCGAAGGCGGCGCCGATGATGATACCCACGGCCATGTCGACCACGTTGCCCTTGACGGCGAAGGCTTTGAATTCACTGATCAGACTCATGTTTCACTCCCTGAGGTTCTGGTTTTAGCGCTGAAGTGTAATTCAGCAAGTCGAGGCTGCCAGCGACGGCCACCTCCTTGTGCGGGCGCACATGCTAGGGCCCCGGCACCGGCCGTGCCAAGCTCGGGAGGAGATTCCGTCAGGTGGCGCTTTCCAGCGGCGGTGCCTGGTCTAGCCTGAGAGGGAGGCTGCAAGAGGAGGGTCGCTGCCATGCCACTAGAACATCATCCGCTCAACCGTGAATTCCCGGAGTTCAAGGACACCATGCGCTCGCTGCTGCAGAGCGATGCGCACTTTGCCCGGTTGGCGGGGGAGTACCAGAGCCTGGATTCGCAAATCTACGAAGTCGAGGACGGCAACAAAGCCCTCGACGACAACGCTTTGCACGGACTTAAGGTCCAGCGAGTTGCACTCAAGGACGAAATTGCCCGAATGCTCAAGAGCGCCAAGGGCTGATGCCTTGATTTGATCGGGGTCAACAGGGTGCGGAAGGTGGACGGATAGGCTGGGGCATCCACTATCCGGAGCCTGTTCCATGCCTGCCACCACTCAAATGCCCGGCGCGGACTTTTCGTCTGCGTTGTCCGTTTCGCCTGAACGTCAGGAAGCCGTCGAACGCCTGGAACGCCTGCAACAGCAGTACGAGCTGCTGCAACGACGTATCGCGCGTGTCGAGGAAGGTAGCGAGCCACTGGACGGCTCCAGCCTGACCGCGCTGCGCATGCGCCTGGACGGCCTGCGTGAGGATCTGGAGCGCCAGCGTCGGCGGGCCAGCGGTCAGTGCTGCAACTGTGGGGGCGGCTGCCGAGGCTGATCCGCTATCATGCGGGCTTTCGTGTTTCTGACGGAGTCCGCTGATGGCCAAGGCCAAGCGCATGTACGGCTGCACCGAGTGCGGCGCCACCTTCCCCAAATGGGCCGGCCAGTGTGCCGACTGTGGGGCTTGGAACACCCTGGTGGAAACCGTGCTGGAGGGCACTGCTGCCAGCTCGAACGGGCGTACCGGCTGGACCGGCCAGCAGGCTCAGATCAAGACCCTGGCCGAGGTCAGCGTCGAGGAGATGCCGCGCTTCTCCACCGCCTCCACCGAGCTGGATCGCGTCCTTGGCGGCGGCTTGGTGGACGGTTCTGTGGTGTTGATCGGTGGCGATCCCGGCATCGGCAAGTCCACCATCCTCCTGCAGACCCTCTGCAACATCGCTGCGCGCTTCCCCGCGCTCTACGTCACGGGTGAAGAGTCCCAGCAGCAGGTCGCCATGCGCGCCCGTCGTCTGGGTTTGCCGGAAGACAAGCTCAAGGTGATGACCGAAACCTGCATCGAAAGCATCATCGCCACCGCGCGGCTAGAGAAGCCGAAGGTGATGGTGATCGACTCCATCCAGACCATCTTCACTGAACAACTGCAGTCGGCGCCCGGCGGCGTTTCCCAGGTCCGCGAGAGTGCGGCCTTGCTGGTGCGCTTCGCCAAACAGAGCGGCACGGCGATCTTCCTGGTCGGCCACGTGACCAAGGAAGGTGCCCTGGCCGGTCCGCGCGTGCTGGAGCACATGGTGGACACGGTGCTGTATTTCGAGGGCGAGTCAGACGGCCGCCTGCGCCTGCTGCGGGCGGTGAAGAATCGCTTCGGTGCGGTCAACGAACTGGGCGTGTTCGGCATGACCGACAAGGGCCTGAAAGAAGTTTCCAACCCTTCGGCGATCTTCCTCACCCGGGCTCAGGAATCCGTGCCCGGCAGTGTGGTGATGGCCACGTGGGAAGGCTCCCGGCCCATGCTGGTGGAGGTCCAGGCCCTGGTGGACACCAGCCACCTGGCCAACCCCCGCCGCGTGACCCTGGGCCTGGACCAGAACCGCTTGGCCATGCTGCTCGCGGTGCTGCATCGCCATGGCGGCATCCCCACGTATGACCAGGACGTGTTCCTCAACGTGGTGGGTGGTGTGAAGGTGCTGGAAACCGCGTCCGACCTGGCGCTGATCGCCGCAATCATCTCCAGCCTGCGCAATCGCCCGCTGGCTCATGACGTGCTGGTGTTCGGTGAGGTGGGCCTGTCCGGCGAGGTTCGTCCGGTACCCAGCGGTCAGGAGCGCTTGAAAGAAGCGGCCAAGCACGGCTTCAAACGCGCGATCGTGCCCAGGGGCAATGCGCCCAAGGAAGACCCGCCCGGCCTGAGCGTGGTGGCGGTGACGCGTCTGGAGCAGGCATTGGATGCGTTGTTCGAGTAGCGGGAAGCCGGACATTCGCCCCTACAAGGAGCGTTTGCCCGGAGGGCTATTCTTCGCCCAGCGCATGCAGCTCGCGCTCCAGCAGCTCTTCACTGCCCAGGTTGAGCTCCACCAGGCGGCGTAGATGACTGATGGAGTCCAGGTCGATATGGCAGCAGATGAAACCGAGCTGGTCGTCCTGGGCGCGGGTCAGCTCCACTTCCATCGCGACCTGGACGTCGGCGCCCAGGTCAATGCACACATCGAATGGTTTCGCCGGGTCGCCATCCCAATCCGCCGGACGAATCACAAGCAGGCCCTTGAGGGAAATATCGTGCAGCTCCGCCGTCCAGCGCTTATCGCCCTGGGATATTTCGGTGGCGGCGTCGAAGTTGATGCGCTGGAAGCGCCGACGTTCGCTGGCGGTTTCACTCATGTCCATGCTCCTGCGAGATTTCAACCACTATAGCCAAGGCTGGTGGTGGGGGAGCCGAGTTTCAGGTCAAAAGGTGGTGCCTGTCGCGCCGGACAGCGCTGGAACCCGGCAAGGCGTGCCGGGGCCAGTTTGACAGTTCCCTGTCTGTCGCCAAAGCTGCTTAGGCGGTTTTTCTATAAATCCATGCGGAGCGCAAATAATGGATAAGCGACTGCTTAGCAAGGGGTTGATCGTGGGGCTGCTGGGCGCAGCCAGCTTGGCGGCGCAGGCCGACCAGGCCGGTGGCGGCGGCTGCGGTTGGGGCAACATGCTGTTCGAAGGGCAGCGCGGTCTGGTCCCGCACCTGCTGGCAACCACCACCAACGGTACTTCCGGCAACGCCACCTTCGGCCTCACATCGGGCACCAACGGTTGCGATTCCAGCGTTCGACTCGGTTACGGCGGCCGCTCGCTCCTGGCGATGAACGGCATGCTGGACAACATCGCTGAGGATATGGCCCAGGGCCAAGGCGAGGCGCTGGATGCCTATGCCACCCTGCTGGGCATCGAGCAGGCCGACCGTGCTCACTTCGCACAGGTTACCCAGGCCAACTTCTCCACCATCTTCTCTTCCCCCGACGCGACCGGTGAGCAAGTACTGGCAGCTACCCTTGACGTGATGAGCCGCGACCAGCAGTTGGCTCGCTACGCGAAGCTGCCGAGCTAAGTTCTGCAAGGCATAAGGAAGCCGGGCGATGCCCGGCTTTTTTCTAGTACTCAGTCGTTGAAAAGGCCATTCCAGAGCCTGCACGGGCAACGGCTGCGTCCAGGGGAACTAAGCTTGTGCGGCAGCTTGTCTGTTCACCCATTCGGAGCTCCCTATGAACAACAACAACAGCGTCCTGCGCCACCTGCCCTGGGCAGTACTGGCTGTGGTCGGCGCCTGTGCCCTGGGTGTCGTCGCATTGCGCCGTGGCGAAGCGATCAACGCCCTGTGGATAGTGGTCGCCGCGGTTGCCCTCTACCTGGTTGCCTATCGCTACTACAGCCTGTTCATCGCAACCCGAGTGATGCAGCTGGACCCCGCTCGCGCCACGCCCGCGATCATCCACAACGACGGTCTCGACTACGTCCCGACCAACAAGCACGTGCTCTTCGGGCACCACTTCGCCGCCATCGCCGGCGCTGGTCCGCTAGTGGGGCCGGTGCTCGCCGCGCAGATGGGCTACCTGCCCGGTACGCTCTGGCTGATCGCCGGTGTGGTCCTGGCCGGTGCGGTGCAGGACTTCATGGTGCTGTTCATTTCCAGCCGCCGCGATGGCCGTTCCCTGGGCGAACTGGTGCGCGAGGAAATGGGTCAGGTGCCCGGTACCATCGCACTGTTCGGCGCTTTCCTGATCATGGTCATCATCCTCGCGGTGCTTTCGCTGATCGTGGTGAAGGCCCTGGCTGAGAGCCCCTGGGGCATGTTCACGGTGATGGCGACCATCCCCATCGCGATGTTGATGGGAATCTACATGCGCTACATCCGCCCCGGCCGCATCGGTGAAATCTCGGTGGTGGGCGTGGCGTTGCTGCTGGCCTCCATCTGGCTCGGTGGCCAGGTGGCCGCCGACCCGGTCTGGGGCCCGGCCTTCACCTTTACCGGCGTGCAGATCACCTGGATGCTCATCGGCTACGGCTTCGTCGCCGCCGTGCTGCCGGTGTGGCTGGTGCTGGCACCGCGCGACTACCTGTCGACCTTCCTGAAAATCGGCACCATCGTGGCGCTCGCCATCGGCATCCTGATCACCATGCCAGACCTGAAGATGCCGGCCCTGACCCAGTTCGTCGACGGCACCGGTCCGGTGTGGAAGGGCGCCCTGTTCCCCTTCCTGTTCATCACCATCGCCTGTGGTGCCGTGTCTGGCTTCCATGCGCTGATCTCCTCGGGCACCACGCCCAAGCTGCTGGCCAGCGAGTCTCATGCCCGCTACATCGGCTACGGCGGCATGCTGATGGAGTCCTTCGTTGCCATCATGGCCATGGTTGCTGCTTCGGTGATCGAGCCGGGCGTGTACTTCGCAATGAATAGCCCGCCGGCCGTGGTGGGTGCGGATGTCGCCAGTGTCGCCGCGACGGTTAGCAGCTGGGGCTTCGCCATCACGCCCGAGCAGTTGGAGGCCACCGCCAAGGACATTGGTGAGCACACTATCCTGGCCCGCGCCGGTGGTGCGCCGACGTTGGCCGTGGGTATCGCGCAGATCCTCCACCAGCTGCTGCCGGGTGAGAACACCATGGCTTTCTGGTACCACTTCGCGATCCTCTTCGAGGCGCTGTTCATCCTCACCGCGGTGGATGCCGGGACCCGTGCCGGTCGCTTCATGCTGCAGGACCTGCTGGGTGAGTTCGTTCCGGCACTCAGCAACACCGAGTCCTGGACCGCCAACGTCATCGCCACCGCTGGTTGCGTGGCCCTTTGGGGCTGGTTGCTGTACCAGGGCGTGATTGACCCGTTGGGTGGCATCAACACCCTGTGGCCGCTGTTCGGCATCTCCAATCAGATGCTCGCCGGTATCGCCCTGATGCTGGGCTGCGTGGTGCTGATCAAGATGAAACGTCAGCGTTATGTGTGGGTGACGCTGATTCCGGCCACCTGGCTGTTGATCTGCACCATTACGGCAGGTGTGATCAAGCTGGTGGACCCGAACCCGGCCGTCGGTTTCCTGGCCTTGGCCCAGAAGTACAGCGATGCTGCCGCCGCTGGCCAGATCCTGGCCCCGGCCAAGGACATGGGTCAGATGCAGCACGTGATCTTCAACGCCTACACCAATGCCGGGCTGACCGTGCTGTTTCTCTTCGTGGTGCTGAGCATCCTGTTCTACGCCATCAAGGTAGGGCGCGGCGCCTGGATGAAGCCGGAGCGCACGGACAAGGAATCGCCCTTCCAGACGATTCCGGAAGCATGAGGAGGACCCGGGTATGTTCAATGACCTGAACCGCATGGGGAAGTACCTGGGCCAGGCCGCGCGCATGCTGGTCGGTATGCCCGACTACGACAACTACGTCGAGCACACGCGCAGCAAGCACCCGGACAAGCCGGTGATGACCTATGAGGAGTTCTTCCGCGAACGGCAGGAAGCCCGCTACGGCGGCGGCAAGGGGCGGCCGGTGCGATGCTGCTGAGCTGACCGGCTGCTGGTCGAAGCGCCACGCATTGTCGTGGCGCTTCTTTTTGGGCGCGGCTGTTTCGCCGGCCATGCGATATCCAGGTTCGCCTGCCCAACGAATCCACCGCCCATGAAAAAGCCCGGCATGTGCCGGGCTCCTTCGTCGCGGGTCTGTCGCTTACTTGCCGTAAACCGGCAGCTTGGCGCAGATCGCCTTGACCTGTTCGCGAACGCGGTCGACCACGGACTCGTCGCCCATGTTTTCCAGGATGTCGCAGATCCAGGTGGCCAGCTCGCGGCACTCGACTTCCTTGAAGCCACGCGTGGTCACGGCCGGGGTGCCGATGCGCAGGCCGGAGGTCACGAAGGGCGAGCGCGGGTCGTTCGGTACGGAGTTCTTGTTCACGGTGATGAAGGCACGACCCAGGGCGGCATCGGCGTCTTTACCGGTGATGTCCTGCTTGATCAGGCTGAGCAGGAACAGGTGGTTCTGGGTACCGCCGGACACTACGTCGAAGCCACGGTCGATGAACACCTGGGCCATGGCTTGGGCGTTCTTCACCACTTGCTGCTGGTACGCCTTGAACTCGGGCTGCAGGGCTTCCTTGAAGCACACGGCCTTGGCGGCGATGACGTGCTCCAGCGGGCCACCCTGGGCGCCCGGGAATACGGCGGAGTTCAGCTTCTTCTCGATCTCTTCGTTCTTGCGAGCGAGGATCAGGCCGCCGCGCGGGCCGCGCAGGGTCTTGTGGGTGGTGGTGGTGACCACGTCAGCGAACGGTACCGGGTTCGGGTACACGCCAGCGGCAACCAGGCCGGCCACGTGGGCCATGTCGACGAACAGGTAGGCGCCTACCTTGTCGGCGATGGCGCGGAAGCGCGGGAAGTCGAGGATCTGCGAGTAGGCGGAGAAGCCGGCGACGATCATCTTCGGCTTGTGCTCGACGGCCAGGCGCTCGACTTCGTCGTAGTCGATCAGGCCGTTGGCGTCGATGCCGTACTGCACGGCGTTGTACAGCTTGCCGGAGGAGGAGACGCTGGCGCCGTGGGTCAGGTGACCGCCGTGGGCCAGGCTCATGCCGAGGATGGTGTCACCGGCCGACAGCAGGGCCAGGTAGACGGCCGAGTTGGCCTGGGAGCCGGCGTGGGGCTGGACGTTGGCATAGTCGGCGCCGAATAGCTCTTTGGCGCGATCGATGGCCAGTTGCTCGACAACGTCGACGTACTCGCAACCACCGTAGTAGCGCTTGCCCGGGTAGCCTTCGGCGTACTTGTTGGTCAGCACCGAGCCCTGGGCTTCCATCACCGCCGGGCTGGTGTAGTTCTCGGAGGCGATCAGCTCGATGTGCTCTTCCTGGCGCTGGGCTTCTTGCTCCATGGCAGCAAACAGGTCGGCATCGTAGCGGGCGAGGGTCAAATCACGGCTGAACATGGCGGTCCTCTTAGGGAACGGTGCAGGGGAAAGGCGCGCATTCTAACCGATCGGTCGCTGGCTGGCATATGAAGGTCGATCATGTGACAGACAAGTGGCCTTCATCTCGTCCGTGGCGCGCGATTCAGCTGAGGATGAAGTTGGCGCTGGTGCCAAACAGGCGCTCGAACTGGGCGGCCGGCACGGGGTGGCCGAACAGGTAGCCTTGAACTTCGTCGCAGCCGTGTTCGCGGAGGAAGTTGAGCTGGGCATGGGTTTCCACGCCTTCGGCGATGACCGCCAGGTTCAGGCTGTGGGCCATGGCGATGATTGCGCGGGCAATCTGCGCGTCGCGCTCGCCGTCGGGCAGGCCGTCAACGAAGCTGCGGTCGATCTTCAGTACGTCGATGGGGAACTGCTTGAGGTAGTTGAGCGAGGAGTAACCCGTGCCGAAGTCGTCTACCGCGATGCACAGGCCGAGGCGTTTGAGGTTTTCCAGGATGGCCATGGCCTGTCCCACGTCGCGCATCAGGATGCTCTCGGTCAGTTCCAGCTCCAGGCAGGCCGGCGGCAGGCCACTGTCTTCGATGATGTCGGCGATGCGTTCGGCCAGTTGGCCATCGGCGAACTGGCGGGCGGAAATGTTCACCGAGATCTTCGGCAGGCGCATCTTGGCCCGGTGCCAGGCCTTGAGCTGGCGGCAGGCCTCGTTCAGTACCCATTCGCCCACCTGCACCACCAGGCCGAGTTCTTCCAATACCGGGACAAACTCCCCTGGCGGTACCAGGCCGCGCGTGGGATGGCGCCAGCGCAGCAGGGCCTCTACGCCGGTCAGGCGCTTGCCATCGCCGGAGAACTGCGGTTGGTAGTACAGCAGGAACTCGCCCTGTTCCAGCGCGTGGCGCAGGTCGCTTTCCAGTTCCAGGCGCTCCAGGGCACGGGCGTTCATGTCCGCCTGGTAGAACTGGAAGTTGTTCTTGCCGCGTTCCTTGGCGTGATACATGGCGGTGTCGGCGTTCTTCATCAGTTGGCTCAGCTCGCGGCCATCCTGGGGCGAGAGGGCAATGCCAATACTGGCCGTGACGAAGAACTCGCGACCTTCGAGGACGAAAGGACGGGCCAGGCTGTCGAGGATCTGCTCGGCGACGTGGATGGCCCGGTTCAGTGCGCCTTCGCGGGTGGCGCGGGGTTGCAGCAGCAGGGTGAACTCGTCCCCACCCATGCGCGCCACGGTGTCGTCTTCGAGGACGCACGCCGCCAGGCGCACGGCCACGTCCTTGAGCATGCGGTCGCCTGCGGCATGGCCGAGGGAGTCGTTGATCGGCTTGAAGCGGTCCAGGTCGAGGAACATCAGCACCACCCATTCCTGGTGCCGTTCGGCGTACTGCAGGGCGGTGTGGAGACGGTCCTGGAACAGGGTGCGGTTGGGCAGGTGGGTCAGACCGTCGTAGTAGGCGAGGCGATGGATGCGCTGTTCGCTGGCCTTGCGCTCGCTGATGTCGCTGAAGAAGCAGACATAGCTGACCAGGTCGCCGTCTTCATCATGCACGGCGGTGATGCCGACCCAGGCTGGGTAGTTGTCGCCCATGCGTCGCTTGAGCCAGATCTCGCCTTCCCAGCTGCCGCGCAGGTTGAGCTGGCCAATGATGTAGTTGAGCTGCTCGGCCTGCTGGCGGTCGGCGGTGAGCGTCGCGGGCAACTGGTCCAGCACCTCGCGGGCGGAGTAGCCGGTGATTCGGCTGAAGGCTTCGTTGACCTGGACGATGTAGCCGGCCGGGTCGGTGACGAGGATGGCCGAGGTGGAATGCTCGAATACCGTGGCGGCCATGCGCATCTCTTTCTCGGCGCGGCGCTGCTGGCTGATGTCGCGGCCGACGCCGAGCATGCCCTCGAAGCGTCCGTACTCGTCCCACATCAGCATGGTGCGCAGTTCCACCGGGATCTTCTGCCCGTCGGCGCGCATGCAGTCGAAGAGGAACAGCCGCGCGGGCATCTGGCTGCGCAGCTCGGTCAGGCGCTGCGGATTGCCCAGGGCGTTGCGAATCTGCTCCAGCTGATCGAACAGATTCATCATCTGTCGCGGGTCGGCGGCCAGGCCGTTGAAGCCGTTGGCCAGGGTCCAGTCAACGCTGTAGCCGAGTACCGGCATCACCGAGGGGCTGACGTAGTTGAGCCGCAGTTCGCTATCGGTGGTGAAGATCACGTCGCTGATGCTTTCGGCCAACATGCGGTAGCGGCGTCCACTCTCGCGCATGGATTCGGTGGCCTCGATCTGTTCGGTGATGTCCTTGGCCACGCCGATCAGGCGGCTGACCCGACCTTTCTCGTCACGGGCCAGGGCCTGCTCACGCACGTCGAACCAGTGCCAACTGCCATCCTTGTGGCGCCAGCGCAGCTGGCACTGCAGCAGCATGCCGTCGCCCACTACCTGTTGCAGGCTGCGCACGCGCCAGTACTGCTCGGTATCGTCCGGATGCAGCAGCTCTTCCCAGAAGCGTTCGCCCATCTTGCGGACATCGTCACGGCCATAGCCCAACTGCTGGGCGAGACGGTTGTTGGTGAGCATCACCCGCTTGCTGATGATGTCGTGGACGTAGAGGGTGTCGGGCACCGCCAGCACCACATCGGACCAGAAGCGCTCGCGCTCGATCAGCGAGAGCTCCACCTGCTTGCGGCTGGTGATGTCGTTGATGCTGAGGGTGACGGCTTCCAGGTCCTGGATCATGCTCGGCAGGTGCAGCACCAGCCAGATGTGCCGCATCTGGCCCTGGGCAGTGACGATCTGGCTCTCCATCTCCAGGTGCTTGTTGCCGCCCAGCAGGGCCGCCATCAGTTGGAAGCGGATGCCACCTTCGCGCAGCGGATGGGAGCCGATCAGTTGTCGCCAGGCCTGCTCGCTGCTGCTGACTTCCAGCAGGTGCATGGCGACCTGGTTGACTTCGGTGATGCGCAGCAGGCGCAGCAGCTCTGCGTGGCGCTGCGGATTGTCCTTGATCCACGTGGCCAGGCTGGTGCGGTCACGCATGCCGTTCTGGATGAGGTACTTGCGCAGGTCGGCAAGGTCGAGCACGCAGAGGGCGATACCGCCCCCTTCGAAAATGTCCTGGTAGCGCCGCCGGGTTTCCTGCAGGACGCGCAGGGCGCGTTGCTCTTCGGTGACGTCGCGCAACACCCAGACATAGCCGAGCAGTTGGGCGCCGTCGTTGAGGTCGTTGCGGGTGACGGCCAGCAGGCGCTGTTCGCCGCTTCGCTGGAACTGCACCAGGTCCGAACCCAGATCCTGGTCCAGGCCGGGGGCGTTGAGCAGTAGCGGGTCCAGGCCCGGCAGCAGCGCCAGCAGGTGATGCTCCTGGGCGGCGTCTGCGCTGATGCCGAACAGGGCTTCGGCCTGCGGGTTGAGGTAGCTCAGGCGGCCATCCACCTGGGTCACCAGTACGCGCTCCTCGATCACGCCGAGGGCGCTGGCGGCCTGGCGAAGGGAGCGACGCGAGGCGTCGTTGAGTTCGCGCAGGCCGCGTTGTTCACGTTGCAGGTAGTAGAGAGCGATCAGCGCCAGGCTGGCGCTGATGAGGAACAGCAGCAGCTTGCTGAGCAGCTCTGGCAGCAGGCTGGCGCGTACCTGGCGTTCGTCGTGCAAGGCGCGGAGCTGCCAGTCACTGTGGTCGAGTGGCGAGACGAGGATGGTCTGCACTTCCTGCTCTGCGGTTACCGGCATCACGATGGAGGTGTCGCGTCGCGGTTTGCCGCTCTGCGCCAGGACCCGCTGGAGGACGCGATCCTCCAGCAGCCATCGATAATCGCGGTCCTGATGCTTGAGCAGCCAGGTACGGATGGCATCGGCGTCGAGACGCAGCGCCCAGTAGCCGCTGGGCTCGGGCAGGGGAGATTGGCGCAGGATCAGGTAGACCTCGCCACGGCCCTGGGGACTGAAAGCGTAGTGGTAGATCTCGCCTTCGCCTCGCTGGACCAGGCTGGCCAGGAACAGGGCGTCGTCGTTGCCGGCCTGGGTATCGGCCAGCACGCCGCCGTTGGGGTTGAGCCACACCAGGCTGTTGATCGACGGCAGGATGGGGCGCAGCAGGTCCAGTTCGACCAGCTCCTGGTCTTTATTCCGGGGATTGGGGGGCTGCTGGCGAAGCAGGGCGAGAACGGCGTCCGCCTTCATCTGCATGACCAGTTCAAGGTGACTGGCCAGCTCGCGGGTCAGGGTGTAATTGCGGTCCCGCGCACCGTCCTGCAACTGTCGGTATTCCTGGTGCAACTGCCAGAGCAGCAGGGCCAGCATCAGGAGCACAAGGCCTACCAGCAGGCCCTTGACCGAACCGCGCGCGGGGACGCTGGCCAGAGGGAGTCCTGGCTCGTGCTGGGCTGGCGGGCGTGGGTTGGCTGGCACGGATGGCGTTCCTGCTACTGCTCGATTGGCAGGTGACGGGGTGTCCCGGAGCCTGGGGCCCGCGGACCGGCTAGCATGCCTTGAAGGCCTGCAAAGTGCCAGTACGAACGACGAGCGTCGTTTGCCCTCCCCGGTGCATTCCGGTAGCTTTGCCGCACGCGCGCGGGAGCGCCTGTTCCCAAATTGTCGCTCCCCGCCTTATCCACTATTTGTCACAGCACCAAGGTCAGCCATGGCTCAATACGTCTACACCATGCACCGGGTCGGCAAGGTCGTGCCCCCGAAGCGTGAGATTCTCAAAGACATTTCCCTGTCCTTCTTCCCGGGCGCCAAGATCGGCGTGCTCGGCCTGAACGGCGCAGGTAAGTCGACCCTCCTGCGCATCATGGCCGGGGTGGATACCGAGATCGATGGTGAAGCCCGCCCGATGCCCGGCATCAAGGTCGGCTATCTGCCCCAGGAACCCAAGCTGGACCCGACCAAGAGCGTGCGTGACATCGTCGAAGAGGCGGTGGGCGAGATCAAGCAGGCCCAGGCCCGCCTGGACGAGGTCTACGCTGCCTACGCCGAGCCGGACGCCGACTTCGACGCCCTGGCCGCCGAGCAGGCCAAGCTGGAAGCCATTCTCCAGGCTTCCGACGGCCACAACCTGGAGCGCCAGCTGGAAGTCGCCGCCGACGCCCTGCGCCTGCCCGCCTGGGACGCGAAGATCGAACACCTCTCCGGCGGTGAGAAGCGCCGAGTGGCCCTGTGCCGTCTGTTGCTGTCGGCCCCCGACATGCTGCTGCTGGACGAACCGACCAACCACCTGGACGCCGACTCCGTGGCCTGGCTGGAGCACTTCCTCCACGACTTCCCCGGCACCGTGGTAGCCATTACCCACGACCGTTACTTCCTCGACAACGTCGCTGGCTGGATCCTCGAACTGGACCGTGGCCACGGCATCCCCTTCGAGGGCAACTACTCCGGCTGGCTGGAATCCAAGGCCAACCGCCTGGCCCAGGAGGCCAAGCAGGAAGCCTCCCACGCCAAGGCCATGAAGGCCGAACTGGAGTGGGTGCGCCAGGGCGCCAAGGCTCGTCAGTCCAAGTCCAAGGCCCGTCTGCAACGCTTCGAGGAAATGCAATCGCAGGAATTCCAGAAGCGCAGCGAAACCAACGAGATCTACATCCCGGCTGGTCCGCGCCTGGGCGACAAAGTCATCGAACTGCACAACGTCACCAAGGGCTATGGCGATCGCGTACTGATCGAAAACCTGTCCCTGAGCATTCCGAAAGGCGCCATCGTTGGCGTGATCGGCGGCAACGGTGCTGGCAAGTCCACCCTGTTCCGCATGCTGACCGGCAAGGAGCAGCCGGATTCCGGCACCATCGAGATCGGTGAAACCGTGCAGATCGCCAGCGTCGACCAGAGCCGCGACAGCCTGGAAGGCACCAAAACCGTGTGGGAGCAGGTTTCCGACGGTTTCGAGCAGATCAAGATCGGCAGCTACGAAGTCCCATCGCGCAGCTACGTCGGCCGCTTCAACTTCAAGGGCGCCGACCAGCAGAAGTTCGTCAAGGACCTCTCCGGTGGTGAGCGTGGCCGCCTGCACCTGGCCCTGACCCTAAAGCAGGGCGGCAACGTGCTGCTGCTCGACGAACCGTCCAACGACCTCGACGTGGAAACCCTGCGTGCGCTGGAAGAAGCGCTGCTGGACTTCCCCGGCGCCGCCATCGTGATTTCCCACGATCGCTGGTTCCTGGACCGTATCGCCACCCACATCCTCTCCTACGAGGACGACGGCAAGGTGAGCTTCTTCGAAGGCAACTACACCGAGTTCGAAGCGGACCGCAAGAAGCGCCTGGGCGACGCGGCATCCCAGCCGCACCGTGTGCGTTACAAGAAGCTGGCGCAGTAAGCGCCAACGCGACAACGGAGCCGCAAGGCTCCGTTTTCGTTTCTGGAGGTTCGATGAAAGGATTCAACCACTATCTGTTCTGGCTCTCGACCCTGGCGCTGTTTGGCGTCTGCGGCTTGTACTTCTCCTTCTATCCCTCTCCGGCCTGGAAGCTGGGCGCCGTGCCCTGTTCCCTGGTGCTGGGGGGCGGGCTCTATGCCTGGCTCGCGCGGCGTGAGCGTTTCAGCACCCTGTTCGGCCTGGAAACCGATGCCGCCCGCTGGTCATTGCACCTGATGCTGGGGTCGCTACTGGTGCTGGTGGTCTGGGGCGCCTTGCAGGTTCCAGCAGCCGCGCTCTACACCCAGTGGTTGGGGCAGGACGCCGAATTCGCCGCGCGGGTGCTGGACAAGGACGATGGCGGCCTGGGCTGCCAGTTCCGCGTTGAGCTGGTGCTGGACGATGCGGCCGTTGGCGTCGGCGTCTGCGTGCCTGAGGATACCTGGTACTCCCTGCCGGATCGCGGCGCGGTGGTGATGCGTGGCAAGCGCAGCGGACTGGGTATCAATCCCCGTCAGGTGTTGCGGCAATCTGCGGGGCGCTGATTCTCCCCGCTGTCTTGAGAGTCGGCATGGTGCGCTGAGCGCACATCGCTGGTGCGAACTTTCGTTGGAGTAACCGGACGCCGGCACCCTCGAATAGCAGGATTTCTAGGGAGATTCCGCTTTTCAGGATGCGGATTTATAGGTATTGCACCAAAAAGATTCAAATATGCGTCATTTTGCCCTATCGAGGTGCTGGTCAGATTGATAGAGTCTCGCGCCATAAATTGTTCATAAAAGAAAAATTGGTGAGAGTCATGACGCAATCTGTCGACGCCTTCCTGCTGCGCCTGAAGCAACGCGACCCCGACCAGCCTGAGTTCCATCAGGCTGTGGAAGAGGTGCTGCGCAGCCTGTGGCCATTCCTTGAGGCCAACCCGCAGTACCTGGAGGCCGGCATCATCGAACGGATCGTCGAGCCGGAGCGTGCCGTCCTGTTCCGGGTGCCTTGGGTCGACGATCAGGGGCGGGTCCGGGTCAACCGCGGATTCCGCGTGCAGATGAGCAGTGCCATCGGCCCCTACAAGGGCGGCCTGCGCTTCCATCCGTCGGTGAACCTCGGCGTCCTGAAGTTTCTCGCCTTCGAACAGGTGTTCAAGAATTCCCTGACTTCGCTGCCCATGGGCGGTGGCAAGGGCGGCTCGGACTTTGACCCCAAGGGCAAGAGCGACGCCGAAGTCATGCGCTTCTGCCAGTCCTTCATGAGTGAGCTGTACCGCCACATCGGTGCCGATCTCGACGTGCCGGCCGGTGATATCGGCGTTGGCGCCCGTGAGATCGGTTTCCTGTTCGGCCAATACAAGCGCCTCTCCAACGAATTCACTTCGGTGTTCACCGGCAAGGGGCTGGCCTACGGCGGTAGCCTGATTCGCCCGGAGGCCACCGGTTACGGCTGTGTCTACTTCGCTCAGGAAATGCTCAAGGGTATCGGTCGCGACGTCGACGGTCAGCGTGTGGCCATTTCCGGCTCCGGCAATGTGGCCCAGTACGCAGCGCAGAAGGTGATGGAGCTAGGCGGCAAGGTGATTTCCCTGTCCGACTCGGAAGGTACCCTGTTTGCCGAGGCCGGCCTGACCCAGGAGCAGTGGTCGGCGCTGATGGAGCTGAAGAACGTTCGCCGTGGTCGACTCAGCGAGCTGAGCGGCACAGGCCTGCGCTTCCTGCCGGGCCAGCGTCCCTGGGCACTGCCCTGCGACATCGCGCTGCCCTGCGCGACCCAGAACGAGCTGGATGCCGAAGACGCCCGGGCGCTGTTGGCCAATGGCTGCGTCTGCGTTGCCGAGGGCGCCAACATGCCGTCCACCCTGCAGGCTGTGGATATCTTCACTGAGGCGGGGATCCTCTTTGCACCTGGCAAGGCGTCCAACGCCGGCGGCGTGGCCACCAGCGGCCTGGAAATGAGCCAGAACGCCATGCGTCTGCACTGGACCGCTGGCGAAGTGGACCAGCGCCTGCACGGCATCATGCAGAACATCCACCACGCCTGCGTGAGCTACGGTGAGGAAAACGGGCGGGTGAACTACGTCAAGGGCGCCAACATTGCCGGCTTCGTGAAAGTGGCCGACGCAATGCTGGCGCAGGGCGTGGTGTAACTACCGCGCTCTGCCGGGTGCAGCGAAGTCCCTTGTTGGGCTTCGCTGCGCTCTGCCACACCCTGCACGTGCAATCGCGAGAGGCCTTGCGCCCGCGCCACGTCAGCCCTTGACGCAGACCACCTGGCGCAGGGTATGCACCACTTCCACCAGGTCGCGCTGAGCCGCCATCACGGCATCGATATCCTTGTAGGCCATGGGGATCTCGTCGATCACATCCTTGTCCTTGCGGCACTCCACGTGGGCGGTGGCGCGGACCTGGTCTTCCACGGTGAACAGCTTCTTCGCCCGCCCTCGGCTCATCGTGCGACCGGCACCGTGGCTGCAGGAGCAGAAGGCGTCCTCGTTACCCAGTCCGCGGACGATGAAGCTCTTGGCGCCCATGGAGCCGGGGATGATGCCCAGCTCGCCTTTCTGCGCCGACACCGCGCCCTTGCGCGTCACCAGCACTTCGCGGCCGAAGTGCTGTTCCCTCTGCACGTAGTTGTGGTGGCAGTTCACCGCTTCCAGGCTGGCCTCGAAGGGTTTGCCGATGGCCTTGCGCGCGGCAGCAATCACCGCCTGCATCATCAAGGCGCGGTTCTGCCGGGCGAAGTCCTGGGCCCAGCCCACCGCTTCCACGTAGTCGTCGAAGTGCTTGCTGCCTTCTTCGAAGTACGCGAGGTCGCGATCCGGCAAGTTGGCCAGGTGCTGGCGCATATCGGCCTGCGCCAGCTCGATGAACAGGCTGCCAATGGCATTGCCCACCCCGCGCGAGCCGCTGTGCAACATGAACCAGACCCGGTCGGCCTCGTCCAGGCAGACCTCGATGAAGTGGTTGCCGGTCCCCAGGGTGCCGAGGTGATGGCGGTTGTTGGTCTTTTCCAGTCGCGGGTACTTGGCGGTGATCGCCTTGAAACGCCTGGAGAGCGAGCGCCAGGCCTGGTCGGTGGCATCCGGTACGTCATCCCAGGCGCCCTGGTCGCGTTTGCCGAAGGTCTTGCCGTGGGGGACGGCACGCTCGATGGCGCTGCGCAGACCGCGGAGGTTGTCCGGCAGGTCGGCGGCGCGCAGGGAGGTAAGGGCGGCAATCATCCCGCAGCCGATGTCCACGCCGACGGCGGCAGGAATGATGGCGCCTACGGTGGGGATCACGCTGCCGATGGTCGACCCCTTGCCCAGGTGCACGTCGGGCATCACCGCGAGGTGCTTGAAGATGAAGGGCATCTTCGCGGTATTGATCAGTTGCTGGCGGGCTTCCTCTTCCACTGGAACGCCTTGGGTCCAGAGCTTGATCGGCTTGCCGTTGGATACTTCCAGCAATTGGGGGCCGTTGGTGTTCATCTGCGTCGCCTGACGAGGGGGTAGATAACCATTCTGGGCCCGTTGTGATGGGGCAGGCGCGCATCTTACCGACGGAACTCGGGGTTTCGTACCTCAACCCATCCTGCAGATCAGGCCAGACCTACCACGCAGGATGGCGTAGAGCGAAGCGAAACCCATCATCCAGCGCCAATCAGTAGTGGTACCACTTCAGCTCCAGCATCACCTCGTTGACCGGCGCGGCGAGCTGGCTGAACTCCCGCTGGGCTGTCAGGCGCAGCCCGAGGTTGCGGGAAATGTCCCATTGCTGATTGAGGGACAGGCGGCGGCGGACTTCGCCATTGTGGAAGTAGTCGGCGGAGGCTTCCAGGCTGAGGCTGCCCAGTGGGTTGTGCCAGAGCAGGCCGGTATTGAAGCCTGCGGCAGTGGCGATGAAGGGTGCGAAGTCTTCGTTGTGCTCGATGCGTGCGGTGGCCAGGGCGAAACCCAATGCATCTTCGGCAAGCTGCCAGGAGCCGCCGACACCGCCGTTGAGGTGGCTGACCAGGCGCTCGTCGCCGTCTTCTCCGAGCACGCGTTCCAGCCCCCCGGCCACCTGCCAGGACCAGGGTTTGAGTAGCTCGCCGCGCGGCGTCAGCGAGCGGATGGTCGCCAGGTCCAGGCGTTGCAGCTGCCAGTGGTTGTCCTCGTACTGGCGCAGCTTGAGCTGGAGGATTTCGATCTGCGCGCCCAGCGGGAAGCCGGAGAGGTTGTCGTTGAGGTCGTGGTAGGCCATGCGCAGGCCATACTCGGCGAAGGCGCGGTCTTCACGTGTGCCGGCCCCTAGCTGCCAGGTTCGCGACTCGTGACCTTCCTCGGGCAGGCTGGGGCGTTCGATGTCCAGTTCCGGTGGTGGGTTGCGGTTGATGCCTTGCAGCAACTTGTAGCTGCGCATGGCGTTCTCGCGGGTGCGCTCCTCACCGGTGGAGTGGTAGCGCACCAGACGGAACGCCGCGTCCTGGATCAGCGCGCGCCGCGGCGCGGGGAGGGCGAGGAAAGCCGGGTCGTCCAGCAGTTTCTCGTCGTCGGTCAGACGCAGCACCCACTGCTGTTCGGCGTCATCCAGGGGGGCGGCGCGGGCCAGCAGTTCCTTCTCCCGCGAGGGTCGGTAGTCGATGGACTCCACCAGGCCGGCCTGCTTCACCGCGCGTACGGTGTCGGTCGGGATGGCGGTGATCGGGAAATGGTCGGTGAGTTCGATGCCGGGGCGGGCGATTTCCAGCAGTTCCAGCAGACGATAGGAGCAGTTCTCATCGAAGAAGTAGTAATCGAAACGGATCTGCTTCAGCTCCCAGACATGCTCAACCATGCGCCCTGTTTCCTCGGCAGTGAGGTTCAGGCGGTATTCCCAGAGGTCACGGTTCTCCAGGCGGCTGTATTCCTTGAGCTTGTCGCGGTAGGGCACCAGGGCGAACAGTCCGGGGTAGCCACCCATCAGGCCTTTCCAGGCGTAGAGGATGCTGTTGTCGGCCCCCTCGATGAAGGCACCGAAGTTCAGCGCATAGCTGAGCATTACGGTGTTGTTTTCGTGGATGTCCGGCTGGTCGATGCGCAGCAGGGTGTGGCCGAACATGGACGAGGGGCTGTTCAGGTAGGCCGCGGGAAACACCAGGACCGTGCTGTGTGGGTTGACGTCGGCGTACCAGGCCTTGAACTCGCTGCAGGCCGGCTGCGGCAGGTCGGTGAGCTGGAGTTGCTCGCGCAGCCAGCGGGTGCGCGCCGGGTAGGTGCATTGCGGGTGCTTGTCGCCAAGATCAGCCGGGGCATAGAGCGCGTCCAGGGTGGCGCGCAGTTCGTCGGCCGGATTGTTCGGCCCACCCTCGGCGAGGAAGAAATCAGCGTCATCCACATAGCTGCGCCAGCCGCCCAGTTTGCCGGTCTCGTAATGACCCAGGGCGATCCAGTAAGGATCGTCCGCCAATGCCTGGAGGCGTTCGGCGGGGACTTCGGGAGCAGCGTGGGCGGTGATCCAGGTGCACAAGGCGAGGTACGGGAAAATCCGTTTCAAGGGCGCAGCTCTTCTTGGTGAGAGGTTCTTCGGCCGGAGCTTTGGGTAAGGCCGGGGCGGGTGTCAAGCAAGGCGATGGCCGGCATTTGCGCAAGTTTGCCGGAGTGGGATGCAGGCTGCGTTACAGCGTCCACACTTAGGGGGTGAACTGGGGAGATTCCAATATGACCGCTACTGACCCTATGGCCACACTCGATGCCCTGATTGCGGAGTACACCGCTCGCGCCAACGCCATTCGCGAGGACCTGGCCCGCAGCCACTCGCCGGATTTCGCCGAGCAGGCGATTCAGCGGGAGAACGACGAAGTGCTCGAGGCCATCCTTGCCGAGACTCAGGCGGCCCTGCGCCGCGTGGGTATGGCCAAGCTACGCCTGGCCGACGGCAGCTACGGTTATTGCCAGCGTTGCGGCGAGCTCATAGAGCCGGCGCGCCTGGCTGTGCTGCCGGCGGCCGAGTACTGCCTGGGCTGCGCTGACCTGGCCCATTGATCAGCTCTGGCGCAATGCCTTGCCAGTGATGTCAGGGCGGCGCCAGAATGCGGCCATTGCTTTCTTGCCGAGCCATTAAGGACACTCGATGCCTGACTCCTTCGCTGCCAGCCTGCGACTGACGCCCGATGCGCTGACCCGTCCCTTCGAGCCGGACCAGTTCAGCTTCAAGACCACTGACGACCTGGAGCCCTTCCGGGGCGTGCTCGGCCAGGAACGTGCGGTAGAGGCCCTGCAGTTCGGTGTGGCCATGCCTCGCCCCGGGTACAACGTCTATGTGATGGGCGAGCCGGGCACCGGCCGCTTTTCCTTCGTCCAGCGTTACCTCAAGGCCGAGGGCAAACGCCTGGACACGCCGGCGGACTGGGTTTACGTCAACCACTTCGACGAGCCGCGCGAACCCCGTGCCTTGCAGTTGCCAGCAGGCGAGGCGCAGGACTTCATCTGCGACATCGAACAGCTTGTGGATAACCTCCTGTCCACCTTCCCGGCGGTGTTCGAGACGCCCACTTTCCAGCAGAAGAAGAGCGCCATCGACCGCGCCTTCAATCAGCGCTATGACCGCGCCCTGGACGTGATCGAGCGCCTGGCCCTGGAGAAGGACGTCGCCCTCTATCGCGATAGCGCGAACATCGCATTCACCCCGATGAAGGACGGCAAGGCCCTGGACGAGGCGGACTTCGCCCAGTTGGAAGAGGCCGAGCGCGAGCGTTTTCACGACGACATCGCCATTCTGGAAGAGCGCCTGAACGAGGAGCTGTCCAGTCTGCCGCAGTGGAAGCGCGAGTCCAGCAACCAGTTGCGCCAGCTGAACGAGGAAACCATTACCCAGGCTCTGCAGCCGCTGCTTTCTCCCCTGTCGGAAAAGTATGCGGAGAACGCCGGTGTGGTGGCTTACCTGCAGGCCATGCAGGTCAACCTGCTGAAGACGGTGGTGGACCAACTGCTGGACGAAAAGCCGGATGCCCAGCGCAGAGAGCTGCTGGAAGAGCAGTACTGTCCCAGCCTGGTGGTGGGGCACCATGCCAACGGCGGTGCTCCCGTGGTGTTCGAGTCCCATCCCACTTACGACAACCTGTTCGGCCGTATCGAGTACGGCACCGACCAGGGCGCCCTCTACACCAGCTACCGCCAACTGCGTCCGGGAGCGATACACCGCGCCAATGGCGGCTTCCTGGTGCTGGAGGCTGAGAAACTGCTGGGCGAACCCTTCGTCTGGGATGCGTTGAAGCGAGCGCTGCATTCGCGTCAGCTGAAGATGGAGTCCCCTCTCGCGGAACTGGGCCGCCTGGCCACCGTGACCCTCACGCCGCAGGTGATTCCGCTTCAGGTGAAGGTGGTTATCATCGGCTCGCGCCAGCTCTACTACACGCTGCAGGACCTGGACCCGGACTTCCAGGAGATGTTCCGTGTGCTGGTGGACTTCGACGAAGAGATCGCCCTGTCCGACGACAGCCTGGAACAGTTCGCCCAGTTGCTGAAAACCCGCACCTCGGAAGAGGGCATGGCGCCGCTCAGCGCCGCTGCCGTCGCCCGTCTGGCAACCTACAGCGCCCGTCTGGCCGAGCACCAGGGACGTTTGTCGGCGCGTATCGGCGACCTGTTCCAACTGGTCAGCGAGGCTGACTTCATCCGCCAACTGGCCGGCGCACCGGTGACCGGTGCCGACCATATCGATCGGGCGCTCAAGGCCAAGGCCACCCGCACCGGCCGGGTTTCCGCGCGCATTCTCGATGACATGCTGGCAGGCGTCATCCTGATCGATACCGCCGGTGCGGCCGTAGGCAAGTGCAATGGCCTGACGGTGCTGGAAGTGGGCGATTCGGCCTTCGGTGTACCGGCGCGGATTTCCGCCACCGTCTACCCGGGCAGTTCGGGAATCGTCGACATCGAACGTGAGGTCAACCTCGGCCAGCCGATCCACTCCAAGGGCGTGATGATCCTCACGGGCTACCTCGGCAGTCGTTATGCCCAGGAGTTCCCGCTGGAGATTTCCGCGAGCATCGCCCTGGAGCAGTCCTACGGCTACGTGGACGGCGACAGCGCTTCCCTGGGTGAAGCCTGCACGCTGATCTCCGCGTTGTCGCGCACGCCGCTCAAGCAGTGCTTCGCCATCACCGGCTCGATCAACCAGTTCGGTGAAGTGCAGGCGGTGGGTGGGGTCAACGAGAAGATCGAGGGTTTCTTCCGTCTCTGCGAGGCTCGTGGCCTGACGGGCGAGCAGGGCGTGATCATCCCCCACGCCAACGTCACCACCCTGATGCTCGACGAGCGCGTACTGGACGCGGTGCGCAAAGGCCGCTTCCACGTCTATGCGGTTCGCCAGGCCGACGAGGCCCTCAGCCTGCTGGTAGGCGAACCGGCCGGTGTGCCGGACGACAAGGGCCAGTTCCCGGAAGGCAGTGTCAACGCCCGCGTGGTGGCGCGCCTGCGGGAAATCGCCGAGATGGGCCTGGAAGAAGAAGAGAAGGCCGCGCCGGCCCAGGAAATGGTGGAGACCGTTGCCAAGGCCGCCTCACCGCCCAAGCCGGCACGCAAGGGGCCGAAACAGGGGCCCGGCAAGGCGCCGGGTCCGGACAAGACCCAGGGCCCGGCCTGACCCTGCGCCGACCTGCTGCACCGGGTCGGGTTCCCGGTGTGGCTGGTCGGTCATTGATCGGTAGGGGCGAATGCTTGCGTAGTCTGCGTCCCGCCACTTTTCCCTCACGCTGTTCACAGGGTTATCCACAACTCCCGTGGATAAGCATCGTGCTTTCGCAGGTCCCAACTCGGGTGTAGGCTGAAAACAGGCCTCTGCGAGGAAAGCCGCTATGACGCGCAACCTCTGCCTTACCCGCCAGTGCCTGGGACTGGTGACTCGGATCGAGTGCGTGATCCGTCCGTTGGCGGGAGAGAATGGACTCTGGACGCTGCTCTGTGCGGCAGGAATGTCGGGGGAGCAGCCCTCGGCGATCAAAGCCCAGGGCCCATTCCACGGGCCTCTCGTGGCAGAGTCGGTATTGTCCGCGATAGCGGATTGCCTGGCCGAGCAGGGCTACACCGAAGCCCATGACCCGCCAATCTGGCGCCTGCACCTGCAAGGGGAGCTTCGCCGAATCAACGGCACAGGTTGCCGTAACCTCGGTGACTATCAGTTCCGCCCCGAAACCTGACGGTTTCCTGGTTGGACAGCTTATGAGCAACTGTCGCGGGCCAGCGGGGGATGGGGCGTCTATTGGACACTCCAGTGCTCATGCACAGACTTATCCACAGTGTTTGGGGATATGCCTTTAGCGTTGCCATTATTTTTCTGTAGGAAGCACACCGTTATACTCGCGGCCGGTTTATTTGCTGACTACGAGAAGCCATGGAACGCCTACTAGAAAATTCGATGTACGCCGCACGCTGGCTGCTGGCCCCAATCTACTTCGGTCTGTCCCTGGCGTTGCTGGCGCTGACCCTGAAATTCTTCCAAGAGGTGTGGCACATCCTGCCCCATGTGTTCGAGAAGACCGAGGCGGACCTGATCCTGGTGCTGCTCTCGCTGATCGACATGTCCCTGGTGGGCGGTCTGCTGGTGATGGTGATGATCTCCGGCTATGAGAACTTCGTCTCGCAGCTGGATATCGATGATGGCAAGGAGAAGCTGAGCTGGCTCGGCAAGATGGATTCCGGCTCGCTGAAAATGAAGGTGGCCGCGTCCATCGTGGCGATTTCCTCCATCCACCTGCTGCGTATCTTCATGGACGCGCAGAACATCGATAACGACAAGATCATGTGGTACGTGGTCCTGCACATGACCTTCGTTATCTCTGCTTTCGCCATGGGCTACCTGGACAAGATGACCAAGCACGACCACTGATTCGCACTTCTTTGCCGTCCATGCCGCCCGGCCGCTGAAAAGCGGACGGGCGGTTGCGTTTCTGCCGTCGGTATTTGGCGCTGTGCATTAGATTTGAGGTGTACAGCGCGCGAGGGCGAAGCCATGAAATTGCACGACCTCACCAGCCATGCCCGTGCCGGGCACGTTGAAGAAATCAACCTTATCTCCCTGGAAGGCGGCATCTACCTGCTTGAAGCCAGGATCGATGGCCGTTCCCATCACCTGGACGATGGCCGCGGCCATGCCACTCAGCTGCGGTCGGTGGAGCATGCCCGAGAAGTGCTTCATGAGTTTCCGGATCTTCCTTTCCACCTGGTGCACAACGTGGTGCATGACGAGATGTGTGGGATGGCGGCGGACAGCCAGGACACCGTGCGCGTTCCCATTTCAACCCGCAGTTCCCACTGAGCGTGGAGTAGCGGACCGGACCCGCGCCGGGGAAAGGAAGCTGTGCTAGTCTGGCCGGCCTTTTTTTCCCTGAGCGGAGTTCCGCCATGTCCCAACTTGATCTTTCCACCGACGAAACCCGCGTCAGCTACGGCATTGGTCGTCAGCTCGGCGATCAGATCCGTGACAATCCCCCGCCCGGCGTGAGCCTGGACGCAGTGCTCGCTGGTCTCAGCGACGCTTTCCAGGGCCTGGAAAGCCGCGTTGATGGTGCTGCCCTGTCGGCCAGCTTCCGTGTGATCCGCGAGCGCATGCAGGCCGAAGCCGAGGCCAAGGCCGAAGCTGCTGCGGGTGCCGGTCGCGAATACCTGGTTGAAAACGCCAAGCGTGAAGGCGTGACCGTCCTGCCGTCCGGCTTGCAGTACGAAGTGCTGGTGGCGGGCGAGGGCGCCAAGCCGTCGGCAGAAGACACCGTGCGCACCCACTACCACGGCACCCTGATCAATGGCACCGTGTTCGACAGCTCCTACGATCGCGGCCAGCCGGCCGAATTCCCGGTGGGCGGCGTGATCGCTGGCTGGGTCGAGGCGCTGCAACTGATGAACGCCGGCAGCAAATGGCGCCTGCACGTCCCGAGCGAGCTGGCCTATGGTGGCCAGGCTGTCGGCAGCATTCCGCCGCACAGCGTGCTGGTGTTCGACGTGGAACTCCTGGAAATCCTCTGATCCAGGCTGACTCCTGGTCGAGCCTTCCCTGGCCCGGCCAGGAACCGGCGAGGGCGCCTTTGCCCTCGCTGCAGGACTGGCGCCCGGGCGCCTGTCCTGCGGATGACGCTTCTTGGCGTCATCCAGATTCCCGTTCTCCGCTCAGTGCACTTCGCCGTGGGGGCGTAATGCCCTGGCGTAGCAGAACAGGAAAAGGTTGCGCACCAGCTCCTTGAGCACCAAGGGCTCGCTGGAGTTCAGGCCGGCGAGGTCGAGGTCGCCCTGGTCGCGTAATTCGTCGAGGGCCTCCTCTTCCAATACGGCGCAGACTTCACCGGTTTCCCGATGCAGTATCCGCAGGTAGGGGTGGGGGCGATCCAGCCAGGCATCGATCAAGTAGGTCATGGCTCATCTCCTTGAAAAGCGTTGAGATGAGAATAATTCCTATTAGCAAAATAGCAAGCGCTAATCGAGACCTTTCGTCGAGGCAGAAAAAAGCCCGTCGCTTGGACGGGCTTTCGGCTGTTCGCTACTCAGTGAGTTCGCGCGACGGCGAACTCACTGAGCTCGACCAAGGCATCGCGGTAGGCATTGGACGGCAACGTGTCCAGGCAGGCGATGGCACGGGCGGCATAGTCGCGCGCCAGGCGAGCGGTGTAGTCCAGGGCGCCAGCAGCTTCTACGGCGGCACGGATGCCTTCCAGGTCCTGGCTGCCGCCTTGCTGAATGGCCTTGCGCACCACGCTGGCTTGTTCCGGGGTGCCGTCGCGCATGGTGGCGATCAGAGGCAGGGTGGGCTTGCCTTCGGCCAGATCGTCGCCGACGTTCTTGCCGAGGGTAGCGGCATCGCCACGGTAATCGAGCAGATCGTCCACCAGTTGGAAAGCGATACCCAGCGCGTCACCGAACTGGCGCAGGGCTTCTGCCTGCTCGGCGCTGGCGCCGGCCAGCACAGCAGCGCTGTGGGTGGAGGCTTCGAAGAGCATCGCGGTCTTGCCGCGGATGACTTCCATATAGGTTTCTTCGGTGGTGCTGGCGTCGCGGATCTTGGACAGCTGCAGCACTTCACCTTCGGCGATGACCCGGGTGGCCTGGGAGATGATGCGCATCACCGGCATGGAGCCGAGTTCCACCATCATTTCGAATGAGCGGGCATAGAGGAAGTCACCCACCAGTACGCTGGGTGCGTTGCCCCACAGGGCGTTGGCGGTGGAGCGACCGCGGCGCAGGCCGGAGGCATCCACCACGTCATCGTGGAGCAGGGTAGAGGTGTGCAGGAACTCGATGGTCGCCGCCAGCAGGCGCAGTTGATCGCCGCCGAACCCAAGGGCGTTGCCGCCCAACAGCACCAGGAGTGGGCGCAGGCGCTTGCCGCCGGCAGAGACGATGTAGTCACCGATCTTTTCCACCAGAGGAACGCGGGAGGTCAGCTGCCGACGGATGATGTCGTCGACTGCGGTGAAATCGTCCGCCACCACGCGGTAGAAAGCCTGGGGTTGCATCGGCCAGAGGTGCTCCAATTGGGTTGCGCGGCATGCTAGGGACCGGGCCGGGGCCTGTCAAGGCGAGTGCTGGCGGTGCTTGCGCGGCAATCGCGGCTTGCGTACAATCGCGGCCCCTGAACTTCCTTGGGCATTTTCCTGCCTTACGCAATTGCATGGGCGTCAGTTCCGGCGCCATGCAGCCATGCCGACCGATACCTCTTTTTATAAAGCGTCGGGTGAGCAGGTTTAACGGAGAAAATCCATGTACGCAGTTATCGTTACCGGCGGCAAGCAATACAAAGTCGCTGAAGGTGAATTCCTGAAGATCGAGAAGCTGGAAGTCGCCACTGGCGAATCCGTGACTTTCGATCGCGTCCTGCTGATCGGCAATGGCGAAGACGTGAAAATCGGTGCTCCGGTCGTTGATGGCGCCAAAGTAGTCGCTGAAGTGGTCTCTCAAGGCCGTCACGACAAAGTGCGCATCATCAAGTTCCGCCGTCGTAAGCACCACATGAAGCGCCAGGGCCACCGCCAGTGGTTCACTGAAATCAAGATCACCGGCATCCAGGCCTAATTTCCTTTTTGGAGGATTTGACTCATGGCACACAAAAAAGCTGGCGGTTCTACCCGCAACGGCCGCGACTCAGAAAGTAAACGCCTTGGCGTGAAGATGTACGGCGGCCAGGTCATCAAGGCCGGCAACATCATCGTGCGTCAGCGCGGCACCCAATTCCACGCCGGCGTCGGCGTTGGCCTGGGCAAGGACCACACCCTGTTCGCGAAAGTGGACGGCGTGGTCAAGTTCGAGGTTAAAGGTGCTTTCGGTCGCAGGTACGTAAGCATCGTCGCGGCCTGATCGCGACCTCGCTGTAAAAGCCCCGTCTTGCGACGGGGCTTTTTTGTTTCTGCTTTGTGGAAACTCTGCATTGAGCGGGGTTCCCTGTATCCTATGTGCTTTGTTTCTCTCAACCCGTCCCCGTGACGGGAGGCGTCCTGATGAAATTCGTCGATGAAGTATCGATCTTTGTAAAAGCGGGCGACGGCGGCAATGGCCTGATGAGTTTCCGTCGCGAAAAATTCATTGAAAAGGGCGGCCCCAACGGTGGTGACGGGGGCGATGGCGGCTCCGTGTACATGGAGGCCGATCCGAACCTCAATACCCTGGTGGACTACCGCTATACCCGTCGTTTTGACGCCCAGCGTGGCGAGAACGGCGGCAGCAAGGACTGCACCGGGCGCAAGGGTGAGGATCTGATCCTGCCGGTGCCGGTCGGTACTACTGTGATCGACGCTGCCACCCAGGAAATCATCGGCGACCTGACCAAGGCGGGTCAGCGCCTGTTGGTGGCGCAAGGTGGCTGGCACGGCCTGGGCAACACCCGTTTCAAGTCCAGCACTAACCGTGCGCCGCGTCAGACCACCAAGGGCAAGCCCGGTGAGTCTCGAGACCTCAAGCTGGAGCTGAAGGTGCTGGCCGACGTCGGTCTGCTGGGCCTGCCGAATGCCGGCAAGAGTACGTTCATTCGTGCGGTGTCCGCTGCCAAGCCGAAAGTGGCTGACTACCCCTTCACCACCCTGGTGCCGAATCTGGGTGTGGTCAGTGTCGGCCGCTTCAAGTCCTTCGTGGTGGCCGATATCCCGGGTCTGATCGAGGGTGCCGCCGAAGGCGCCGGCCTGGGTATTCGTTTCCTCAAGCACTTGGCGCGTACCCGTCTGCTGCTGCATATCGTCGATATGGCGCCTCTGGATGAAAGTGATCCGGCCGAAGCCGCCGCGACCATTATCGAGGAGCTGGGGCGTTTCAGTCCGGCCCTGACCGAACGTGATCGCTGGCTGGTGCTGAACAAGGCCGACCAGTTGCTCGATGAGGAGCGTGATTCGCGCATGAAGGCGGTGCTCGAGCATCTGGGCTGGTCCGGTCCGGTGTTCGTGATCTCTGCTCTGGAGCGCGAAGGTACTGAGGCGCTCTCCCAGGAGATCATGCGCTACCTCGACGAGCGCACGCTGCGCATGGAAGAAGAGCCGGAGTACGCCGAGCAGCTCGCCGAGCTGGATCAGCGCATCGAGGACGAGGCTCGCGCCCGTCTGCAGGCCATGGACGACCAGCGCGCCCTCCGCCGTGCCGGTCTGAAGAGTGCCGGTGCTGATGATGACGACGATTTCGATGACGATGAGGATGACGGCGACGGGCCGGAAATCTTCTACGTACCCTGACCCCGGCGCCACCCGGTGCTGTGGAGTGTTCGCATGGCCGCGCGCCTTGCCGCGCGGCCTTCTAGCTAAGGTTGGACGATATGCGGGACAAGGTGACTGGCGCGCAGCGCTGGGTGGTTAAGATCGGTAGTGCTTTGCTGACGGCTGATGGTCGTGGGCTGGATCGCTCGGCCATGGCGGTTTGGGTCGAGCAGATGGTGGCCCTGCGCAATGCAGGTGTGGAGCTGGTGCTGGTGTCCTCTGGTGCTGTGGCGGCCGGTATGAGTCGTCTGGGCTGGCAGAGTCGTCCAAGCGCCGTGCATGAACTGCAGGCCGCTGCCTCGGTAGGGCAAATGGGGCTGGTTCAGGCTTGGGAATCCAGCTTTGCCGAGCATGGTCGCCACACGGCGCAGATCCTGCTGACCCATGACGACCTGTCTGATCGCAAGCGTTACCTGAACGCTCGCAGCACGCTGCGTACTCTGGTGGAGCTGGGTGCGATCCCGGTGATCAACGAGAACGACACCGTGGTCACCGATGAAATCCGCTTCGGCGATAACGACACCTTGGCGGCCCTTGTGGCCAACCTGGTGGAAGCTGATCTGCTGGTGATCCTTACCGATCGCGACGGCATGTTCGATGCCGACCCGCGCCACAATCCTGATGCGCAGCTGATTTTCGAGGCTCGTGCCGATGACCCGGCGCTGGATGCTGTGGCGGGTGGCACAGGCGGTGCGTTGGGGCGGGGCGGCATGCAGACCAAGCTGCGTGCAGCGCGGCTGGCGGCTCGTTCCGGCGCCCATACGGTGATCGTCGGTGGGCGAATCGAGCGGGTGCTGGATCGCCTCAAGGCGGGAGAGCGTCTGGGAACTCTATTGGCACCTGAGCGCGGCATGCTGGCTGCGCGTAAGCAGTGGCTGGCTGGCCATCTACAGACTCGCGGCACCCTGGTGCTTGACGCAGGTGCGGTCAAGGCGCTGCGTGAGGACCGCAAGAGCTTGCTGCCTGTCGGCGTCAAGGCTGTCCAGGGCAGCTTCCGTCGGGGCGAGATGGTGGTCTGTGTCGGGCCTGATGGCGCCGAAATCGCTCGTGGCCTGGCTAACTACAGTGCCCTTGAGGCGCAGAAGATCATCGGTCAATCGTCCGACCTCATCGAAAAGCTGCTGGGGTATGTCGACGAGCCGGAACTGGTGCACCGGGACAATCTGGTTCTGGTCTGAGGTTGGGAGGAAAGGATGCGACTGATCAAGGGAATGGCGGCGGCTCTGCTGGCAATGCCGCTGTTGGCTGCCGCTGAGGAGGTCGGCTCGGTATCCACGGTGTTCAAGTGGATGGGGCCGAACGACAAGATCGTGGTCGAGGCCTTCGATGACCCTCGGGTGGAGGGTGTGACCTGCTATCTCTCGCGTGCCAAGACTGGCGGTGTAAAAGGCGGTTTGGGATTGGCTGAGGATCGTGCTGAAGCGTCCATTGCCTGTCGCCAGGTGGGGCCTATTCGCTTCAATGGTGAGCTCAAGGATGGCGAAGAGGTATTCAAGGAGCGTACCTCGCTGGTGTTCAAGACCATGCAGGTCGTGCGCTTCTTCGATCGCAAGCGCAATACCTTGGTCTATCTGGTCTACAGCGACCGGGTGATCGAGGGCAGCCCGCAGAACGCGGTCACCGCGATACCGATCCTGCCCTGGCCGAACCGGCCTTGAGGTGATGAAAAAGCCCGGAGATTCCGGGCTTTTTCATGGGTGGAGAGTATGAAATCAAAATACGCAGGCAATAAAAAACCGGCCAGAAGGCCGGTTTTTTACAAGAACTCAAGCTTAGGCAGCAGCTTGACCGAGCGCCTTGATGTGGGCGTTCAGGCGGCTCTTGTGACGAGCAGCTTTGTTCTTGTGGATGATGCCTTTGTCGGCCATGCGGTCAATCACCGGTACAGCAGCGGTGTAGGCGGCTTGGGCCTTGGGCAGGTCCTTGGCGTCGAGCGCCTTGACCACGTTTTTGATGTAGGTACGAACCATGGAGCGCAGGCTGGCGTTATGGCTACGACGCTTCTCAGCCTGTTTGGCGCGTTTTTTGGCAGAAGGTGTGTTGGCCACCGTCAAGCTCCTCGAAACTGGGGAATTGAATCAAATTAAGGCCGCGAATCATGCCCACGTGACTTGGTCTTGTCAAGGGTGATCACGTGAGTCGGGCGACGAGCGTAAGCTTTTCTCGCTGGATGATTTTATCCGGCCCGGACTCTACACTCGGCAGCCTTGATCGCCCTCCGGCAGCACCGGGCGGGCCGTGCCATTCCTGTCCGGACCCCTGAATGAACCTGCTCAAGTCGCTGGCGGCTGTCAGCTCCATCACCATGCTTTCCCGCGTATTGGGCTTCGTTCGCGACACCATCGTCGCGCGCTACTTTGGCGCCGGCGTGGCCACCGACGCCTTCTTCGTGGCTTTCAAGCTGCCCAACCTGCTGCGCCGGATCTTCGCCGAGGGCGCATTCTCCCAAGCCTTCGTACCCATCCTGGCCGAGTACAAGACCCAGCAGGGGGAAGAGGCGACCCGCACTTTCATTGCCTACATCTCCGGCCTGCTGAGCCTGGTGCTGGCGCTGGTGACCCTCGTGGGCATCCTGGCGGCGCCCTGGGTGATCTGGGCGACCGCACCGGGTTTCGCCGATACGCCAGAAAAGTTCGCCCTGACCACCGACCTGTTGCGGGTGACCTTTCCCTATATCTTCCTGATCTCGCTGTCGTCCCTGGCGGGGGCCATCCTCAACACCTGGAACCGCTATTCGGTGCCGGCCTTCGTGCCGACGCTGCTGAATGCCAGCATGATCATTTTCTCGTTGTTCCTGCTGCCCTATTTCGACCCACCCATCATGGCCCTTGGATGGGCGGTGCTGGTGGGCGGCCTCGCGCAGTTGCTTTGCCAGCTACCGTCCTTGAAGCGTATCGGCATGCTCGTGCTGCCGCGCCTGAACCTGCGCGATACCGGCGTCTGGCGCGTGCTCAAGCAGATGGTTCCGGCAATCTTCGGGGTGTCCGTGGGGCAGATCTCGCTGATCATCAACACCATCTTCGCGTCCTTCCTGGCGGCGGGTTCGGTGTCCTGGATGTACTACGCCGACCGCCTGATGGAGTTGCCCTCGGGCGTGCTCGGGGTTGCCCTGGGTACCATCCTGCTGCCGTCCCTGGCCAAGACCTATGCCAGTGACGACCGCCATGCCTACTCGCAGCTGCTCGACTGGGGGTTGCGCCTGTGTTTCCTGCTGGTACTGCCCTGCACCCTCGCCTTGGCGCTTCTGGCTGAGCCGTTGACGGTGGCGCTGTTCCAGTACGGCAAGTTCACCGCCAACGACGCGCTGATGACCCAGCGCGCGCTGATTGCCTACGCGGTGGGCCTGCTCGGGATCATCCTGGTGAAAGTGCTGGCGCCTGGTTTCTACGCGCGGCAGAACATCCGCACGCCGGTGAAGATTGCCGTCTTCACCCTGGTGGCGACTCAGCTGATGAACCTCGCTTTTGTCTTCCCGCTGCGTCACGCCGGTCTGGCGCTGGCCATCAGCCTGGCCGCCTGCATGAACGCGGGGCTGCTCTACTGGCAACTGCGCAAGCAGCAGTTGTTCCAGCCGCAGCCGGGCTGGGGCAAGTTCCTCGCCAAGCTGGTGCTGGCGGTGGTGGTGATGTGCGCCGTGTTGCTGGGTGTGATGTACCTGCTGCCGGCCTGGGATCAGGGCGGCATGGCCGAGCGCCTGCTGCGTCTGGGTGCGCTGGTAGGCGCCGGCGTGATCGCCTATTTCGGCGTGCTGGCACTACTGGGCTTCCGTCTGCGTGATTTCGCGCGGCGCGCCGTGTGATTCGCTGACTTCCAGCTCATCGCCACTTGTCGCGCTGGCAGGTCTGTAGCGCCTGTTGTCCAGCGCCGGCTGTGCGTATAATCGACCACTTTGTGAACAAGACTTGTGCTATGCAGCTGGTTCGAGGCCTACACAACCTGCGGCCCCAAGATCGGGGCTGCGTCGCCACCATCGGCAATTTCGACGGCGTGCACCGCGGCCACCAGGCCATTCTCAAGCGGTTGCGCGAGCGTGCGGCTGAGCTGGGTTTACCCACGTGCGTGGTGATCTTCGAGCCGCAACCGCGCGAGTATTTCGGTCCGGACACCGCCCCGGTACGCCTGACACGCCTGCGCGACAAGCTCGAATTGCTGGCCCGTGAGGGCGTGGATCGCGTGCTTTGCCTGTCCTTCAATCGCCGTTTGCGTGAGCTCAGCGCGGCCGAGTTCGTCCACGCGGTGCTGGTGGAAGGCCTGGGTGCCAAGCACCTGGAGATTGGCGACGATTTTCGCTTCGGCTGCGACCGCGCTGGCGACTTCGAATTTCTGCAGCAGGCCGGCGCCGCCGAAGGCTTCAGTGTCGAGGCTGCCGCCACCGTTGAGCTGGATGGCCTGCGGGTCAGCAGTACCCGGGTGCGCCAGGCGCTTGCTGACGGTGACTTTGCCCTCGCCGATCGCCTGCTGGGGCGTCCATTCACCATCACCGGCCGAGTGCTTCATGGGCAGAAACTCGGTCGTCAGTTGGGCACGCCGACTGCCAATGTGCAGCTCAAGCGTCGCCGGGTTCCGCTCAACGGCGTGTACCTGGTCAGCGTGGAGCTGGATGGCCGGCAACTGCCCGGCGTTGCCAACATCGGCGTGCGTCCCAGCGTGAAGGGTGACGGGCGCGCCCACCTGGAGGTCCACCTGCTGGACTATGCCGGCGATCTCTATGACCGGCGGATCAGCGTGACCTTCCACCACAAGCTGCGCGATGAGCAGCGTTTTGCCTCCCTGGAGGCGTTGAAGTCGGCGATCGATGCGGATGTCGCTGCCGCCCGTGCCTATTGGCAGGGTACTCAATCAAATTGAAGAGCCTGGACTGAAATGACCGATTACAAAGCGACCCTGAACCTGCCAGAGACGGCATTCCCGATGAAGGCCGGTCTGCCCCAGCGCGAACCGGAACTGCTGCAGCGCTGGAACAGCATCGACCTGTACGGCAAGCTGCGGCAGATCGGCGAAGGGCGCCCGAGGTTCGTCCTGCACGATGGCCCGCCCTACGCCAACGGCAGCATTCACATCGGTCACGCGGTCAACAAGATCCTCAAGGACATCATCGTCCGCTCCAAGACCCTGGCAGGCTATGACGCCCCCTATGTGCCCGGCTGGGATTGCCACGGCCTGCCCATCGAGCACAAGGTCGAGACCACCCACGGCAAGAACCTGCCTGCGGACAAGACCCGCGAGCTGTGCCGCGCCTACGCCTCCGAGCAGATCGAGGGCCAGAAGGCTGACTTCATCCGCCTCGGCGTCCTGGGTGACTGGGACAACCCCTACAAGACCATGGCCTTCTCCAACGAAGCGGGCGAGATCCGTGCCCTGGCCGAAATGGTCAAGCAAGGCTTCGTGTTCAAGGGCCTGAAACCAGTGAACTGGTGCTTCGACTGCGGTTCGGCACTGGCCGAAGCTGAAGTCGAATACGCCGACAAGAAGTCCGATGCCATCGACGTCGCCTTTCCGATCGAGGACGCCGACAAGTTGGCCGCCGCCTTCGGCCTGTCGAGCCTCGCCAAGCCCGCTGCCATCGTCATCTGGACCACCACCCCCTGGACCATCCCGGCCAACCAGGCGTTGAACGTCCATCCCGAATTCAACTACGCGTTGGTCGATACCGGCGCGCGCCTGCTGGTCCTCGCCGAAGAACTGGTGGAATCCTGCCTGCAACGCTACGGTCTGGAGGGCCAGGTTATCGCCACCGCCAAGGGCGAGGCGCTGGACCAGATCCGCTTCCGCCACCCGTTCTACGAGCGTCTTTCGCCCGTCTACCTGGCCGAGTACGTCGAGCTGGGCGCCGGTACCGGCATCGTCCACTCCGCGCCGGCCTACGGTGAGGACGACTTCCGTACCTGCAAGCAGTACGGCATGAGCAACGACGACATCCTCAGCCCGGTGCAGAGCAACGGTGTCTATGTCCAGGACCTGCCGTTCTTCGGCGGCCAGTTTATCTGGAAGGCCAACCCGGCGATCGTCGCCAAGCTGGAAGAAGTGGGCGCGCTGCTCAAGCACGAATCCATCAGCCACAGCTACATGCACTGCTGGCGTCACAAGACTCCGCTGATCTACCGCGCCACCGCGCAGTGGTTCGTCGGCATGGACAAGCAGCCGCAGCAGGGCGCCACCCTGCGCGAGCGCGCGCTGACTGCCATCGAACAGACCGAGTTCGTTCCGGGCTGGGGCCAGGCGCGCCTGCACGGCATGATCGCCGGCCGGCCGGACTGGTGCATCTCGCGCCAGCGCAACTGGGGCGTACCGATTCCCTTCTTCCTGCATAAAGCCACCGGCGACCTGCACCCGCGTACCGTCGAGCTGATGGAGCAGGTGGCACAGCGTGTCGAGCAGGAAGGCATCGAGGCCTGGTTCAAGCTGGACGCCGCCGAACTGCTCGGTGACGAGGCCGGCCAATACGACAAGATCAGCGACACCCTGGACGTCTGGTTCGACTCCGGTACCACGCACTGGCATGTCCTGCGCGGCTCTCACGCCGAATTGGGCCATACCAGCGGCCCTGCTGCCGACCTCTACCTGGAAGGCTCCGACCAGCATCGCGGCTGGTTCCACTCGTCGCTGCTGACCGGCTGCGCCATCGACGGCCATGCGCCGTACCGCCAGTTGCTGACCCACGGCTTCACCGTGGACGAGTCCGGTCGCAAGATGTCCAAGTCCCTGGGCAACGTGATCGCTCCGCAACAGGTCACCGACAGCCTGGGCGCCGACATCCTGCGCCTGTGGGTTTCGGCCACCGACTACTCCGGTGAGATGGCCGTTTCCCAGCAGATCCTCCAGCGCAGCGCTGATGCCTATCGCCGCATCCGCAATACCGCGCGTTTCCTGCTGGCCAACCTGAACGGTTTCGACCCGGCCAAGGACCTGCTGCCCGCCGAAGACATGCTGGCCCTGGACCGCTGGGCAGTAGACCGCGCTTTGCTGCTGCAGCGTGAGCTGGAAGAGGCCTACAGCGAATACCGCTTCTGGAACGTCTACTCCAAGGTCCACAACTTCTGCGTGCAGGAACTGGGCGGCTTCTACTTGGACATCATTAAAGACCGCCAGTACACCACCGCGCCCGACAGCGTGGCGCGCAAGTCCTGCCAGACCGCGCTGTTCCACATCGCCGAGGCGCTGGTGCGCTGGGTGGCGCCGATCCTGGCCTTTACCGCCGAGGAAATCTGGCAGTACCTGCCGGGCGAGCGCAACGAATCGGTCATGCTCAACACCTGGTACCAGGGCCTTGGCGAGATGCCGGAAGGCACCGAACTGGGCCGCGAGTTCTGGGAACAGGTCATGGCCGTCAAGGCCTCGGTCAACAAGGAGCTGGAAAACCTGCGCAGCAACAAGGCCATCGGCGGCAACCTGCAGGCCGAAGTGACCCTCTTCGCCGAGGACGCCCTGGCGGCCAGCCTGGCCAAGCTGGGCAATGAGCTGCGTTTCGTGCTGATCACCTCTGCCGCTGATGTGCAGCCGCTGACCAGCGCGCCGGCCGATGCCGTGGAAACCGAGGTCGCCGGCCTCAAGCTGAAGATCCACAAGTCCGCCCACACCAAGTGCGGCCGCTGCTGGCACCACCGCGCCGATGTCGGCCAGTTCGTGAAGCACCCGGACCTGTGCGGTCGCTGTGTGGACAACATCGATGGTGCCGGCGAGGTTCGTCACTATGCCTAAGGCATACGGTCGTCTCGGCTGGCTCTGGTTGACTGCCCTGGTGTTCGTGCTGGATCAGGCGAGCAAGTGGTTTTTCGAGAGCGAACTCAACCTTTACCAGCAGATCGTCGTCATCCCCGACTACTTCAGCTGGACTCTGGCCTACAACACCGGCGCTGCCTTCAGCTTCCTCGCTGACAGCTCCGGCTGGCAGCGCTGGCTGTTCGCCGTTATTGCCCTGGTGGTCAGCGGCGTCCTGGTGGTCTGGCTGAAGCGCCTGAAGCCCGAAGAGACTTGGCTGGCCGTTGCGTTGGCCCTGGTCCTGGGCGGCGCGCTGGGCAACCTCTATGACCGCGTGGTGCTTGGCCACGTGGTCGATTTCATCCTGGTGCATTGGCAGAACCGCTGGTACTTCCCGGCGTTCAATCTGGCCGATAGCGCCATCACCGTCGGCGCCGTGATGCTGGCGCTGGACATGTTCAAAGCGAAGAAGTCCGGAGAACCTGCCCATGACTGAACATCGCATAGGGCCGGACATGGAAGTCACCCTGCATTTCGCCATCAAGCTGGATAACGGCGACGTGGTGGACAGCACCTTCGAGAAGAATCCGGCCACTTTCAAAGTGGGCGACGGCAACCTGCTGCCGGGCTTCGAGAGCGTGCTCTTCGGCCTCAAGAGCGGCGACAAGCGCGTGCTGGCCATAGAGCCCGAGCAAGGTTTCGGTCAGCACAACCCGCAGAACGTACAGGTGATGCCACGCGGCAACTTCCAGGACATGGAGCTTTCCGAAGGCCTGCTGATCATCTTCAACGATGCGGCCAATGCCGAGCTGCCCGGGGTGGTCAAGCTGATCGACGACACCCATGTGACCATCGACTTCAACCACCCATTGGCCGGCAAGCCTCTCGCCTTCGAGGTGGAGATCCTGTCGGTCAAGCCGGCCTGATCGCCTGCGGCCGGACGAGGTAACCGCCATGCAAATCAAACTCGCCAACCCGCGTGGCTTCTGCGCCGGCGTCGATCGCGCCATCGAGATCGTCAACCGCGCCCTGGAAGTCTTCGGCCCGCCGATCTACGTGCGCCACGAAGTCGTGCACAACAAGTTCGTGGTCGAAGACCTGCGTGCCCGTGGCGCCGTGTTCGTCGAAGAACTGGACCAGGTGCCGGACAACGTCATCGTCATCTTTAGCGCCCACGGCGTCTCCCAGGCGGTGCGCCAGGAAGCTGACCGTCGCGGCCTCAAGGTGTTCGACGCCACCTGCCCGCTGGTGACCAAGGTGCACATGGAAGTTGCGCGCTACAGCCGCGACGGCCGCGAATGCATCCTCATCGGCCACGCCGGTCACCCGGAAGTGGAAGGCACCATGGGCCAGTACGACGCCCGCAACGGTGGCACCATCTACCTGGTGGAGGACGAAGCGGACGTGGAACGCTTGCAAGTCCGCAACCCCGATGCGCTGTCTTTCGTCACGCAGACCACCCTGTCCATGGATGACACCAGCCGCGTCATCGACGCGTTGCGCGCCAAGTTCCCCAACATAGGCGGTCCGCGCAAGGACGACATCTGCTACGCCACCCAGAACCGCCAGGACGCGGTCAAGCAGCTGGCCCACGAGAGCGACGTAGTTCTGGTCGTCGGTAGCCCCAACAGCTCCAACTCCAATCGCCTGCGCGAACTGGCGGAGCGTATGGATACCCCGGCCTACCTGATCGACGGTGCCGAAGACCTCAAGCGCGAATGGTTCGACAAGGCACAACGTGTCGGCATCACCGCCGGTGCTTCCGCACCTGAGGTGCTGGTGCAAGGCGTGATCGACCAGCTCCGGGAGTGGGGCGCGGAGGTCGCGGTTGAGCTGGATGGAAGGCCGGAGAACGTGACCTTCTCCATGCCGAAGGAATTGCGGGTTAAAGCGGTTTGAGTCTTTGCTGCTGAATGAATAACGGGGCCTTGAGGGCCCCGTTATTGTTTATACGTAGGCGTCAGTTGGATGGGCAGCGAGTCCAGGCATTGGCCAATGCACCACCACCCTGACGCAATCCAGCAGAGGTCAGTGTCAGGGTGTTGGCGTTTCCTGCCCAGAGTTGGCCTGCGATGGGCGTTGCAGAGATCGAGTAGGTGGTTGCGGTGGCTGCGCCGATCACCAGATTGAATTGAGCAGTACCCTGATCAGGGCTCTGGGTGACATAGATGCTCGGAGAGCCTGTGTTGCCTCCCCCCGCCGCGGCACCAAGGTAAGTTCCACGCTGGGCCCTGAAACGCTCCATGGCGTTGGCGAAGCCCATCAGCGAGGCCTTGGCATTCTCGCAGGCGGTGCGTCGCAGATATCCCTGATAGGAGGGGTAGGCGATGGCGGCCAATATGGCCACCACCGCTACGGTGATCATCAGCTCGATCAGAGTGAAGCCCTGTTGTTTTTTTCCAGTCATTCGTCAGATCTCGTTGATCCAGTAAGTTGGCCCCACCGTGATATCGTCTTCCAGGTCCTCACACTCCGTGCCAATGCAGGAGGCGGCTGTCGGCTTGCCCTCGGGGAAGAGTGTGATCAATTTGGGCGGAATACCGCCCGTCAATAGTGCCTTTGCTCGATCAACCCGGGTCGGCGTCCCGGAAATGCGCTGTTCGATAGGGGTCGCATCGTAGAGGTTGACGGCATAGGAGCGTCCGAGACCCGCCACGGCCCGGCATGAATCGCTGGCAGCAGTTGGTTCATAGGTATTGAAGAAGACCTTGCCGGCAAAGGTCGTGGCATCCGCCAGGACCTTTTCGCCGGCGTTGGTCAGCCTGATGTACCAGCCACCGGTAGAGGTTGCGAACTGGGAGGCCGCATTGGCCTTCTCCGACGTGCTGCCTTCCTGCACGAGGTTGAGCGTCGCGTCGTACAGCGAGCTCTCTGTGAGTACCGAGTGAGCCGAGTTGGTGCTCACCAGCGGAGTGCGGAACGAGTAGAAACGGTCTTCGGTTCCCTTGTCCAGCGGGTGTCCACGGTAGCCAGAGCCTATGTTGATCACCAGGGTCTTGGTGCCGTTGACATTCAGCAGGGCAGCATCCGGCTCGTTGTAGAAGCGACGCAGCTTGGATTTGAGTTGAGCGGCGTTCTCGCTGCCCGTGTCCGCGGGTACAACGCTGGCGAAAACGCCAGCATCCGCCGTGCTCGCGGCGCTGTTCACAGGGCTTACCAGGCTAGTCGGCGCAGAACCGTTGTTGATGAAGAACCGCCAGACCTGTCCCCCCATGTCGGCGACGAACATCTGGTCCGCCATGCCGTCGCGGTCCAGATCGATGACGCGAACGCCGCTTGGAATGCTGTAGAGCATCTTGTTCAGTTGGAGGTGGCCACTTGCGCCCGCATTGCTCGCGTCATTGCTGGCGGACCAGATCAACTCGCCGGTAACTGCGTTGACGATGTAGAGCGCATTGCCCTCCGAATCCGGGGTACGGACATTCACATTGTCCTGGTCAGGATCGTAGCCACCGGCAAAGATCAACACGGGTGTTGGAGTGCCCCCGACGTTCACTTTCGTGACGACCGGGGTCGACCAGGTCTGGCCCAGGCGCGAGAAGCCTGAAGAGTTCTTGGTCTTGTACCAAAGGAGCCCCGGGCTGCTGCGGTTTGTGACGTCAAGCGCGTAGAGACTGCGGCCACCTCGGCCCATGGTTGCGTACGCGTAGACGAACTCACCTTGGTTGAGGCCGGACAACTGCGCCGGTGGTGTAGAGGTCGAAGACGGGTCGCGTCCTCCGTAGATCACTCCATTGCGGTTCACGTCGTTGGCCCAGATGGTCACGGTGTTATCCATGCCGTACTTACGAGGGGCCAGCGAGCTGGAAGGGGCATTGGCCTTGAGGTCGCGAATGTTCGGTAGCAACTCTTCCGGCATGAAGCCGAATTGCTCATCACCGGTATCCGTGTTGAGTGCGTGAACAAAACCTTCGTTGGTGCCGAGAAATACGCTCTGGTCCTCGTTGGCACAGGACGTCAGGCTGGAGTCGGTGAACTGTTCGCACGCATAGGTCACCAAGCGGGGGACCGAGTGCAGCGGGTCGCCCATGGCGCGCCGCACGCTTCCATCCGCGTTAAGCCCGCGTATCCAGTTGATCAGCTCAGTGCGCTCAGTGGTATTTGCGGCGCCCAGCATATCCGCTGTAATCGCCGTGTTGGCGTCCCGCAGGCGATAAATGTCATTGGCCAGGCTGACCACGCTCGTCGGGGAGTTGCCGATGAAGGTGAACAGGTTGCGGGTTGTCGGGTCGGTCAGCCTGTTGGCCGCACCTCCTTTGGCCGTGTCGTTGCCATCCGGATCGGACACCGGCGTCCAGAAGCTGCGGGCGGTGTCTTCGAAGAAACCAGTGGAAGCATTGATGGCACCGACGCCATCGGCATCCAGGATGATGCTGCCGGCGCTGTCGTTCAGGGCGTAGCGTTTGACGTTGCCGACCCAGCGGTTGGTCTCCGATGGCTTGAACAGCGCAAAGTAGACTTCGTTCTTGTTGCTCTCCCGGTTGAACTGGTTGACGGTGGCCCCCGGGCTGACGAAGGTCGTGTCGGTATCCAGCACATCCTGGAGGATCTGGCTGAAGGCCGCGCTCAGTTCGCTGGCATTCTGGGCGGTGTAGCTCTTGCCTTTGCCGTTGGTCGCCAGGTCGGTCATGAAGTTCTGTGGCCCCAGATTCGGAGCCAGGGCGCCAAGCGCGAAGCCGATGGTATGGGTGGTGATGAAGTTATTGCCGTCAAAGTCGGACTGGTCGGTGTTGGCCATCCAGGTCGCCAGCGTTCGGCCGCATCTCTCACCGTCATCGGAGGCATCACCTGTACAGGACGCATTTGTCATGGTCCCGATGCCGCTCTTCGCCGAATCGGAGTTGCTGTTGGCCTGGCCATCAGTCAGCAGCACGATGTGGGTCGACTGGCAGGCGCTGGTAATGGGGCTGTTGAACCCGCTACGGTCTCCGGCCAGATACTGAGCGGCCTCGTAGTAGGTGGGGACGATCGGGGTGCTGTCGTCGGCATTCATTGCTTGAACCAAGGCATTGAGATGCTGACGGACGGTGTAGGTGTTGTTGCTGATGCCGCCGTAGGCCACCTTGATGCGCAATTTCACCGATTGCGCAGGGTTGCTTTCATAAGCCTGAACATTGAGGTCGGTGTCGTCGCTCTGCACCGACATCACGGAAATCGCGTTGCCAGGGGTCCATCCGCTGCGATTGACGATGCTCTGCAGGCCGGTGCGTAACTGGGGGCCCCTACAGATCACGGGAACGCCCGTGATCCAGCTGTTCAGCACGCAACTGCTGTCGTCGGTATCGTCCCGATCACTGATGTCGTCATCGCTCGAAGAGAACGCGGCAGAATTGTCGGCATCTTCGAATCTCACGGTGGTCGTGACATTGGCGCCGCTGACTGTGTTCGCCGGAGTGAGAATCACCTGGGCGTCCAGGATCGTCGCATTACGGTTGATCGGTATCTTGTCGTAACGGGCTGCGAATCTGCTTTCGTCCACACGCAGTGTGGTGCCGCCCAGGCTCATGTCGCCGTCATTGTCTTCGAAGGCGTCATCCTTCGGAGAGGCGACACTGGCTTCGAGAATCGGATTGAGGCAGCCCGAAGTGTCTCCGGTGTACTCCACCGTCAGCGTGGGCTGCAACCCTGGCGCGCCATCCAGGCTGTAGGCGGTTCTGGAACCGGTACCAGACGTGGGAGTCAGGTAAAAGGCCATGGCATTGTTGCCGCACCAGTCGCCGAGGTTGACAACCTCCTGAACCAGCGTCGTGACGTCCGGACCCTCGACATGCACCGGCGGGCTCACGTTGGCCCAATTCGGCGCTGCCCAGGTGGTCATTGCCGTGGTCTTGGGCGTACGGCCGGAGAGGCTGGAAGTGGACGCGAAGACGCTCGCGTCACCAACTTTCTCCGCCTTGACTTCGAACGACACCGGATCGGTATTGGTGGTGGCCGGTGCGAAGCTCAGGTGAGCACGCGTGATGGTCGCTCCACGGGGGATGCCGACATTCTGGAAGCGCAGTCCACCCATTCGTGTCTGGGCTTCAGTCGCCGGAGTGGTGTAGTCGATCACTACCCTGGGGGCATCCGCGTTGCTGGTGCCGCAGTTGCGTGCGCAAAACGTGTAGTCGCTGTTGGTCGTTGCGCGTAGGCGAATGAATAGGGAGTCGAGCGGGTTACTGGTTGGCGCTGCGGCCAGCACCTGCTTCACCAACGATGTGATCTCGATCCGGGCTACCTGGGACGAGTTCCAGCTGCTGGCTTTGATATTGGTGGTGTTCAGGTAGTCCCGTGAGTCGCCTATCTGGCTGCTGTCATTCAGGGCTGCGGGAGTCTTGGAGTCCTCGATCTGAACTTCGATCGTCGGCGCCGTGCTCTGGGTATTGGTCGGGCGTAGCTCCAAGTACGCACGCATGCCTGCATCATTGGCAGCGGAGGCTGGGAGCTGATTGCCGTTCAGGTCGCGGATCTCGCGGAAGTAGAGCAGCGCAGTGCCGCGCACCGGGTTGGAGGTGTCGGAGCTGTCGTTCCCGCGGATGTTGATATTGTTGGTGCTGGAGTTTTCGCAGACCGAGTTGCTCGACCGGTTGCTTGGTACGTTCAGGCGGCAGGCATATTCATCCCCGTCATCCCGTACTCTCAGGAAGGCATCGGTGTCTTCCAGTAACTTACCCGGCCTCAGCGGGGTGGCAGTGGTTGCGCCGACGTAACCCATCAACAGCACGTTCTCGTTGATCACGGCGTTGTTGGGGGTATCGATACGCTGAGTGGCGTCATCGCCGCTTACCAGGATCTCGGGCGTCGACGCGACCTGCTGGACAGAGCCCGGCAGAGGGGTGTCGATGTTGGTGACCGGGTAGACCATTCGCGTGTTGTTGTAGGCGCTTCGCGAGTTGAGCACCATGATGCCCGCGTTGATTGGCCCTGCGTTGTTGATAATCGTGGAAAATGATCGCTTGAGAATCTGCATGCGCGATTCTTCGCCACGCGACGGGTTGTTGTTGCTGTCCGTACGCCAAGCCATCGATCCGGAGTTATCGAGGATGAACAGGACATTGGGACGGACCCCGTCATCGATGGCCGGGCCACCGAAGAAAATCTCCGTGTCGTCCGCATAGCTCACCGAGGCGCCCAGCACCAGGAGGCTGGACAGGGTGCTAAGTGCCAAGCGATGAAAGAAGTTCATTTGGATGTTCATGGCCGTTCCCAAGTGAGGTCTCAGCGTATTTCGCGATCGCGATAGCCCCGCAAGTGGCGGGCGTTAGTGTTGTCGTCGTCAATATCGGCCGCAGCCGCCACATTCGGATCCAGCGTTGCACTGCTGGTGATGTCGTAGTTGATGAACACCGGGCAATTATTGACGCAGATACTGTTGCCGAACTCCTCGGAACCGATGACCTGAACCCGGGTGCGCGCGGTTCGGTCCGGCGTAGGGTCCGGGTTGTCGTAAGTGAGTTGATAAAGGCTGTCGGTCGCGGGAGTGACTTCCCTGTCCAGCTTGTCCACGGCGTCGGCGATACCGCTTTCCGCGGTCTGGAACGCCACGTTGTTCTCCTGGGAGTTCAGGGCCATCCGCTCCTGCAGTGATGACGTGTTCGAAGCGGCAATGGCCAGGAGCGTTAGCAGCAGCAACAGGACCAGGCTGACGACAAGAGCGACGCCGCGTTGCGCCGTGTAGCGGGTCATTGGCATTGACGGTTCCTCATATCGACCACGGTGTTGAAGACCCGTCTCAATCGCTGGTCATTAGCGGCGGCCAGAACAGTGTTGTTCCCCAGGTTGGCAATGTTGAACGCCTGATTGCTCGTGCCGCTTGCCGCGTTATCCGGGCTGGCGATGACCAGGCTGATTTGCAATTGATTCACTCGTGCGCGAAGCGTGTCGTTCAGACCGCCGGCGTTGACCCAGCGCGTCTGACCGCCCTCGCAAACCCCATAGAGCACCTGCATGTTCTCGACGTCGGCAACTGTCGCGTCATTGCCGCGGAACAGGGTTGGGCGGTTGTTGTTCGCGGCATCCGCCTGGACCCGGTAAGTAACCTGGGCCATCTGCAGGATGGACGAGCCGACCGAGAATCCCGTGGTGTTGGGCGAGCCGGCGGCGAGGGTGACGGTGTACCGGTGCTGGAGTGGCTCGACGTTGCTGGCGCTTCGCGCCGAGATGTTTCCGCGGAAGATGGCCACCTCGATGCAGTTGGTCAGTACCAGTTCGCGGTTGTCCCCCTCCAGGTCGTTCTCGTTGGTGATGAAGGTGATCGAGCCCCCCGAGATGGACGTTACTTGAGCGGGGGAGGGGCGGGCATAGAAGATCGCCAACGTGTCGCTGCCCGTATTCGCACCTTCCACTGACGCGGTGATCGGGGCTCCTATGGCATCTCGGGGGAAGGTTCGGGTGGAGTTATCGCGGGACTCCCGGAACGGGCTCACGCAACCTTGATAGCTGGTCCTGCGCAAGTCCTGCTTGATCAGGTCCAGCGCCACTCGACCATTCTCCTGAAGGCGTGCCAGTGCCGTATTGGCTCGGTCGCTGGCGGTGGAGTCGCTGAACATCTGCAGGACTCCCAGCAGCAGCAACGAACTCAACAGGATCGCCACCATCAGCTCGATCAGGGACAAACCCTTCTGATGCGCGATTCGCCCCGGGGCGCGGAACTTCATAGGTCGACTCTCAAGGTGAACGAACATTGGCTGTTCTGGCCGCAGGCCCGCGCACTGTCTTCCTGCCAGAGGACGGAGATGGTGTAGCGGTTGTTGTTTGCACGGGTGATGCTGCCGGAAAGTCCGACCTGTGCCAGTTGAGTCAACCATTCACGCAGGTCCAGGGTCGCCACCTGGGCCGGCGTGCAGCCATCGGTCTTGCAACTGGGGTCGGCAGGTATGTTGGTGCCGTCGGTTTCATAGGAGGTGGAGGTAACCGCGCGATCCCGGTTCAGCCGCAGGCGCTCGGCCATGTCATAGGCCAGCGTACTGGCCTGGCTACGGACGGAGGCGCTCTGGTTGGACTGGACACTGGCGACCATAAGGCTGGCCATCCCCAGAAGACCGATCGCCAGAACCAGTAGGGCGATCAGCACTTCGATCAGGGTAAAGCCTTGGGCTCGCCGGCATGACTTCACTACTCGCATGCGAGGTCTCCATTCTGAAAGGCGCGACTTCGTGCCTGCCCGACGCCATTGACCAGCAGGGTCCTGGAGTTTGCGTCACCCCGGTCGTCACAGATCCGCAGCTCGCCATTCGCAAGGCTGGTGCCGTCGATTTCGAAAACGATGCTGTCGGTCGCATCGTCCAGAATGGTCAAATCGGCCGAGGCGGGCAGAACACGCGCCACAGTGCCGTTGTCAAGAAGGACAATGATGGCACGTTGCCAATCGGCTGGGTCGTCTTCGCAAGTCGCTTGGTCTCGGCTTGGGCAGACAATGACTCTGCGTTTCTGGGTAACCGCTTCGCTGCGGGCATACTGCAGCGTTCCAAGCAGCGCATTCGTTTGGGCGGTCAGCCGATTGTTCAGGATCAACTCCCGAAAGCTCGGATAACCAATGCTGCTGAGGATCGCCACAATGGCGATCACCACCATCAGCTCGATCAGTGTGAATCCGTTTCGCACCGGCATCGCCTTATTCCGAAATACTACTGTCAAAGAAACCTACCTGATAGAAGAAGTATCTGCGCTTCGGAGAAGACAGGCGAGCATAATCAACGACGAGCTGTAAGTCAGTCACACTGCGCGTTTGCAGAGGGTGCGCGGGTTCTCACTCGGCCTGTTAAATTGATCACCAGTTGCCGTATTGCTTCACCTTCCCGGCAGAGAGTGAAGGTCCCGTTGAGCGCCAGAGTGGTTCCGTCCGGCTTGAATTGCAGATAGCGTTTCCGTCTGAAGTTTTTCCAGGTCCAGGATTGATCGGCGGGAAGCGGAAAGCCCCTCAACAGTTTCTCGTTGGTGTCCAGATGGCCATTTCTGTTGTCATCAATGAATACCAGTAACTGATCCACCCACCGGGCATCATCCGAGCAGGTGGACTCGCCTGCACATATCCCCACCACCTTGCGCTCCATCACCGCCGTGCTGCGTGCATAATGCAGCGCCCCGAGCAACTGGTTGACGGCTTCAGTCTGGCGACTGCGTTCGACTGTCGAGACGAATGAGGGAATCGCGAAGCTGAGCAGGATGCCCGCGATCAGCAAGCAGAAGAGCAACTCGACCAGCGTGTGGCCGTGGCGTGATTTCATGATCGGCGTCCTTGCCGGGGGATGTGTGCGGGCAGTCTAAGGTGGGGTTTTTTGATGCCAACCGATGTAGGAAAAAGAGTCGCCATCGTGGGAGGCGGTGCCATAGGTCTTCTGAGTGCCCTGGAGTTGGCGCGCAATGGGCAGCAGGTTTGCCTGCTGGAGCGCGGCGACACGGGGCGTGAGTCTTCCTGGGCGGGCGGCGGTATCGTTTCGCCCCTGTATCCGTGGCGATATGGCCGAGCGGTGACGGCGTTAGCGCATTGGTCCCAGGACTTTTACCCACAGCTTGGTCAGCGTTTACTCGCTGAAACCGGGATTGATCCCGAAGTCCATGAAACCGGCCTCTACTGGTTGGACCTGGACGACGAGGCCGACGCCCTGGCCTGGGCGGCTCGTGAGGGACGGCCGCTGACGCCGGTGGACATGGATAAGGTGCACGCGGCTGTGCCACCGCTCGGCGGGGGCTTCCAGCGAGCTATCTATATGTCCGGTGTGGCTAATGTGCGCAATCCGCGCCTGACCCGTGCCCTGCGTGAAGCGCTGCTGCGCATGCCCAATGTGTCGGTGAGGGAGAACTGCGCGGTGCGCGGTTTTGTCCGTGAGGACGGGCGTGTGCTCGGGGTGGATACGGTCGAGGGTGAAGTGCTGGCCGACCGCGTGGTGCTGGCCGCGGGCGCCTGGAGCGGCGAGTTGCTGGGGCAACTGGGAATGTCGCTGCCGGTGGAGCCGGTGAAGGGGCAGATGATTCTCTTCAAGTGCGCGGCGGACTTCCTGCCCGCCATGGTGCTGGCCAAGGGGCGTTACGCGATCCCGCGCCGGGACGGCCATATCCTGGTGGGCAGTACCTTGGAGCACGCCGGTTTTGACAAGACGCCCACTGACGAGGCCCTGGATAGCCTCAAGGCCTCGGCCTTCGAGCTGCTGCCGCAACTGGCGGACGCCGAATTGGTGGGGCATTGGGCGGGGTTGCGTCCCGGCTCGCCAGAGGGCATTCCCTTTATCGGCCCGGTGCCGGGAGCGGATGGCTTGTGGCTGAACTGCGGCCACTACCGCAATGGCCTGGTGCTGGCGCCGGCCTCCTGCCGACTGCTGGCGGACCTGATGTTGGGGCGCGAGGCGATTATCGACCCGGCGCCCTATGCGCCGGCAGGGCGTTTGGGCTAATCGAGCCGCGGTCTTTTCGCCAGCAAGCTGGCTCCTACGGGCGGGGTGGTGGCGTTTTCGTAGGAGCCAGCTTGCTGGCGAAGGGCGCGATTCAGTCGATGCCGAGCTTCTTCAGGCGATAGCGCATGGAGCGGAAGGTCAGTCCCAGGCGCTGGGCCGCAGCGGTGCGATTCCAGCGGGTTTCTTCGAGTGCCTGCATGATCAGCTTGCGCTCGATGTCTTCCAGGTAGTCTTCCAGGTTGTCGATCTGCGCCAGGCTGGCCTCGCCCCCCTCGGTCGCGCCGGTGGCGTCGGCCAGGCGCAGGTCGCGGGCCTGGATCTGGTCGTCTTCGCAGAGGGTGTAGGCCCGCTCGAGCATGTTCTCCAGCTCGCGCACGTTGCCGGGGAAGCGGTAGCACTTGAGCTTGTCCAGGGCTTCCGGCGCCAGGGTTGCGGCCGGCAACCCGCTCTGCTGGGCCAGGCGCTTGAGCATGGTTTCCGCCAGTAGCGGGATATCCTCACGGCGCTCACGCAGCGGCGGCACGCTGAGCTCGATGACGTTCAGGCGGTAATAGAGGTCCTGGCGGAAGCGGCCCGCAGCCACTTCCGCGGCCAGGTCCTTGTGGGTGGCGCTGAGGATGCGTACATCCACCACCACTTCCTGTTGTCCCCCCACGGCGCGCACGGCCTTTTCCTGGATGGCGCGCAGCAGTTTGACCTGCATCGCCAGTGGCAGGTCGGCTACCTCGTCAAGGAAGAGGGTGCCGCCATTCGCCGCCTGGAACAGGCCCTGCTTGTCTTCCACCGCGCCGGTGAAGCTGCCTTTCTTGTGGCCGAAGAATTCGCTTTCCATCAGCTCGGACGGGATGGCGCCGCAGTTGACCGGTACGAAGGGGCGGTCGATGCGCGGCCCCTGCTCATGGATCAGCCGTGCCACCAGTTCCTTGCCGCTGCCCGATTCACCGCTGATGTAAACCGGTGCCTGGCTACGGGCGAGCTTCTGGATTTGCTTGCGCAGGGCGCTCATGGGCGGCGAGGTGCCCAGCAAACGACCGTCCACCGGTGGCTCACCGTCTTCAGGGGCGCTCAGGCGCAAGGCGGTGTTGACCAGTTCGCGCAGCCGGCCAAGGTCTACCGGTTTGGTAAGGAAGTCGAAGGCGCCGGCCTTGAGGGCGTTCACCGCAGTGTCGAGGCTGCCGTAGGCGGTGATCATCGCCACCGGAACCATGGCGTGGCGCTGCTGAATGTACTGCACCAGTTCCAGGCCGGTGCCGTCGGGCAGGCGCATGTCGGTCAGGCACAGGTCGAAGGGCTCGCGCGCGAGCCATTCGCGGGCTTCCTTGAGGTTGCGGGCGCTGCGGGTGTCGAGCTTCATCCGCCCGAGGGTGATCTCCAGCAGTTCGCGGATATCGGGCTCGTCGTCGACGATCAGGGCTCTCTGTCGGGTCATGGTCAGCTCAGTTTGCGCGGGTGGGCGAAAGTGATGCGGAAGCAGCTGCCGCCTTGTTCGCGCGGTTTGTAGTCGAGGCGGGCCTGGTTGCTCTCGCAGAGTTCGCGGGAGATGTACAGGCCAAGGCCGGTGCCCTTGCTTTCAGTGGTGAAGAAGGGTTCGAAGATATTGTGCACCTGCTCGGGCGGGACGCCTTCCCCATCGTCCTCCACTTCCAGTATGGGCAGGTCGCTTTCGGCATCACGGAACAGCTTGAGCCAGACCTGGCCCTGGGCGTTTTTCTGGGCGCTGTAGCGCAGGCCGTTCTCTACCAGGTTGGTCAGCACCTGGGTCAACTGGTGGGGGTCCATGCGGGTCTGCAACGTACTGCCGAGGGTGGAAAGGTGCAGGGTCTGGTTGGGGCCGGAGGAGCTGCGGAACTCGCTGGCGAATCGGGTGAGCCAGTACTTCAGGTCCAGCAACTGCGGCTCCGACTGGCGACGTCGGGACAGTTGGAGCACGTTCTCGATCACCAGGTTCATGCGGCGCGAGTGGTCCTGGATGATCTGAGCCAGCCGCCGGTCGGGGCCCTGGAGCTCTTCCGACTCTTGCAGCAGCTGAGCCGCGTGGCTGATGGCGCCAAGGGGGTTGCGGATCTCGTGGGCGATGCCTGCGGTCAGGCGGCCAAGTGAGGCAAGTTTGAGCTGCTGCGCCTGCTGGGCGATCTGCGAGATGTCTTCGAGAAACACCAGGGTGTTTAGCTGACTGCCACGCTGCAGGTGAACGAAGCTGGGTTGCAGGGTAGGGCCATTGGCGAAGGCCTGGAGGCTCTGTGGCCGCAGGGTGGGGTTGGCCAGCCAGTGCTGGAGGCTGGCCAGCAGCTCGCGGCATTGGCTCTCCAGTGCGCGGCCCTTCAGGTTTTCCTTGCCCAGCAGAGTCTGCGCACCGTTGTTGGCGAGCAGGATCTGATTGCCCGGGTCGAGCACCAGGATGCCGGTGCGCATGCGCTCCAGAATCTGAGCGTTAAGTGCCTCCAGGTTGGCCACGTCGGCCGCGCGCTGTTCCGCAAGGGTCTCGCTGAGCTGCAGGCGCCGGCTCAGCCCCTGGATGAACAGTGCCGCGGCGAAGCACAGCGCGCCGAAACCGCCGGCCTGGACGAACTGACTGGAGGCCTGCGGGTGGCTGATGCTGAGGTAGAAGGTCAGGTAGATCAGCCCGATCGCCGCCACGGCCGCTACCAGCAGGCCGATGCGCCCGCGCAGCAGGATGTTGGAGATGGCGACCGAAACCACCATGAGGTTGGCGATGCCGCTGGGCGTGCCGCCTGCCGCGAAGAACAGGCAGGACAGCAGCAATACATCCACCACGGCCAGGCTGAAGACCTGCACCATGCTGCGGGGGCGAGGCACCAGCGCGGCGATCAGGGTATTGAGGATCAGGTAGAACCAGCTGGCATTGCGGAACAGCTCCGGTCGCGCCAGGTCCAGGAGGCTGTCGTCCAGTTCGCTGGAGATCAGTACGACCAGTGCTACGCCAATCAACAGCCGATACAGGCTGTAGAGGCGGAAGATGCGCCGCCCTTGGGCGCTGAGTGCTGTCGGGGCGGGGAGGGTATCAGCGCTCACCAGGGCTCTGGTCCTGTTCCAGGTGGGCCCGGCTGCAATACCAGCGATTGTCCTGGGACAGGGCGTTGCTTCGAGGAACGTGCACGCCGCACTGTGCGCAGCGCACCATGGGCACGGTTTCGTCCTGTTGGTGCGGCTTGGGGCGTGGTGTCGATGGGGTCTTGAAGCGGCGCCACAGCCAGATGGCGACGAAGATCACGGCAATCCAGAACAGCAGGCGAAACATGCCGAAGGTGCTCTCTTCTTGGTGGAAAACTGGCAGTTTAGCCAAGCCGGTTGTCCGCGCACAGAGACCGGCCGCACGCTGCCGTGTCTTGTTTGGTTTTCCCTGCGGGCGCGCGGGAGTATGGTGGCGTTGAAGTGCATCAGATGCCTTGCACAACGCTCGGGAGGCGGCCATGCGCCAAAGCCTGCGAATCGTGATGGCCCAGCTCAATCTCCGTGTCGGCGACGTTCAAGGCAATGTCGAGCGAATCATCGAAGAAGCGAACGCTGCGCGCGAAGCCTGGGAAGCCGATGTCATTGTCTTTCCCGAACTTTCCTTGTGCGGTTACCCACCGGAGGACTTGCTGCTGCGTTCGAGCATGCAGCGGCGTATCGAGCACGGGCTGCAGCGCCTGCGTGATGAGGTGCGCGGCATCTATCTTGTGGTGGGATACCCCTGGCTGGAAGACGAACAGCGCTACAACGCCTGTGCGGTGATCGCTGACGGGCAGCTACTGGCCACCTATTACAAGCAACGCCTGCCCAACTACCGGGTATTTGACGAGAAGCGCTATTTCGAGCCTGGCCACCAGCCCTGCGTGGTGGATATCAAAGGTGTGCCGGTGGCGCTGTCGATTTGCGAAGACGTCTGGTTTCCCGAACCCATGGCCCAGGCGCGTGCCGCCGGGGCCAGGCTGATGCTCAGTCTGAACGCCTCGCCCTTCCATCTGGACAAGCAGCTCGAACGCGAAGAGACGCTGGCTGAGCGGGTTGCCGAGGGCGAAATGCCGGTGATCTACGTGAACCAGGTTGGCGGCCAGGATGAGTTGGTGTTCGATGGCGGCAGTTTCGTCATTGATGCCAGTGGACTGATCTGCCAGCGCGCCCCCGCCTTCGTCGAGGGCCTTTACCCGGTGGATGTGCAGCTACAGGAAGGCCACTGGCTTCCACGTCGGACCCACTGTGCCGAGCTACAGGAACTGGAGGCGAGCGTCTACCAGGCGCTGGTGGTGGGGGTGCGCGATTACGTCCAGAAGAACGGATTCAGGGGCGTGGTGCTGGGGCTGTCCGGCGGCATCGACTCGGCCCTGACCCTGGCCATAGCCGCTGATGCCCTGGGCGCAGAGCGCGTAGAAGCGGTAATGATGCCCTACCACTACACCGCGCAGATCAGCCTCGAAGACGCCGAGATCGAAGCGCGCTTGCTCGGCGTCACCTATCGGGTGCTGCCCATTGCTCCCGTGGTGGACGCTTTCCAGCAGGTCCTGGCTCCGGAGTTCGAGGGGTACGCACGTGACGCCAGCGAGGAGAACCTGCAGGCGCGCTGCCGTGGAACGCTGTTGATGGCGATTTCCAACAAGAAGGGCAGCCTGGTGCTGACTACCGGCAACAAGAGCGAGCTGGCGGTGGGCTATGCGACCCTTTACGGCGACATGGCTGGTGGATTCGATGTGCTGAAGGACGTTCCCAAAAGCCTGGTGTTCCGTCTGGCCGAATACCGCAACAGCCTGGGGCCGGTGATTCCGCCCCGGGTGATCGAGCGGCCGCCTTCGGCCGAGCTGGCGCCGGGGCAGCAGGACGAGGATTCGCTACCGCCATATGCGGTGCTGGACGAGATCCTCAAGCTCTACATCGAGCACGACCTGTCGGCCAACGCCATCATCGCCGAGGGATTCGATGAAGACACGGTGAACCGGGTGCTGAGCATGGTGGACCGCAATGAGTACAAGCGGCGCCAGGCGGCGGTGGGCATCAGGGTGACGCAGCGGGGGTTTGGTCGGGATCGGCGTTATCCCATTACCTCGGGATGGCGATTGGGAGATTAGAGGCAGCGCTGAAACGAAGAAGGGAGGCCAGTGGCCTCCCTTCTTTATACAGACATGCGGCGTTGATCAGTCGAACAGGCCGAAAGTCATGTAGCTGAACCAGGAACGGTCGCTGCTGTTGGCTTCGGACTCATGCTCTTCTTCCTGCACCTCGTCCTGGTTCTCCGGCTGCAGTTCATCAGGAATTTCTTCCTTGGCATTCTCGTACTGCTTGATCACGTCCTGGGCAGCGCGGGTTTCACCCGGGGGCAGCGGCGCGTCGTTCTCAATCAGGCCCAGAGTGGCCTTGGCCAGCCAGGTACGGTTGTCGGCTTCTTCTTCACGCGGCACGAACTGGCCGTCGACCAGGGTCGGGTGGTCCGGGTAGTTCAGCTTCAGGGCTTCCAGGCTGGAAGCAGCCAGGTCGTTCAGGCCCAGGCGCTGGTAGGCCTCGACCATCACAGCGAGGCCATCGCCCACGGCGGGGGTTTCCTGGAAGTTTTCCACCACGTAGCGACCACGGTTGGCGGCGGCGACATAGGCCTGGCGGGTCAGGTAGTAGTGGGCGACGTGAATTTCGTAGGCGGCCAGGAGGTTGCGCAGGTAGACCATGCGCTGCTTGGCGTCCGGGGCGTAGCGGCTGTTCGGGTAGCGGCTGGTGAGCTGGGCGAACTCGTTGTAGGAGTCGCGCGCGGCGCCCGGGTCACGCTTGGTCATGTCCAGCGGCAGGAAACGCGCCAGCAGGCCGCGGTCCTGTTCGAAGGAGGCCAGGCCCTTCAGGTAATAGGCGTAGTCGACATTCGGATGCTGCGGGTGCAGGCGGATGAAGCGCTCGGCGGCGGACTTGGCGGCCTCCGGCTCGACATTCTTGTAGTAGGCGTAGATCAGCTCCAGCTGGGCCTGCTCGGCGTAGCGGCCGAAGGGGTAGCGGGACTCGAGGGCCTTGAGCTTGGCAATGGCGGGGGTATAGCTGCTGTTGTCCAGATCGGCCTGGGCCTGCTGATACAGCTCGGCTTCGCTCAGATTCTCGTCCACCACTTCTTTGTTGGAGGAACAGGCGGCGGTGAGGGCGAGAATGGCGATCAGCAGCAGGTGTTTCACTTGCATGGCGGCTTGCGTCCCTGTGACGGCTGGCTGTCTTGGCTGGAGCCGTCCTGTTATGATGGGCGCCCCGGAACCCCCGGGACAAAGACGCAGTATTTAACCACAAGCGCGTAACTGAAACCAAAGGCTACGCCCCCTCCGTGCAAGAGCATGTCTTCGATTACCAAGCAGGTTATTCAACTCAGCGCCGAAGTGCCGTCTGAGCTGGGCGGGCAACGTCTGGACCAGGTCGCCGCGCAACTTTTTTCCGAGCACTCCCGTTCCCGCCTTTCCGGCTGGATCAAGGATGGCCTCCTTACTGTTGACGGCAGCGTGCTGCGTCCGCGGGACATCGTGCACGGCGGCGCATTGCTGGAACTGAATGCCGAGCAGGAGTCCCAGGGCGCGTGGGTGGCCCAGGACATCGAGCTGGACATCGTCTACGAAGACGAACACCTGCTGGTGCTGGACAAGCCTGCCGGCCTGGTGGTGCATCCGGCTGCGGGGCATGCCGACGGCACCCTGCTGAATGCCCTGCTGCACCATGTGCCGGGGCTGGAGAACGTGCCACGGGCGGGTATCGTCCATCGCCTGGACAAAGACACCACCGGCCTGATGGTGGTGGCCAAGACCCTTGAAGCCCACACCAGCCTGGTCGCGCAGTTGCAGGCGCGCAGCGTGAGCCGGATCTACGAGGCCGTGGTGGTTGGCGTGATCACGTCCGGCGGCAAGGTCGATGCACCCATCGGGCGGCATGGCCAGCAGCGCCAGCGCATGGCCGTAGTCGCAGGTGGCAAGCCGGCCGTCAGCCATTACCGTGTACTGGAGCGCTTCCGTTCCCATACCCACACCCGCGTCAAGCTGGAAACTGGCCGTACTCACCAGATCCGCGTGCACATGGCCTATGTGAACTTCCCCTTGGTCGGTGATCCCGTCTACGGCGGGCGCTTCCGCATTCCGCCGGCCGCCAGCCCCACCCTGGTGCAGACACTCAAGGAGTTCCCGCGCCAGGCCCTGCATGCGCGCTTCCTTGAGCTGGACCATCCGGCGAGCGGCGAGCGCATGAAGTGGGAGTCCCCGTTGCCGGATGATTTCGTCTGGCTACTCAGCCTGCTGCGTCAGGACCGTGAGTCCTTCGAGCAATGAGCATCTGGCTGACGCCCGATTGGCCTGCTCCGAAGCGGGTGCAGGCCTGCGTCACCACCCGTGAGGGGGGCTTCAGCCTGCCGCCATATGAAGGCCTGAACCTCGGCAGCCATGTCGAGGATGATCCACAGGCCGTTGAGCAGAATCGCCGACTGCTGACGTCTACCCTGGGTTGTCGCCCCGCCTGGCTGAGCCAGGTGCACGGTGTGCGCGTGGCGCAGGCCGACCCGAGCCGCGTGGACGAGGCCGACGCCAGCTGGACCGCCGAACCCGGCGTCGCCAGCGCGGTGCTGACCGCCGACTGCCTGCCGGCCCTGTTCTGCGATCGCGCCGGTACCAAGGTCGCGGCCGCCCATGCCGGTTGGCGCGGGCTGGCTAATGGGGTGCTGGAGGCAACCCTCGATGCCCTGGTCTTGCCGGCCGAAGAGGTGCTGGTCTGGTTGGGACCGGCCATTGGCCCCGCAGCATTCGAAGTCGGGCCTGAAGTGCGCGAAGCCTTCCTGGCCCATCATCCCGAGACCGGCCAGGCCTTCCGGCCCAGCGCCAACGAAGGGAAGTTCATGGCCGACATCTACCAGCTGGCGCGCATCCGCCTGGCCGCGCGCGGTGTGCAGGCCGTATATGGCGGCGGTTTCTGTACCGTCAGCGATCCGCGCTTCTATTCCTATCGCCGTGCTGCGCGCACGGGGCGTTTCGCCAGCCTCGTCTGGCTGGCCTACTGACTGTGGCCCCGTGCCGCGTCCATCCGTATCGCCGTAGGATGTGGTAGAGCGAAGCGAAACCCATCACTCGGTCTGCATGGGTTTCACTACCCATCCTACAAATGGCCTCGTCATGACGTTGATCAATCTCACAAAGGTTGAATCGCTCAGAATCGTCCCTATCTAAGCTTCATCCCGGCGGGCTTTTCGTGTCTGGCGCCACCATCGCGCCGGCCCGCTATCTGAAGGAAGGACAAACCCATGCGAATCGACCGTTTGACCAGCAAGCTGCAACTGGCGCTCTCCGACGCCCAGTCCCTGGCGGTTGGCCACGACCACCCGGCCATCGAACCTGTACACCTGGTACTGGCCCTGCTTGACCAGCAGGGCGGTTCCATCAAACCCCTGCTGATGCAGGTTGGCTTCGACGTGGCGGCGCTGCGTCAGGGCATGACCCGCGAACTCGACCACCTGCCAAAAATCCAGAACCCCACGGGTGACGTGAACCTCTCCCAGGACCTGGCACGCCTGCTCAACCAGGCCGACCGCCTGTCTCAGCAGAAGGGCGACCAGTTCATCTCCAGCGAGTTGGTACTGCTCGCCGCCATGGATGAAAACACTCGCCTCGGCAAGCTCCTGCTCGGCCAAGGGGTGACCCGCAAGGCGCTGGAGAATGCCATCGCCAACCTGCGGGGCGGCCAGGCCGTGAACGACCCCAATGTCGAGGAGTCGCGACAGGCGCTGGACAAGTTCACCGTCGACCTGACCAAGCGTGCCGAAGAGGGCAAGCTGGACCCGGTCATTGGCCGCGACGATGAAATCCGCCGCACCATCCAGGTCCTGCAACGCCGCACCAAGAACAATCCTGTGCTGATTGGCGAGCCCGGTGTCGGCAAGACCGCCATCGCAGAAGGCCTGGCCCAGCGCATCGTCAACGGCGAAGTGCCCGATGGCCTCAAGGACAAGCGTCTGCTGTCCCTGGACATGGGATCGCTGATCGCCGGTGCCAAGTTCCGTGGCGAGTTCGAAGAGCGTCTGAAAGGCGTGCTCAACGAGCTGGCCAAACAGGAAGGCCGGGTCATCCTCTTTATCGATGAGCTGCACACCATGGTCGGCGCCGGCAAGGCCGAAGGCGCCATGGATGCCGGCAACATGCTCAAGCCGGCACTGGCTCGCGGTGAGTTGCACTGCGTGGGCGCTACGACCCTGGACGAGTACCGCCAGTACATCGAGAAAGACGCTGCGCTGGAACGCCGCTTCCAGAAGGTCCTGGTGGACGAGCCGAGCGAGGAGGACACCATCGCCATCCTGCGTGGCCTCAAGGAGCGCTATGAGGTCCACCACGGCGTGACCATTACTGACGGCGCCATCATCGCCGCCGCCAAGCTGTCGCATCGCTACATCACTGACCGCCAGCTGCCGGACAAGGCCATCGACCTGATCGACGAGGCCGCCAGCCGCATCCGCATGGAGATCGACTCCAAGCCGGAGGCCCTGGACCGTCTCGATCGTCGCCTGATCCAGCTGAAGATCGAGCGAGAGGCGCTGAAGAAGGAAGAGGACGAAGCTACCAAGAAGCGTCTGGCCAAGCTGGAGGAAGACATCTTCAAGCTGGAGCGTGAGTACGCCGACCTGGAGGAGATCTGGAAGTCCGAGAAGGCCGAGGTGCAAGGCTCGGCGCAGATTCAGCAGAAGATCGAGCAAGCCCGCCAGGACATGGAGGCCGCTCGCCGCAAGGGCGACCTGCAACGCATGGCCGAGCTGCAGTACGGCGTGATTCCCGACCTGGAGCGCAGCCTGCAGATGGTCGACCAGCACGGCAAGACCGAGAACCAGCTGCTGCGCAACAAGGTTACCGATGAAGAAATCGCGGAAGTGGTCTCCAAGTGGACCGGCATTCCTGTGGCCAAGATGATGGAGGGTGAACGCGAGAAGCTGCTGCACATGGAAGAGGGCCTGCACAAGCGGGTCATCGGCCAGCACGAAGCCGTGGTCGCTGTTGCCAACGCGGTGCGCCGTTCGCGTGCCGGCCTGGCCGACCCGAATCGGCCGAGCGGTTCCTTCCTCTTCCTCGGCCCGACCGGGGTAGGCAAGACCGAGCTGTGCAAAGCGCTCGCCGAGTTCCTCTTCGATACCGAGGAAGCGCTGGTGCGCATCGACATGTCCGAGTTCATGGAGAAGCATTCCGTGGCTCGCTTGATCGGCGCACCGCCGGGCTACGTGGGTTACGAGGAAGGCGGCTACCTGACCGAAGCCGTGCGCCGCAAACCGTACTCCGTCGTGTTGATGGACGAGGTGGAGAAAGCCCACCCGGATGTCTTCAACGTGCTGCTGCAGGTGCTGGAAGACGGCCGTCTGACCGACAGCCACGGTCGCACCGTGGACTTCCGCAACACCGTGATCGTGATGACCTCCAACCTCGGGTCGCTGCAGATACAGGAACTGGTGGGCGACCGGGATGCACAGCGAGCGGCGGTGATGGATGCCGTGAGCGCGCACTTCCGTCCCGAGTTCATCAACCGGATCGACGAAGTGGTGGTGTTCGAGCCCCTGGGGCGTGATCAGATCAGTGGCATCGCCGAAATCCAGCTGCAACGCCTGCGCAAGCGTCTGGCTGAGCGCGAGCTGAGTCTGGAGTTGAGTCCGGAGTCCCTCGATAAGCTGGTTGCCGTGGGTTACGACCCGGTCTACGGCGCCCGTCCGCTGAAGCGGGCGATCCAGCGCTGGATCGAGAACCCGTTGGCCCAGCAGATTCTCGCCGGCCAGTTCGCGCCTGGCGCCACCGTCACTGCCAAGGTGGAAGGCGAGGAAATCGTCTTTAGCTGATTGATGGCCTGCAAGAAAAAGCCCCGTGAGATTGCGGGGCTTTTTTTTGGCTGTCGTTTGGGCTATGGCGCGCGAATGAACTGCAACAGGTCTTCCAGGACGGCGGCCTGCTCATCGGCGATGTCGATGATATGAAAGCCTGCCCAGCAATTGCGCTGGTCTTCGCCCATGCGCGTCCACAGGCAGTCGGCACCCAGGCGGATCTCCTCCAGGCCCTCCACCCAGGTCAGCGGGACCAATCGGCATTCCCAGACCGAGTCGGCGACGAGCGGCAGCTCACTCAGCAGCATGAAGCCATCCATCGACAGGTCGACGATGCGGCCCAAGCGTTGCCCCGAATGCAGATCGAATACTTCCAACTGCAGCTCGGTGGCATGACGGCTGTGCTGGCGACGTTCTTCCATGGTGGACTCCTACTGCTGACTCAGGAGGTGCGGCCGGTGAAGCGTTGCAGCACCCGGTAGATGGCGCCAAGGGCGCGGTCTACCAGCGGGGCGCTGCGTTCCGGCGGGACCAGGCGTGCCAATCCTTGCTCCATGTCCAAGGCCAGCTGGGTAATGGGCATGATTGCCACACGCTGGCCGCTATGGTCGACGAACATGTAGTTGCGGGTGGTTGGGCTGTACCACGACAGCTTGAGGACGCGAACATCCGGGCCATCGATGAACTCGAACCAGGTACCGAACTCCAGGCGCGACAGCTCCCTGACCAGCGCCTGGGCGCGGTTGGAGAGGCTGACTGGCCGTGGGATGTTGGCCAGCTCGGCGTCTTCGCCGAGCATCTCGCCCAGTTTGCTTTCCGGCAGTGGGCTTTCAATGCGTGCTGCTACCTGGGGTTGTTGCGATTGCACGGCGTGCTGGCAGGCCACCAGGTCCTGGAGCAGGCGGCGGATGCCGTCCTCGTGGTAGCCGCCCAGCAGCTCCAAGCCTTTGCGCAAGTCTTCCAGCATGGGGATGCGCAATTGCTGAAGTCGGGCACGGGCATCGCTGTCCTGCGGGGTGCCGCTCCAGGCCAATTGCTCGGCGACTTCCACTGAACGCTGCCATTCGTTGCTGCGATCGCCATGGCGCAGCAGGACGAACACCAGAACGTCGGTCCAGGTGAGTTCGAGGAAGTGCTGGATGATTCCCGGCAGCTCGCGACCGGCCAGGATTCGTCCGATCGTATCGACAGCTTGCTGGCGGGCACCGAGCAACTTGTCGCGGCCCTTGGCGGCTTCCACGGCACGCTGCTCGCGCAGTTCCACCTTGTGCCGCAGGGTGCCGGTGTATTCGTTGAACTCGTCCAGCAGGCTGTCGAACAGCAGCAGGTCGCCGCTGAAGCCATGGACGACGCGCTCCACCACCCAGTGCATTTTCGCCAGCAGCCCGCGCTCCTCGCCTTCGCTGGCATAGAGCACGCCGGCTTGGGCCATGCTGTTGAGCAGGCGGCGGGCCGGGTGGTGATGCTGGGTGAAGAGCGCCTTGTCCTGCAGGGCGACCTTCAAGTAGGGCGTGTGCAGGTGGGAGAGGGCGGTCTTGTAGATGTCGGCCAGGTTGTCATCGTCGAGAATGAAGTCGAAGAGCATGCCGACCAGGTCGATCACGTCCGCTTCGTAGTCGGACAGCTTCTGCTGGCCCGGCAGGCTGCTATGGCTTTCCAGTTGTTGTTGCAGGTCGGCTTTCAGGCCTTCGACGCGCTGCGGTTGGCGCAGCTTGCTGGCCAGGTCCTGGGCGGACTGTTGTTGCAGGCGGTTCAGCGCTTCCAGCAGTTCCGCCGCGCTGTAGGTGCGGGTTGCGCCGCGCGGAGCAAAGCTCGAGATGCTCGGGGTTCCGCCGGGGAGCGGGGCGTCGCTGTGGTGCATGCGGCGCTCGCCAAGCAAGGCGGCCAGTCCGCTGAACAGTTGGCCGGGATCGCTGGGTGGGGCGCCGGTCAGATCCACTGGGCCGCTCGCCTGGGGAGCGGACGGCGATTGAGTGGGCGGTTGCGCCCCTTGCTCCCCGGGTGGTGTCTTAGCCGCTGCCGATGAGGGCGGATGGGGCACAGTGGTGGAGCGCTGCACGCTGTATTTGAGGTTGGGCAGCACACCGGCCTGGATCAACCGTTGGTTGAGGGCCTCATAGACGCTGTCCAGGCCACGCATCACATGCTGGTCGAAAAGCATATAGAGGATGGTCTTGATCCGCAGCGGGAAGGGGTGGGGCTCCAGCGCTTCGCGGAAGGCCAGTGCCACAGCCTGCGGGCCGAACGGGTTGTCGTCGTCTCCCAGCTTGCGCCCGCCGTTGAGTACCGCCAGGCGCTGATCAAGGGCGAACAGGGACTGCGAACAGCGCGACTTGACCCGGCTGACCATATTGGTGACCAGCAGGCTTTCTTCGTACTCCTCGTTTTCCATCAGCTGGAGGTGGTCGGCATCCAGCTCGCCGGCTTTCAGCTCGGGCTTCAGCTTGCCGCCGAGGAAGTCTTCGAAACTCTTGGCGATGCGCTGGTGGTACGCGCGTTCTATTTGCGGGCGTTGCTTGCGGATGTCCCGCATGCTGTCGAAGAACAGCGTCTGGACCTGATTGTTCTCGGCCTTTTCGGCGCATTCGAAGAGCGTGTCGTCAACCTGGCCGAAAACCCCCGTCAGATGTTCCGCCAACCGGTTCATCACCAGCTTGCGGCAGCTTTGCACCAAATCACCGAAGCGCGGTTGTATGCCGCGGCTGGCCAGGGTCGTCACGGTGCCGGGAGGAGTTGGGGGTCGATCCTGATTGCTCATAGCCGTCCTGTAGGGAGACAGGTCGCGACCACGACCTGCAACGATCTCGCCACGGCTCAGGTATAGCACTCGACCGGTCTTCTGCAAATCATTGTAGGAATTCGTTTTTTAGGGGGTTGACAGGCGGTTCTGGAACCGTAAAATGGCGCGCCTCTGAAGCGCTAAACCAAAACGGTGAGGCGACAAAGAGTTGGAAGACCGAAGTTCCGCGATAGCTCAGTCGGTAGAGCAAATGACTGTTAATCATTGGGTCCCTGGTTCGAGTCCAGGTCGCGGAGCCAACTTCCATACGGGGTATAGCGCAGTCCGGTAGCGCGCCTGCTTTGGGAGCAGGATGTCGGGAGTTCGAATCTCTCTACCCCGACCACCTCACATTTGGGTCGTTAGCTCAGTCGGTAGAGCAGTTGGCTTTTAACCAATTGGTCGTAGGTTCGAATCCTACACGACCCACCATACAAGACCTCTCGGGAGGTCCGAAGAAGCGGTAAGGCGAAAGCCTTGCCGCTTTTTTGTTTGTCTCGATTTCTTGAATTAGAGCGGGTTCGAGGAGAGGAGGGAATCCGGATTGCAGATTCCCTCCTGGCCGAGCCCCGGTCAGTGCAGTTTCAAACGTGGGTCCGTGCTACGGCCGATGCGGTCGCTGAGCATCAGCAGGCCAGTGCGGAAAGCGCCGTAAAGGGCCATCTGGTGCATGCGGTAGAGCGAGATGTAGAACATCCGCGCCAGCCAGCCTTCCAGCTTCACGCTGCCCATCAGGTTACCCATGAGATTGCCCACCGCGCTGAAGCTCGAAAGCGAGATCAGCGAGCCATAGTCCTTGTACTGATAGTCCGGCAGCGGCTGGCCTTGCAGGCGCAGCTTGAACGACTTCACCAACAGTGAGGCTTGCTGGTGCGCAGCCTGCGCGCGCGGCGGCACATTGCGCTCGGTGCCGTCTCCCATGGGGCAGGCGGCGCAGTCGCCGAAGGCGAAGATGTCGTCATCGCGGGTGGTCTGCAGGGTCGGGCGTACCACCAACTGGTTGATGCGGTTGCTTTCCAGTCCATCGAGGTCCTTCAGGAACGCGGGGGCGCGGATGCCTGCGGCCCAGACCTTGAGGCTGGCCGGAATGTTTTCGCCCTGGGCGGTCCTCAAGCCATCGGCCGTGACCTCTTTGACCGCAGCGCCGGTCATCACCGTGACGCCGAGCTTCTCCAGTGTGTGGTGTACCGGCGCGCTGATGCGTTCCGGCAGGGCCGGCAGCACACGAGGGCCGGCCTCGATCAGCGTGATGCGCATGTTTTCCGGCTGGATGCGATCCAGGCCGTAGGCGGCCAACTCGTGAGCGGCGTGGTGCAACTCCGCTGCGAGTTCGACGCCAGTCGCGCCGGCACCGACGATGGCCACACTGATCTGGTCGTTGGCGTTCTGCTGGGCGTGGGCGCGCAGATAGTGGCTGAGCAGCTTGCGGTGGAAGCGCTCGGCCTGCTCGCGGGTGTCGAGGAAGATGCAGTGTTGGGCCGCGCCTTCGGTGCCGAAGTCGTTGGTGGTGCTGCCGACCGCAATGACCAGGCTGTCGTAGTCCAGTTCGCGGGCAGGCACCAGCTCGCGCCCATCTTCATCATGGGTGGCGGCCAGTTGGATCACCTTGCGCTTGCGGTCCAGCCCGCTCATGCGGCCGAGCTGGAACTCGAAGTGGTTCCACTTGGCCTGGGCGACATAGTTCAGCTCGTTCTCGGTGGAGTTCAGCGAGCCGGCCGCCACTTCATGAAGCAGGGGTTTCCAGATATGGGTGAGGTTGGCATCGGCCAGGACGATCTTGGCCAGGCCTTTCTTGCCGAGGGTTCTACCCAGACGGGTAGCGAGCTCCAGGCCGCCGGCGCCGCCGCCGACGATCACGATACGATGGGACATGGGAAGGTCTCGCAAGGCTATAGGAATTCTTTGTCGCCGAGGGCGAGCGCAGGAGGCGGCTCATAGCACCAGTCGGCTCAGGAGGCGGCTGAGGAGGCCCAGCACGACGACGATGGCCAGCACAATCCACAGCAGTCGCCACGGGCGGAACGGCTGGCGTTCCACCTGGTGCTGGGGGAGGTTCAGGTACTGGTCGACCTTTTGCTGGTCTTCGGGCGTCAGGCGGCTGGGCATGGGGGCCTCGACTTTGTAGTGGTGGGCATTCTAGCCGGCGAATTCACAGGGGCTCAACGCGCGGCGGGGTAAATTTGCGCGGAGCCGGTCAAAGACCGACTCCTACGTCGAAAAGAATGGTCCGACCGAGGTTGTTGCGCAGGAAGTCCGGTGCGTCGCCATGGGCGAAGAGCACCCGTGCGAAGTTCGACCCCACCAGCGACAGCGAGCGCCAGCCTTGGCGCAAGTATTCGGTGGGAGGTGGAAACGGACTGTTGAAGTCAGGTGTGGCGCGCTTGAGGTTGACGAAGGCCAGCAGGTCGAGCTCGCCCAGATCGAGGCCCCGCTCATCATAATTGCGGGCTTTCTTGCGCAGGGTTGGCGCCAGGCGTGCCTGGAGCTCGGCGGCGGCGATGCGCTTTGGGCGACTTTCCCGGCGCACCAGTTGAGCCAGGGAAAAGGCGCTGCGCCGCCGTTCCAGTTCGGCGCGCCATTCCTCGTTGAGGCGGCGCCCTTCGTCCAGTACGAAGAACACCTCGAAGTTGGCTTCGCGGAACTGCACGTCCGGCGGTTCCTGACTGGTACTGAACTCGTCGAGTCGATAGGGCAGGTTGAGCGCCTGCAGGAGCCGCTGGCAGACCCAGCGCTCGCGTTCCCACTTGCGCGCATTCGACAGAAAGTCGTTGGCTTGCTCGGCCTGCCGCGTCAGCAGGCGCAGGTAGTCGGACTCGTTCATGTTCCGCAGCTTAGCCTTACGGCCAGGGCTCTGGGTACCCCCGAAGCGCCAGCGGAGCGGCTGTGGCGACAAATGCGCGCAGGTTGCCTGATGCTGGCGCGGTGTAAACTTTCAAGACTTGCCGGGAGTCCACGATGCGCATTCGCCCCATCACTGCCGCCGACCATACCGCCCTGCTCGAGCTGTGGCGCCGCACGCCGGGAATCCGCTTGCGCGCGGAGGATGAGCTGGAGCCCTTTTGCGCGTACCTGCAGCGCAATCCCGATCTCTGCCTACTGCTCGAGGACGATCATGGTCGGGTAGCTGGCAGCCTGTTGGTCGGGCATGACGGGCGCCGTGGCTACCTGCAGCACCTGGTGGTCGACGGGCCATTTCGCGGCAAGGGCTGGGCCCGGGCCTTGCTGCAGGAGGCGCTGCGACGCCTGGCAATTCTGGGTATCCGCAAGTCCCACGTGTTCGTCCTGGAGGATGCGCCTGAGGCGCTGGCCTTCTGGCACATGCAGCGGGGCTGGTCGGAGCGTGAGGACATTCGGGTTTACTCGACCACTGGAGACTGATTCGATGCGGATCTGCCTTGGCTTGATGCTTTGCCTGTTGGCCACCTTCAGCCATGCGTTGGAAGTGGGTGAGCGATTGTCACCCTGGACCTTGCTGGACCAGTACGACCAGCCGTACAGCCTGGATGATGGGCTGCAGTTGCTGCTGGTCGCCCGCGACATGGACGGCAACAAGCTGGTCAAAGCTGCTCTGGAAGGCCAGCCCAAGGACTATCTCGAAGCCCGCCATGCGGTGTTCGTGGCCGATATCAGCCGAATGCCGTCGCTGGTCTCTTCGATGTTCGCCGTGCCGGCCATGCGCGACTACAACTATCGCGTCCTGCTGGACCGTGAGTCCCGCGTCGCCAGCCGCTATCCGGGGGAAGCATCCCGCGTGCTCTGGCTGCGGCTGGATCACGGCACGCTCACGGAGCAGAAAGAATTCAGTGATGCCGCGGCGCTGCGTGCCGCCCTGGAGTCACTGGCGCCGTGATTGCCGCTGAACTCCTGTCCACGGAAACCCTTGCGCTTGGTTGGGCCATCTACCTGCCGGTCGTAGCCTGGGCGATATGGCGCGCACCCTGGGTCGAGCTGTTCAGCGATTCCCGTCGGCAACACCTGCTGTTCGGCACTGTGCTGGTGGTCTTCCTGCTCTGGCTGATGCGACGGGACTTCGACTCGGGGGTGTCCTACCACTTCATCGGCATGACCGCCGTAACCCTATTGCTGGATTGGCCGCTGGCAGTGCTGAGCGGCCTGGCTGCACAGGTGGCGCTATTGATGCTGGGCAAGCAGGACCTGGCCGCACTCGGCGTCAACGGCGCCATGCTGGTGCTGCTGCCCGTGCTGGTTACGGAGCTGTGCGCGAAATGGGTCGAGCACTACCAGCCCCGCAATCTGTTCGTGTACATCTTCTGCTGCGGATTCTTTCCGGCGGCCCTGGCGGCGCTGCTCTGCGTGCTGGTCGGGCTGGGTTTGCTGTGGATGGACGGCGTCTTCCCCATGCCACCCTGGCTGGAGGATTTCATCGGCTATCTCTGGCTGGTGATGTTCCCTGAAGCCTTTATCAACGGCACGGCCGTGACTGCCCTGGTGGTGTTCTGCCCGGATTGGCTGGAGACCTTCAACCGCACCCGTTACCTCCAGGCACCCTGGAAGGATGACGACACGCCGCGTTGATCACCTGGGATTCGCTCGCCTTATCCCCAGCTGACACCTGATTTGCGTCAAGGAACTCATGCCGCCCGGTTTCGTAGCGTGGATGGCGCTTTTCCATCGGCTATGTCTGCATTGCGTGTTGTAGGCAGCTGCATTGCCCCTAGGCTCTTGGCCAGAGGGTCAATCTCTCGCAACAGCTAACGCAGACATAGCGGTTCCATCCACCAACATGAGGGGCAGACGACATGGGGATTCACGACTGGGCAAGAACCGCCCTGGAGCAGAGCCTGGAGGCAGCAAAGCAGGAAGGTTTCAGCGAAGAGTTGGCACTACGCGCCCTGCTGAGTGCAGTCGTCGAGCGCAGTGCAATGCTGCGCCCGGCGGATGATCTGGCTCAGGAGCTGACCTTCCTGGCGGACAACCTCGACCCGGAGCGCGACTACGGCTTCATGCGGCCTTGAGTGGACTGAGCGCGCGCGTTGCGTCGATTGGCGCAGAGCGTAGCGAAGCCCAACGAGCGAGGCCTGAGCCGGGTGTCCGGTCTCGCAGGGTTCGGACCAACCCACGAGAGCAGCGAAGCCTTGGCATGGAACCGATGGGTTTCGCTTCGCTCAACGCCATCCTACGCACTGCTGCTTCAGTGCTCGCGCGGCGGCAGGTCGCCGGAGAAGAGTTCGTCTTCCGTATTGTCGCCGGGAATCGCATGTTCTTCGGCGGCCCAGGCCCCCAAGTCGATCAGCTTGCAGCGTTCGGAACAGAAAGGGCGGGACGGGCTTTGCGGGCCCCATTCCACCGGGGCGCCGCAAGTCGGGCACTCGACAGTGACGGGTTGGCTCATGGCTGGCCTCCTCGCAGGGTCAGGTAGAAGTTATGCAGACGCTCCACTTCGGCGCGCAGCCAGCTCAGGTCGCGGTCGTTCAGCAGCACGTCGTGAGCATGCTTCAGCCGTTCCTCACGGCTGGCCTGTACCTTCAATATGGCTTGCACCTGCGCTTCGGGCACCTTGTCGCGTTGCATGGTGCGCTGAACCTGGGCGATCTCCGGCGCATCGACCAGCAGCACGCGCTGGGTAAGGCGATGCTGGCCGGACTCGACCAGCAGCGGCGAAACGAGAATGGCGTAAGGGGATTCGGCACTGGCCAGGTATTGGCTGATCTCCTGCCCAATCAACGGATGCAGCAGGCTTTCCAGCCAGCGGCGCTCGTCCGCGTTCTCGAAGATGCGTTGGCGCAGCGCGGCGCGGTCCAATTGGCCGTCGGCCTGCAGCACGTCGCTGCCGAAATGCTCGGCGATCTTCGCCAGGGCAGGGCGACCGGGCTCCACGACCCAGCGCGCAGCCTGGTCGGCATCCACCAGATGCACACCAAGCTCGGTGAAGTGGGCCGCGACGGCGCTTTTACCGCTACCGATGCCGCCCGTAAGGCCAAGAATCCAGGGTTTGTTCATTTGAAACCGGCGAACTGCAAATAGGTCGCCGTTATTTGATCACCCCAGAGCAGTGCAATCCAGCCGGCAATCGCCAGATAGGGACCGAAGGGGATAGGGGTCGCGGTGTCCTGGTTGCGCAGGCGCAGCATGATCAGGCCCAGCACAGCCCCCACCAGGGACGACAACAGGATGGTCAGCGGCAACACCTGCCAGCCACCCCAGGCGCCGAGCATCGCCAACAGCTTGAAGTCGCCGTGGCCCATGCCTTCCTTACCGGTCACCAGCTTGAACAGCCAATACACCGACCACAGGCTCATGTAGCCAGCCACCGCGCCCCAGAGTGCATCTTCCAGGCTGGTGAACAGGCCCTGGCTATTCAGGATCAGGCCCAGCCACAGCAACGGCAGCACCAGCACATCTGGCAGCAACTGGTGGTCGACGTCGATCATGCTCATCGCCAGCAGGCCCCAGGTCAGCACCAGAAAGGCGCCGGCCTGCCAGTTGAAACCGAAATGCCAGGCCACATAGGCCGACAGCAGGCCGCACGCCAGTTCCAGCAGTGGGTAGCGCTTGCTGATGGGCGCCTTGCAGGAAGAACACTTGCCGCCCAGCGCCAGGTAACTCACCAGCGGGATGTTTTCCCAAGCGCGAATCTCATGGCTGCACTGCGGGCAGCGGGAATTCGGCAGGATCAGGTTGAACACCGGCCCCTTGGGCTCGGCCGGCAGGCTCAGCGCCTCGCGGGCCTGCTCTTGCCAGTCGCGCAACATCATCTGCGGCAGGCGGTGGATTACCACATTGAGGAAGCTGCCCACCAAAAGACCAAGCAGCAGGGCGCAGAAAACAAAGGCCAGCGCGTGGCTGGCCAGAAAGTCGATCAATTGCATGGTTTAGACGACGTTACCGAGCTGGAAGATGGGCAGGTACATGGCAATGATCAGGCCACCGACCAATACGCCGAGGACCGCCATGATCATAGGCTCCATCAGGGCGGTCAGGCCGTCCACGGCGTTATCCACCTCGGCCTCGTAGAAGCTTGCGACCTTGTCGAGCATTTCATCCAGTGCACCGGATTCTTCGCCAATGGCGGTCATCTGCACGGCCATGGCCGGGAAAACACCGGTAGTGCGCATGGAGAAGTTCAGCTGCATACCGGTCGAAACGTCGGATTTGACCTTGAGTACAGCGGTTTTGAAGACAACGTTGCCGCTGGCACCGGCGACCGAGTCGAGGGCGTCCACAAGCGGCACGCCGGCTGCGAAGGTCGTTGCCAGGGTGCGGGCGAAGCGCGCCACGGCCGACTTGTAGAGAATGTCGCCCACAATCGGGAGTTTGAGCACAGTGCGGTCGACCCAGTCGCGAAATTTCTCAGATTTTCGATGGGCCTGCTGGACTAGAAAACCAGCAGCAAAGAAGCCAAGTAGAACGATGAACCACCATTCCTGAAGAATCTCAGAAATGCCGATGACCATCAGTGTGAAGGCTGGAAGCTCAGCGCCAAAGTTTGCAAAAACGGACTGGAACTGGGGAACAACTTTGATAAGGAGAATTGCCGAAACAATGATGGCGACCACAACCACGGCAATGGGGTAGTTCATTGCCTTCTTGATCTTGGCTTTCAGTGCCTCAGTCTTCTCTTTGTAGGTAGCAATTCGGTCCAGCAGGGTTTCCAACGCACCTGCCTGCTCACCGGAGTCCACCAGGTTGCAATACAGTTCGTCGAAGTATTCCGGCTTCTTTCGCAGGGAGTTGGCCAGGCTGTTGCCCGAGGAAACCTCCTGCTTGACCTCATTCACCAGCCTACGCATCGCCGGTTTCTCGAAGCCTTCGCCAATGATGTCGAAGGACTGCATCAGGGGCACGCCGGCCTTCATCATGGTGGCCAACTGGCGTGTGAACAGGGCGATGTCCAGGGGCTTGATCTTCTTCCCTGCGTTCAGCAGAGAGGTAGACTTCTTGCGCACCTTGGTGGGGTTTATGCCCTGTTTGCGCAGTTGCGCTTTCACCAGCGCCGGGTTCTGGCCGCTCAGCTCGCCCCTGACTTTGCTGCCTTTCTTGTCCGTACCTTCCCAGGCGAAGGTACTTGTTTTCAGCGCTTTTTCCGCCATGGTTAATCCTTGGTCACGCGGTTGACTTCCTCAAGGCTGGTAATGCCATTCATGGCTTTTACCAGGCCGGAGGTTCGCAGGTCATTGAAGCCATCGCGGCGCGCCTGCTGGGCGATCTGGATGGAGTTGCCTTCTTCCATAATAAGCTGCTGCATGGCCGGCGTGATTTTAACCACTTCATAAATACCCACTCGGCCCTTGTAGCCCAGGTTGCAATTGTCGCAGCCAACCGGGCCATACAACTTGAAGCTGCCGATCCTGGCTTCCGGAAAGCCTTCCTTGACCAGCACCTCACGCGGAACGTCCACTTCCTTCTTGCAATGGCTACACAATTTGCGTGCCAGGCGCTGGGCGATGATCAGGTTGACCGAGGTGGCGATGTTAAAGGCCGGCACGCCCATATTGCGCAGGCGGGTCAGGGTTTCCGCCGCGCTGTTGGTGTGCAGGGTCGACAACACCATGTGGCCGGTCTGGGCGGCCTTGATGGCAATCTCGGCGGTTTCCAGGTCACGGATCTCACCGACCATGATCACGTCTGGGTCCTGACGCAGGAAGGCGCGCAGTGCCTGGGCGAAGTCCATGCCCTGCTTCGGGTTGACGTTGACCTGGTTGATGCCTTCCAGGTTGATCTCCACCGGGTCTTCGGCGGTGGAGATGTTGATGTCCACGGTGTTGAGAATATTGATGCCCGTGTAGAGCGATACCGTCTTGCCCGAACCGGTTGGGCCGGTGACCAGGATCATGCCTTGTGGCTGCTTCAGCGCGGCCAGGTACAGCTCCTTTTGCTCCTCCTCGTACCCCAGTGCATCGATGCCCATCTGCGCACTGGTGGGGTCGAGAATCCGCATCACGATCTTCTCGCCCCAGAGAGTGGGCAGCGTGTTGACGCGGAAGTCGATGGACTTGGACTTCGAGATTTTCATCTTGATCCGCCCGTCCTGGGGCTTGCGGCGCTCGGAGATATCCAATGCGGCCATTACCTTCAGGCGCGCGGAGATGCGGCTGGCCAACTGGATCGGTGGCTTCGCCACCTCATGCAGCATGCCGTCGGTACGAAAGCGCACCCGGTAGGAGCGCTCGTAGGGCTCGAAGTGCAGGTCTGAGGAGCCACCGCGAATGGCGTCCAGCAGCATCTTGTTAACGAAGCGCACCACCGGGGCGTCGTCCGCATCCACGCCGCCGGGGCTGTCCTTCTTGTCGTCATCGACCGCCTCGACATCCACACCATCCAGGTCGACGTCCCCAAGGTCCTCCATGCCGCTGGTGGCGGAGTCGAAGAACTTCTCGATGGCATCGCCCAGCTTGTCATCCTCGACCAGGATGGCTTCGGTGTTCAGGCCGGTGCTGAACTGGATATCGGTAACTGCTTGATGGTTGGTCGGGTCGGAAATGCCCACGAACAGCTTGTTGCCTCGACGCCAGAGCGGCAGGGCGCGGTGCTGGCGAATGAGCTTCTCGCTGACCAGCTCCTTCGGTTGGGACTCCTTATCAATGCTGGACAGATCGAGAAAGGCGATGCCGAACTGCTCAGCCGCCATCTCCGCCAAATCTCGGCTCTTCAGCAGCTTGTTCTGGACCAGGTAAGTGATCAGCGGAATCTTGTTGCGCTGCGCCTGGGTATGGGCCTGCAGGGCGCTCCGCTCATCGAGGAGATTGGTCAGCACCAGTTGTTTGGCCAGGCCGGATAGCGTGGGGGCGGTCTCGTTCATGAGGAAGCGTCAGTCTGCCAGTTGTGACCCTGCCTTATAACGTAGTTGATCCGTGACGCCAAATACGCTCAGAGAGGGTGACAAAAATAGTCAGTTAGTGGCTAGAAAAGGGTGGTTCGTTAGCTTGGTCGAACAAGTGATCTGGTTGATCGAGGTTGAGCCTGGCTGCGAAAGATGCTTGTGCCGCGAGCTTCGATGGTGGTTAGAGAACTTGGCACGTCATCTGCTAGAGCTATCGCAGGCAACTGGCCTACTCCATTTGAGGATCAATAAATGAAGGCACAAAAAGGTTTTACCCTGATTGAATTGATGATCGTGGTAGCGATCATCGGTATTCTGGCTGCCGTAGCCATTCCGCAGTATCAGGACTACACCATCAAGGCGAAGGTCGGTAACGCTCTGACCGCAGCTGATTCGCTGAAAACCGCTGTTGCTCTCTGCGCTCAAGAGGCAGGTGGTGTTCTGACTGCTTGTGATACTGGTGCGACTGGTATTCCGACCTTCACGCCGACTAAGGAAGTTGCTAGTGCAACTGTTACTGATGGAGTCATTGCTCTGACTCTGGCAACCGGTATTGGTACTGGTGTAGATGGCCTGGTTATCACCATGACCCCCGCTGTGAACGCCGGTGGCTCCTCGCTGACCTGGAACAATACCACCACCGTGACCAACACCGTTGCTTCGGGTGCTATCACTAAGAACAACATCACTTCTGGTGGTGGCTCCACCACTAGCGGCGGCTCCACCACCAGCGGCGGTTCCACCACCAGCGGTGGCAGCACCACTACTGGCGGCTAATTGGAAGTACCGCTAGTAAATATGAAAGGCCTCACCTCGAGTGAGGCCTTTTCTTTTTGGGTAGGGAAATGTATCGGTACATTCTGCTTGTTTCTATCTTGCTGCTCTCAAGGAGTTCCGGTGAGCTCCCTTTATCTGTCTATATCGCATCTCTATTGAATAGTGGTCAGTTTCCTGGGGGGGTTGTAGGTGTCCAGTATGCGGATGGAGTAAGAGAGGTAATAAGCGAAGGGTATGCTGATGTTCGGGCGCGCGTAGCGGTTGATCGAGAAACAGTTTTCAATATTGCGAGTGTTTCCAAGCCGATAACAGCGATGATTATCATGAGGTTGATAGAAATGGGGCGCCTTGGTCTGTCTGATCAGCTAGTCGCGCTTCTTCCAGAATTCGAGTATGCGCGGGTTGGGGGATATCCCGAGGTAAAGGTAGTGCATTTGCTAAGGCATACTGCTGGTTGGGACAGGGAAGTGACTTTCGATCCGTTGTATCCGGGGTTTGATCTTTCAAGAATTGGTCTCTCGGATGGTTCGACGTGTCAGGGTGTTGCCAAAGCAATGCTCCAGCATGGGTTGCAGTTTCACCCCGGCACGAGGTATGCGTACTCAAACCTCGGATATTGCCTGCTGAGCCTGATTGTCGAGAAAAAAGTTGGGAAGCCGTACTTCGAGTCGGCAAAGGAACTCCTGCTGAATCCGTTGAGGGTTAGCGGGGTGCAGGGGCCCGATGGCTATAAAACGGGACGTTCCCTCAACTACCAAAAGCAGGGGAGGAACTGGGCGGTTGTTGATGTTGGTGCCGCGAGCCTCCAGCGCCTAAGTGGCGCAGGAGGATGGGCATCTACTGTCGATGCACTGCTAGATCTTTTTCAGCGTGGCCCCGTCTACCCAATTGTCAGTGCAAAAGCGCTCGCACAGCACGGGAGCAACTTCTACGGGTACGGATGGCGGGTTTGGCCCCGGGCGGACGGACAGGCAGACTTGACGCACTTCGGTGCAATGCCAGGGTGCTTTTCGTTCGTGCTTCGCATGGCTGAGGGGCACATCGTGGTTGCCCTTTTCAACGCTCGGCCTCGCGACGCGGACGCCCTGTCTAGGCAGATGTATCAGTCGATATCATCTGCGCTTCGAGTTAGATAATACCGGGCACGAACCTGTACCGCACCTTGGACATGTATTCCTTGTAGTCAGGATCTGAAGACAGGTGTCGTTCTTCCGTAATTGCTCGCATCACGTATATGCCGATCCAGCACAGCATGCCGATAAGCGCGAGTAGTCCCTGCTGGAGATTTTCCTGGGCAATGGTTAGTGCTAGCGGGAGTCCGCCTACGAACCATGAAAGATTCTTTGCAGCGTAGGCAGGGTGACGGACATACTTATATGGGCCTTTGTTGATAATGCCACGGTTTGTTAGGTTGCTGGCTTTGAAACCTAGGGCTACGGATGCCCATGTGTAGATGGCCATCAGGACGAGCATCGCGATGGAACTGAGGGTGGCGATGATAAGGTCGGTCCCTGTCGTTGTGGAGTGGTTGGACCACTCGATTATATTTCTTGTGTGGTCTAGTAGCGGTGGATAGCAGATCAAAGCAAAGAACCAGCCGCTGATATTAGGGTCGGCAGACTTTATTGTGTTTCCGAGTCTTGGATGCTCAAAAGTATAGCCAAGAATGAATACGCCGGTGTCGATGAGGATTAATGTGTTGAAAAGGAGGGAGTAAATGTTTTTGAGAGAGAGATCGCCAAGTGCTAGCTGTTCTGCTGAGTTGAATATTGAATAGAGGCAGAAAAAGAACCATCCGAATATAAGTGGAGTGAAGTACCCTTTTATAAGGACTGCTAGGAGTGCAGTTCTTTTTTCTTGAGTGAGCTTTTTGAAGGTGGCAAGGTCTCTGACTGCTTGCCAGGCGATGACCGATTTCCCTATATGGTTTTGATCAAGGGAGCGGTAGTAGAGGGGTAGGGACAATGCATAAATTATGGCAATGCTTATTACTACTATTATTGGGTCGACCCCGAATGCCCAGTAAACGCCTGCATTCGAAATAATCTGCATGCTGTAGGGCATCGAAACTGTGTAGCAGAGGATGAGAATTACCCAGCCCATCGCGTAAACATAGTTTTTGCTAAGCATTTTATGCCGTGTCTTTCTTGGTTGGGAGTGATGGGGCCTGCAAATGACTTGCCAATATTGATTGTGCTGATCGAAAAGTGCTAGCTTCTGCATCACGTTTTTGGCCGGTGTAGCTCAGTCGGTAGAGCAGCTCATTCGTAATGAGAAGGTCGGGGGTTCGATTCCTCTTACCGGCACCATGATCCAAGCAAAAAGCCCCGCAGGTTCTGCGGGGCTTTTTGCTTTTCGCGGCTTTGCTCGCTGCGTGGCGGCGGGCCGCTCGCTTCTCAGTCTTTTCTGCCCACTTTTTCGGCAACGTTGTACAGGTCCATGGCCGAGCACTTCATCAGGTCGGAGATGGTCTTGACGGCGTGGTGCAGGCCTTTCAGGTCCTTGTCGCTCAGGTGGTGTTCGAGGCCGTCGCAGCCCAGCAGATCGGCGATGGTGTTGAGGGCGTAGCTGGCCGTCAGGAGGCGGTCGCCCTGGAGGTCGGCAATGCGGGCGATGTTGTTCATAGACCGCCTCCGACGGTTCTTTGGGCCGGGGTGATGATGGTTTGCCAGGTGAGGGGAGTACTCGCGGCCTTTTGTGAGTGCGGACTTCCAATGTTCATGGGTGAGGCTCCAACTTGCGAAATGGAGCTGTCACACAAATCGTCGCCAAACGATAAGAGGTGACAGCTGTGCGCAGGTTGGCGAACCGGGCAAGTTGGCTCCCGGCAGACCTTTCGGTCTCCCGCGCACAGCCGCCATGACACAGCATTGCGGGCACAAAAAAGCGCCTGCAATAGTCTGGGGCGCCTGAGCGCCAACTTGTATTTCGGGTCGCCAAACCCGGTCCTGGAATTTGCCAGGACGGCCGCACCATAGCCTTGCCCGGGGCGCATGGCAACGCCCGGGGCTCGGCGAGGTGGGATTTAGAGGCTCAGCCGCATCGACAGGTCGATGGCCTTGACGTCTTTGGTGCCGATGGAGATGTAGTCGACGCCGGTGGGAGCGCTTGGCAACGAATCGGATCGCTTGGGAATTGCGCAGCAGTGCCACTGTGCCTATCATCTGTATCTCAAGGGATACATGTGGATTATGAAGAGCATTCTCACTACTGACTCGTTCGATGAATGGTTCGCCAGCCTCCGAGATAAGCGGGCCGTCATGCGTATCCAGGCGCGCATAGACCGGGCCGAGGACGGCAACTTCGGTGACTGCGAGCCGGTGGGCGAGGGCGTTTCGGAGATGCGCATTCACTACGGGCCAGGCTACCGCGTGTACTTCACGCAGCGCGGTCTGGAAATCGTGATCCTACTGGCGGGTGGCGACAAGTCCACCCAGCCGAAAGATATCAAGGCCGCGATCAATATTGCGCGCCAGCTTTAGGAGGTCGGCATGACTAGCGTCAAACTGCGTAAATGGGACAGCGCCGAACACCTCAAAACCGATGAGGACATGGCGCTCTACCTGGAGGCCTGTATCGAGGAAGCCGGGGATGATGCGGCGTTCATTGCCAAAGCGCTGGGCACCATCGCCCGGGCCAAAGGCATGACGCAGCTCGCGCGGGATACCGGTCTTGGACGCGAAAGCTTGTATAAGGCTCTGTCGGGTGAAGGTAACCCGAGTTTCGCGACCATCCTCAAGGTGACGCGGGCTCTTGGCATCAAGCTCCACGCAGAAGTGATTCCTACCCGCGTAACGGGCTGAGTTTCCGACTTCGGCCGGCGGGCATCCGGTTTCTGTCCGGGTTGAGCCAGTAGCACCGAGTTCTTGCTCGCGAATCTGTCCCGTTCGCCAGCAAGCTGGCTCCTACAGGGAGCCCGCGGAATCCCAGCACGTAGCGCAGACTGAGCCAGTTCATTCGAACGTGGGAAAACGCGTTTTTGGAACGTGGCCAGGAGCACCCCGTGCAGCCCGGCGATTCCGAGCTGCAGGTTTGGAATCTGTCAGAGGCTCAGCCGCATCGACAGGTCGATGGCCTTGACGTCTTTGGTCAGGGTGCCGATGGAGATGTAGTCGACGCCCGTCTCGGCGATGGTGCGCAGGGTGGTTTCGTTGATGCCGCCGGAGGCTTCGAGCTTGGCGCGGCCGTTGGTGAGGGTGACGGCGGTGCGCATGTCGTCGAGGCTGAGTTCGTCGAGCATGATGATGTCGGCGCCGGCATCCAGTGCCTGCTGGAGTTCGTCCAGGCTTTCCACTTCCACTTCCACCGGCTTGCCGGGGGCGATGCGGTGGGCGGCCTGGATGGCCTGGGCGATGCCGCCGGAGGCTGCGATGTGGTTTTCCTTGATGAGGAAGGCGTCGTACAGGCCGATGCGGTGGTTGTGGCCGCCGCCGCAGGTCACGGCGTACTTCTGCGCCAGGCGCAGGCCGGGCAGGGTCTTGCGGGTGTCGAGGAGCTTCACCTGGGTGCCTTTGACCCGTTCCACATAGTGGCCGACGCGGGTGGCGACGGCTGACAGGCACTGGAGGAAGTTCAGTGCGCTGCGCTCGCCGCTGAGCAGGGCGCGGGCCGGGCCTTCGAGGTGGAAGAGGGCCTGGTTGGCGTCGGCGTGCTGGCCGTCCTGTACCTGCCACTCCACCTTCACGCGTGGGTCGAGCTGGTGGAACACCTCGTTCACCCAGGCGGTGCCGCTGATGATGGCGGCTTCGCGGGTGATTACGGTGGCGCGGGCCTGACGCTCTTCGGGAATGAGTTGGGCGGTGATGTCGCCGCTGCCGATGTCTTCCTGGAGGGCGGTGCGTACGTTGGCCTCGATTTCAGCGGTGAGGTCAGCGAGGAGAAGGTTGGGCATGGTGGGCTCCGCAGGCAGGATGGCGGCGATTATAAAGGCTGCCGACGACTGGCGCAGTGCCGATGAACAACCGCGTTACGCTTTCTGCTAGATAGTCAGGCGTGGATCCTTGTGCGTTGGTCGGCCGAAACCCCTACATCTGTGACTTGATTCATGTCTGTAGGAAATCTCCGCTTGGTTGTCACAGCATCATCCATATAATGACATCGGAAATTTCTATTTTTGACGCCAGTTGATTGACGTTATGGATGACTCCCCATGATCGATTTGCGGTCCGATAGGCCCATTGCAAGGGCACGGCCTGCGGGAGGCTCGTGATGCAGACCGACGCTAAGGTGGTGCCGCTGAACAAGGGGGCCACCCAGCAATCGCCAACCTCGCCGGTAGGAAGGCTGCCCGTGGCCTTGATCCAGGTGCGCGACAAAGTCGCCTTGCAGCTGAAGCAGACGCTTCAGGCGCTGTTCGACAATGCGGACGACACCCTCTTCGAGATGGCGGACCGCGCCACCAGCAATGCCGAGCAGAATGCCTTCTTCGAGGCGATGCGCGACTTGCGGCTGAAGCGCAAGAGCATCGAGCGGACCTTCCTGCAGAAGGTCTTCGAGTCATTCTCGGCTCTCAATCAATATGAGATAGGCAAATCGCCGCAGCTGGATGCGGTGTCTTTCGACAGCCTGTCCCTGGTGCAGAACGACGAACTCGAGGAAACCGTGGCACTGGACGCCATGGTCGCCAAGGTGATGGCGCGCGACGGCGTTGCCCTGGGGCACCTCACCACCCGTCTCAACACCCTCGTCAGCAAGAAGGTCGATGACAAGACCAACCCCCTGGGGCCGCGCCCGCTGTGCGAGGCCTTCCTCGACGCCTGCCGTAGCCTCGGGGTGGAGATCAAGGTCAAGCTGATCATCTTCAAGTTGTTCGAGAAGTACGTCCTCACCGAGCTGGACCAGGTGTACGCCGAAGCCAACCAGCAGCTGGTCACCGCCGGCGTGCTCCCGGACCTGCGCTCGGCACCGGCGCGGCGCCAGTCGGAGCGTTCCAGCACCGCGGGGCGCCAAGCCCAGTCCGGTAACGCGGCTGGCGGTGGTCAGGTGACCGAAGAGGGCGTGCAGGAAGTCTTTGGCGTGCTCCAGGATTTGCTGTCGCAGGTACGCGGCACGGCATTGCCGCGCCGGGAGCATCCCGCTGATGCGGTTCCGGTCAGCAGCATCGACCTGATGCGCCTGTTGTCGCATCTGCAGCAGCACCTGCCGCAGCAACACAACGATGACTACGACCTGCGGATGAGCCTCGACCAACTGCTCACTCGTGCCAGCGCCCGCAGCGGTCGGGCGCGGGTGGTCGGACAGGTGGACGATGACGTCATCAACCTCGTGTCCATGCTCTTCGAGTTCATCCTCGATGACCGCACCCTGCCGGATTCGCTCAAGGCGCTCATCGGCCGCATGCAGATTCCGATGCTCAAGGTCGCCCTGCTGGACAAGACCTTCTTCAGCCGTGGCAGCCACCCGGCTCGCCGCCTGCTCAACGAAATCGCTTCTGCCGCCCTTGGTTGGGTAGAGCAGGACGAAGCCCAGCGCGACAGTCTCTACCATCGCATCGAGCAGGTGGTGCAGCGCCTGCTGAACGATTTCGTCGACGACCCGGCGATTTTCTCGGAGCTGCTCGCCGAGTTCCTGGCCTATGCCGGTGACGAGCGCCGCCGCAGCGAGTTGCTGGAACAGCGCACGCGGGATGCCGAAGAAGGCCGCGCCAAGGCCGAACTGGCTCGCAGGCAGGTGGAAGACGCGCTCAACCAGCGCCTGCTGGGCCGCACCCTGCCGGAAGTGGTGGTGCGCCTGCTGCAGGAGGCCTGGAGCAAGGTGCTGCTGCTGAGTTGCCTCAAGCACGGGGTTGAGTCGGTCGAATGGCAATCCGCTCTGCAAACCATGGACGACCTGATCTGGAGCGTGGAGTCCCACGATGCGCCGGAAGCCCGTGCGCGCTTGCTGGAGCTGGTGCCGGGGCTGCTCAAGTCCCTGCGCGATGGCCTGGCCAGCGCCGCGTTCGATCCCTTCTCCACCAGCGAATTCTTCAGCCAACTGGAGACCCTGCACGTTCAGGCCTTCCAGCGTTTCCGCAAGCCCGAGCCGGTGGAAGTGGTTGCTGACGACGGTCTGGAATCGCCGCCGCCGTTGCTTGACCTGCCGGACGACGCCGAGCCGGAAGATGAGTCTGCGCCGGCCATGGTGGCGGTCGTGGAAGAAATCGTCCTGGTCGCCCCCGGCGAGCCTCAAGTACAGGAGCCTGAAGTTTCCCTGGCGGATGATGACGAGGCGCTTGGCTTTGTCGACAGCCTTCGCGTGGGGAGCTGGGTCGAGTTCCAGGAAGACGACGAGCACAAGCTGCGCTGCAAGCTGGCGGCGCTGATCAAGCCCACGGGCAAGTACATCTTCGTCAACCGCACCGGCATGAAAGTGCTGGAAAAGACCCGCATGGGCCTGGCCGTGGAGTTCCGCCGCAATGCGATCCGCCTGCTGGACGATGCCCTGCTGTTCGACCGCGCGCTGGAATCGGTGATCGGCAACCTGCGTCGGCTCAAAGGCGCCTGAGCTCGACAGCACGTTTCAGTAGGATGGGTGGAGCCTGCGATACCCATCGCGTGTGGTCGATGGGTATCGCTCCGTGTTCACCCATCCTGCACATTCAAAACAGAGGCAATTGCCGCTCCCTGTCCCGCCACTCGCTAAAATGGCTCGACTGCGCCTAAAGTGGGCGGCAGACCAAGGAGCCGACATGCAGCTGGACCCCGCATCCGGTTGGTGCCAGGGCATCAGCCACTGCCCCTCGCCCAACTTCAATAGCCGCCCGCAGGGGGAGGTTTCCCTGCTGGTGATCCACAACATCAGCCTGCCGCCCGCGCAGTTCGGTACGGGGAAGGTGCAGGCGTTCTTCCAGAACCGCCTCGACCCGGCCGAGCATCCCTATTTCGAGGGCATTCGCGACCTCCGGGTATCCGCGCATTTCCTCATCGAGCGCAATGGTGCCGTTACCCAGTTCGTCTCTTGCAATGAGCGCGCGTGGCACGCGGGCGTTTCCTTGTTCGAGGGGCGGGACAACTGCAACGACTTTTCCCTGGGAATCGAACTGGAAGGCACCGATGATCTGCCGTTCACGGAACCTCAGTACGCTGCGCTGATCGCATTGGTGGAACAACTGCGTCTTGCCTATCCGGCCATCACGCCGGAGCGCATTTGCGGTCATAGCGATATCGCCCCGGGGCGCAAGACCGATCCCGGGCCTGCATTCGATTGGGCGCGCCTGCGTGGCGCGCTCGCACGATAGAACGAGGAGGGACCCATGTATTTTCTGGTGTTGTTGTTGGTGCTCTGGATCGAGAAATTCTCCGCCTGGCGCCGGCATATCCAGCAGGACGGCTTCTGGCTGCGTGAGCTGGCCAAGGCCGAAGCCAACCCGCGCATGAGCGAGCGCCCCTGGGCGATCCTCGCGTTACTGGTGCTGCTGCCCCTGGTGCTCCTGGCGCTGGTGCTGCTGGCGCTGGAGCCGTTGGCCTATGGCTGGATGGCCCTGCCGGTGCATTTGCTGGTGATCATCTACAGCCTGGGGCGCGGCGATGTGCTGGCCGATCTGGGGCCCTTCCGCGATGCCTGGCGGCGTGGCGATACCCAGGGTGCCTATCACGTCGCCGAACGCGACCTCGGCCTGGAGGCGGATGAGGGCGGCGATCTCCTGCAGCAGGTACAGGGCTATCAGCTCTGGCAGGCCTATCAGGGCTTCTTCGCGGTGATCTTCTGGTACGCGCTGCTCGGCCCGGTGGCGGCCCTGGCCTACCGCTTGCTCGCGTTGGCTTCCGAGCAAGCCGGCACGCCGGCATTGCGCGAGCAAGCGGCGATGATTCGCCACGCCTTCGACTGGTTGCCGGTACGGGTGCTGGCGGCCAGTTTCTCGCTGGTGGGAAATTTCGTCGGGGTCAGCCGCGTGCTGCTTCACGAACTGCTGAGCTGGGAGATCTCGGCGCGGCGCTACATCGAACTGGCCGGCCGCGCTGCTGCCGAACTGCCGGAGCCCGCCACGGGTGACGCCGGGGTGGCAACGCTGGATGCCCTCTGGCAACTGCTGGTTCGCGCTGCGGTGCTCTGGTACGCCGGTTTCGCCGTCTGGGCCCTGCTGTTCTGAGTTCTGCTTCACCGCCCGCCCGGCGCTGCCGTCGGGCGGGTCCCGCCTTGATTAACCTTTAGTTACAGAAACTCCTGCCGATATCGGGTACACAGATGAGCGCGCCAGAATTTTCGGACATTGCTCACAGAAGCATCTGACTGATCTCGGCGATCGCCAAGCAGCGTGGGGATGCTGCGAGGCCCTGGCCGAATCCTGTCAGCCGATCAGAGCGCGCCCATAACAATAAATGAGAACAGGAGACGTCTCGTGAAGACCCTGTTGTATCCTGCCATCGCGCTGATGAACCGCCTCAGTTTCGGGATGAAGTTCAGTCTGATCAGTGTTCTGTTCTTCCTGCCGATGTTGATCACCAACTTCTATCTGGTGCGCGACTCCTACCGACAATTCGTCAGTACCCGCTCCGAACTGCAGAGCCTCGACCTGTTGGGTGCCAGCCTGCATGTGCGCCGCAACCTGGAGAGCCTGAACGACCTGGTCATGATCAACTCGATGATCGGTCAGTCGGGGCAGGCCGGGGACCTGGAAAAGCGCGTCACTGCGCTTGAACAGGAGTTGCTTTCGACCCTTCAGGGCCTGGCTCCGGTGGTGTCCGAGGCTGAACAGGTCGAAGCCTTCAACACCAAGCGCGATGAGCTGATCACGGCCTTGCAGGCTGCCAAGGGCGAAACCTCCCTGCAGAGCAAGAGCGCGATGATCGAGAAGCTGCTGGGCAACGCTCAGGTCTTCATCAAGTTCGTCGCCGCCCAGGCCGGTCTCAGCCAGGACGACCAGGCCGACGTGCGCCAGATCACCGAACTGGTCACCTCCACCACTCCGCAAGTGACCATGGCCATCGGCAAGGGGCGCGCCATAGGCGCCTATTCGCTCGGCCAGGGTTTCCTCAATTCGGCGGCCAGCACCAAGCTGGACGACTTGCTGCTGGACCTGGACAAGCTCAATGCCGAGTACGGCCTGAAGATCGCCGATGCCCTCGACGGCAGTCCGCGCGGTCACCAGGCGCTGGATGGTCTGACCGCCGCCAGTCGCGACACCATCAAGCAGAGCGCCACGCTGTTCGAGGACAAGGTGATCATGGCCGACACCCTCGACACGCCCTGGCAGCAGTTTTATGACCAGGTGACGGCGTCGCTGGAAAAGACCTATCAGCTCAATGACGGCTCACTGGCCTTCCTCAAGGCCGAGCTGGAAAAACGCCTGGCCGAAAAGCGCGTGCAGACCGTGCTGCTGGTGGTGGCCCTGCTGGTGGTGTTCCTCGCCATTGTCTACCTCTACAGCGGCTTCTACGTCTCCACGCGTACCACCCTGAAGAGCCTGGGCAAGGTGATGGACCAGGTCGCCGGCGGCGACATGACCGTCAGCTTCCGTGCCGAAGGCCGCGATGAACTGGGCGAGCTGGGCCAGGTGTTCAACGGCACCGTGGCGAAGATCCATGACCTGATCGAGCTGGTGGGCCATACCGTGGCCGAAGTGGAGCGTCAGGCCGGCCGCGTGGAGCAGGTCTCCGGTGAGAGCAATCAGGCCGTGGCCGGGCAGCGCAGCCAGATCGAGCAGGTCGCCACGGCCATGAACGAGATGTCGGCCACCGCGCAGGAAGTGGCGCGCAGCGCCGCTGCGGCAGTGGACAGTGCGCAGAGCGTGAATCAGGAAACCGTCAGCGGCCGCGCCCTGGTGGAATCCCAGCTGGGCAGCATCGAGCGCCTGGCCAGCGAGATCGACCAGTCGGTGAGCGTGATCAACCAGCTGGCCGCCGACAGCGCCTCGATCAGCCGTGTGCTGGAAGTGATCAAGGGCATCGCCGAGCAGACCAACCTGCTGGCGCTTAACGCGGCGATCGAAGCCGCGCGGGCGGGTGAGCAAGGCCGCGGCTTTGCCGTGGTGGCGGACGAAGTACGGACCTTGGCCAAGCGTACCCAGCAGTCCACCGAGGAAATCGAGCAGATGATCATCAAGCTGCAGGGTGGCGTCGGTGCTGCCGTGAAGGCGATGAACGCCAGCCACCAGATGGCCGATGGCACGGTCAGCCAGTCTGGCAAGGTGCAGGCGGCGCTGGAGAACATCCTCGGCGCGGTGGGCATGATCGTCGACCAGAACCAGCAGATTGCCGCCGCAGCTGAGCAGCAGACCGCCGTGGCCCACGATATCGACCAGAACATCGTCGAGATCAACCGTGCCGGTGAGCGCACTGCCGACGGTGCGAGCCAGACCGAGCGGGCCAGCCGCGAGCTGTCCGGCCAGGTGGCGCAGCTCAAGCAACTGATCGGCGCGTTCCGCGTCTGAGGTTCGACCCAATGAAACAACCCGCCAATTGGCGGGTTTTTTCATGTTTGGCTGATGGGTTCCCTGTGGGGGCGAATTCATTCTTAGCTGTTGCGAGAGGTCCAGGAGCCTTGTAGGAGCTGGCTTGCCAGCGAAACGGGGCCATTCGCTGGCAAGCCAGCTCCAACGGGCACTGCAGCTGCTTGCAACATGTCATGCAGACATCGCGAATTCATTCGCCACCAGAGAGCAATAATGCTCACCCCTGCAAATCCTTCCAGCCAAACACCTCGCAGGCGTTACGCGTGCTGGCCGCGGCCAGTTCTTCGGGTGTAACGCCGCGGATTTCGGCCAGGGCCTCGCAGATATCCGGCAGGAACTCCGGGCTGTTGCGCCCATAGGGGTGCATGGCCGGCGCCATGTCCGGAGAGTCGGTTTCCAGCACGATGTCTTCCAGCGGCAGCTGCGCCACCACCTTGCGCAGGCGGTTGGCCTGGGGCCAGGTGGGAGCGCCGCCGAGGCCCAGGCGGAAGCCCAGTTTGCGGTATTCCTTTGCCTCTTCGGCGCTGCCGGCGAAGGCGTGGATGATGCCGGCGCGCTTGAGGCGAAAACGCTTCAGCGTGGCGATCACGGCCGCATGGCTGCGCCGTACATGCAGCAGCGGCGGCAGCTCGAACTCCTGTGCCAGGGCCAGCTGCGCCTCGAACAGACGCTGCTGTTCGTCGCGGTCCAGTTCGGGGACGAAGTAATCCAGGCCGATTTCCCCCACGGCGCAGAGCTTCGGGTGGCCCGCGTGCCGCGCCAGCCACTGGCGCAGTTCCGCCACATGCTCGTCCCGGTGCTGTGCCAGATAGACCGGGTGCAGGCCGAAGGCGGTGCAGAAATCGTCGCCGGAATTGGCCAGGTCCCAGACCCGCTGCCAGTTGTCACGGAACACCCCGAGCAGGACCTGGCGCCGCACGCCCAGGGCGCGACAACGCGCCAGCACGCCGCTGCGATCGGCGTCGAAGTCGGGGAAGTCAAGATGGTTGTGGGTATCGATCAGCATGGCGCCAGCATATACCGCCTCTCCCCGGTCTGACATGCCCGTTCCTGGGGCGTTGTGGCTGTTTTTTCCGGTGCATCCGCTCTGTCTCGGGGCATCGCGCGGGGCGGGAAAAACAAGGCCGAAAACGCTATTGAACACTCGTTCATGCTCGGCTATGGTTGGGCCACTCGCCGGTTCGCTGATGCAGTCACGTGACCCGGACTTCACCCTTTGCAATGGGGCCCGAACATGCGTTTCGCTTCGCTAGTGGAGAGAATGGCAGGGCCAGGCACAGCAGCCTGGGATATTCACTACGCGGCCATCGCCGCCCAACGTGCGGGCGAGGACGTGATAGTCCTCAGCATTGGCGACCCGGATTTCGCAACCCCCGCCCCCATCACCGCCGCAGCCATCCAGGCCTTGCAGGCCGGTGATACCCATTACTGTGACGTTGCCGGCCGGCCCGAGCTGCGCCAGGCCATCGCCGATCTGCATGGCCGCCTGACCGGCCAGCCGGTGTCGGCGGACAGCACCATCCTCGTGGCTGGCGCACAGAACGGCCTTTACGCGGCGGCCATGTGCTTGCTGGAGGCCGGCGATGAGGTCATCGTCTTCGATCCGGTGTACGTCACCTACGAAGCCACGTTGAAGGCTACCGGCGCCACCCTGGTAAGGGTGCCCTGTCCGGCGGAGGGCGGCTTCCGTCCCGACCTCGCGGCTTTGCGTGGAGCCATCAGCGAGCGTACCCGCGCGATCTTCTTCGCCAATCCGAACAACCCGACCGGCGTGGTGCTCAGTACCGAAGAAATGCAGGCCATCGCCGAGCTGGCGCAGCAGCACGACCTGTGGGTGGTGGTGGATGAGGTTTACGAGAGCCTGACCTTCGAACAACCGCACCGCTACTTCGCCACCTTGCCGGGCATGCGCGAGCGCACCGTGAGCATCGGCAGCCTGTCCAAGTCCCACGCCATGACCGGCTGGCGCACCGGCTGGGTGATCGCCAGTCCCGAACTCGTGGCCCACATCGAAAACCTGGCGCTGAACGTGTTGTATGGCCTTCCCGGTTTCGTGCAGGAAGCTGCGTTGACCGCTGTGCGCACCTACGACCAGGTGACCGGGGAAATGCGCGCCTGCTATCGGCGTCGCCGCGACCTGGTGGTCGATGCGCTGCAGAACTGCGCGCCGTTCGAGGTGCTGACGCCCGAAGCCGGGATGTTCGTGCTGCTCGACGTACGCGGCAGCGGCCTCAGTTCCCTGGACTTCGCCTGGAAGCTGTTCCGCGAAACCGGCGTCTCGGTGCTGGACGCGGCGGCCTTCGGCCCTTCCGCCGCCGGCTTCGTGCGGCTGTCATTCAGCTTGGGCGAAGAGCAATTGGCCGAGGCCTGCGCGCGCATCCGCCGTTTTGCCGCCACCCTGGGAGCTGGCCCGCGCATCGACGTGCGCCCGACCGTTTCGGTCGATACCCGAGCCGCAAAGGCGGAGCGGCCGAAGATGGTGGAGGTGGATTCCATCCACAAGCGCTTCGGCCAGTTCGAGGTGCTCAAGGGCGTTTCGCTGACTGCCCGGGAGGGCGGTGTGGTGTCCCTGATCGGGGCCAGTGGTTCGGGCAAGAGCACATTGCTGCGTTGCATCAACATGCTGGAAATCCCCAATCAGGGCACGGTCACGGTCGATGGCGAGAGCATTCGTCTCACCACCAGTCGCATCGGCGAACCGATGGTGGCGGACCAGAAGCAGCTGACCCGGATTCGTTCGCGGCTCGGGATGGTGTTCCAGAGCTTCAACCTCTGGCCCCACCGCACTGTGCTGGAAAACCTCATCGAAGCGCCGATCCAGGTGTTGCGCGAAAGCCGCGCCGAAGCCATCGAGCGTGCCGAGGCCCTGCTGGAACGGGTGGGGCTCGCCGCCAAGCGCCACGAATATCCCTCCTTCCTGTCCGGCGGCCAGCAGCAGCGAGTGGCCATTGCCCGTGCGTTGGCGGTGGAGCCCAAGGTCATGCTGTTCGACGAACCCACGTCGGCGCTGGACCCGGAGTTGGTGGGCGAAGTCCTGCGGGTGATCCGCTCCCTGGCCGAAGAGGGCCGCACCATGATCCTGGTAACCCACGAAATGGCCTTCGCCCGTGATGTTTCCAGCCACGTTGCCTTTCTCCATCAGGGGCGGATCGAAGAGGAAGGGCCTCCGCAGGAGGTCTTCCTGAGGCCGCGCAGCGAGCGCTGCCGACAGTTCGTTACCGCCCACCAGAATCGCTGACTCCGGCCGCCGCGCGCGGCCAGTTCGACAAGCTCTAACCACAACAACATCAAGCAGGGCAGAAACCATGAAGAAGTCTCAACTGGCACGTTGGATGGCGGGTGCGGTAATGCTCATGGCCGGCGCGGTGGGCGCGCAGGCCGAAACCCTGAGATTCGCGATGGCGGCGGAACCCTATCCGCCATTCTCCAGCAAGCAGCCAGACGGCCAGTGGGCAGGCTTCGAGCCGGACCTGATCCGCGCCCTTTGTGCGCAGATGCAGGCCCAGTGCGAGATCGACGAGGTGGCCTGGGATGGCCTGATTCCAGCCCTGATGTCGAGGAAGGTGGATGTGATCTTCAACTCCATGTCCGTCACTGAAGAGCGCGAGAAGCAGATCGCCTTCAGCCGTGCCTATTACGACACCCCGGTCGCAGTGGCTGCACCCAAGGCACTGGATGTCGCCATCAGCCCGGAAGGTTTCAAGGGCAAGGTGATTGGCGTGCAGCTCTCCACCGTCAGCTCCAACTACCTGAAGCAGCATTACGACGGCATCGCCGACGTGCGCTACTACGACACCCAGGACTCGGTGAACGCCGACCTGGTGGCGGGGCGCATCGACCTGATGATGGCCGACGGCATCGCTGTCAGCGCCTTCGTCAAATCCCCTGATGCCCAGGCCGCCGGCATCGAAAACAAGGGCGAGGTGCCCTACGATCCGCTGTTCGGCCGCGGTGTAGGGGCCGGCCTGCGCAAGGACGACGTCGCCCTCAAGGCGAAGCTCGACGAGGCCATCGCCAAGCTGCTGGCCAGCGAGGACTACAAGACCATCTCCGCCAAGTACTTCGACGTCAGCGTCGCGCCGAAGCAGTGACCTCCGGAGCCATCCCGGCTCTACCGGGATGGCGCATTTCCGCCTCGATGAGGGCCTGCAATGCAGTCTTACTTTGAACTGGTCGGCTTCGGCGCCCAGGGTTGGGGGCCGGCGCTGCTCAAGGGGTTGTGGGTAACCCTGCAGATTTCCGTCGGTGCTTTCCTGGTCGGCATGCTGATTGGCCTGGCCGTCGCGATGGGCAAGCTCAACGGCCCGCGCCCAGTGGCGCGTTTGATGCGTGGATACACCACCCTGTGCCGCGCAATACCTGAATTGCTGCTGATCCTGCTGCTCTACTACGTGGGCTCCATGGGGCTCAACCAGCTGTTTGCCTGGCTTGGCTATGGCGACCTCAAGCTCAACGGCACGGTGGTCGCCATCGCGGTGCTGGGGCTGGTTCAGGGCGCCTATGCCTCGGAGATCTTCCGGGGGGCCATCCAGGCCATTCCACACGGCCAGATCGAGGCGGCGCGGGCTTTTGGCCTGAGCGGCTTCAGCCTGTTCCGCCGGGTGACCCTGCCGATCATGGCGCCCAACGCCCTGGCCGGGATGGCCAACCTCTGGGTCAACCTGATCAAGGACAGCGCCCTGATCAGCGTGGTCGGCACCAACGAGCTGCTCTTCACCGCCAAGCAGGCGGCGGGCTCGACGCGCCACTACCTGACTTTCTACCTCACCGCCGCGGTCTTCTATTACCTGCTGACGGTGCTCTCCAACCTGTTTTCTGGCTGGCTCGAACGGCGCTTCCGCCGCTGGACCCCGTCGGTGTGAGCGAGGGCGTGTGATGACCGCTACCTGGATATTCGACTACGGAAAACTGCTGCTCAGCGGACTGGGCACCACCTTGCTCATCCTCGCCGTTTCCGCCGTGCTGGGCTTTGCTCTGGCGCTGCTGGTGGCGTTGGCGCGGATGTCGCGCAACCCGGTGCTGGCGGGCACGAGCCTCGCCTACACCAGCGTGATTCGCGGGACGCCGCTGCTGGTGCAGATCTACATCTTCTATTACGGCCTGGGTAGCCTCTTCGCCCAGTTTCCGTTGATTCGCGGCAGCTTCCTCTGGCCGTACCTGCGCGACGGCTTCTGGTACATCGTCATCGCCCTGGTGCTCTCGGTGGGGGCCTATGTCGGCGAAGTCATTCGTGGCGGCATGAAGTCCGTGCCGAGGGGAGAGCTGGAGGCCGCGGCGGCTTTCGGCATGCGCCAGCGCCTGGTGCTGATGCGGGTCTGGTTGCCGAGGGCGATCCGCCTGCTGCTGCCGACCTTGGCCGGTGAGACGGTGATGCTGCTGAAATCCACCGCGCTGGCGTCGACGGTGGCGGTGGTTGACCTCCTGGGAGCGGCCAACGTGGTGCGCGCCCAGACCTTCCAGATCTACCAGCCGCTGCTGTTGGTGGCAGGCATCTACGTCTGCCTGACCTTCATGATTGAGATGGGCTTCGGCCTGGCGGAGCGACGAAGCATGTTTCGCCGGGCGAATTGAGGGTTGAAGACACCGCTGTTGTAGGGTTCGGATTCGCCTGAGTACGTCAGGCATAGGCCCCGCGCCGCAGGCTGTCGACCCAGCGGCGGCTGATCTCCAGGCCTTCCTCGGCGCTGAAGTTGGCGGGATTGAGGCACCACTCCAGCCACAGGCCGTCGAGCATGGCCGACAGGCCGATGGCCGCAAGACGCGGTTTGGCGATGGAGAAGCCTTCTTCCCGGGCGAGCTCAGAGAGCAGTTGCTCCAGCAGGACCAGGGAACCGCCGTAGGTGCGTTCGTGGGCTTCGTTCACTTGGGGGGAATGGCGGATAAGGCTCCAGAACACCACCCAGGGGCTGAGCAGGTCGGGGTCCAGGGTGACCGGCGAGAAGTAGCCGGTCAGGAAGGCTTCCAGGCGTGCGGCAGGTGCCGGGCCGGCGGCCTCGATGCGGGCGACCAGGGCCTGGTTGACCTCGCTGGCGAGGGTCTCGTAGGCCTGCGCGACCAGGGCGTCGATGCTACCGAAATAGTGATTGATCAGGCCGACGGCGACGTTGGCCTCCTTGGCGATGCGGCGCACCGAAATGCCGGCGTGGCCTTCGGCGACCAGGCAGCGCAGCGCGGCGCGCACCAGATGTTCGCGGCGTTCGTCGGGGTTGGTGCGGGGCTGTCGTTCGCGGGGCGTTTCCAAGGGGCGATTTCCTTCGCTCGATGGGCCGGGATAGTACCGCCTGGCTCGACGACAAACCAACCGTCCGGACGTATCCGGCGGCCAAGAGGAGGTAGGACATGATCGAAGATGTCTCCCTGAGTATTCCGGGGGATTCCGGCGCTCCCCTGCGGGTGCCGGCCTGGCGCCTGGACAGCGGCAAACCGGGCCCCAAGGTCCACTTGCAGGCCGGGGTCCACGCCGACGAGATCGCCGGCATGCTGGTGCTGCACACGCTCCTGCCGCGCCTGATCCAGGCCGCTGAGGACGGCCTGTTGCGCGGCAGCGTGACGCTGGTGCCCCAGGCCAACCCGCTGGGCATCGGCCAGTTCCGTCAAGGGCGCATCCTGGGGCGGGTGCACGAACCCAGCAGCCGCAACTTCAACCGAGGCTTCCCCGAGTCAGCATCACAGGCCCGGCCGATTGGCAGTCTCGCCGCCTGGCAGAAGGCGCTGGCCGGACTCGCCGCCGATGCCGATATCGTCCTTGACCTGCATACCGACGACGAAGCGCTGCAATACGTCTACTTGCACCAGTGCTTCTGGCCCGCCGGCCAGGACCTCGCGGCAGCCCTTGGGGCCGAAGTGGCGATTATCTGGGAGGGGGACGGCGATGGTGCCTTCGAGGAGGTGGTGATTGCGCCCTGGCTGGCGGACGGTCGCGTCGAGGGGCGCCTGGTGTCCACCGTCGAGCTGCGTGGGCAGGGGGATGTGAGTGACGCCCTGGCACAGCAGGATGCCGATGGGCTCTACACCTTTCTCTGCGCCCGTGGCCTTGTTGCCGAACCGGCGCAATTACCGGCGTGGCAGGGCAGGGCGGTGCCCATCGGGTATATGGAAACCGTATTCGCGCCCGCTGCCGGAGTGCTGGTGTTCGAGCGCGAGCTGGGCGATGCCGTCCAGGCCGGTGAATGCTTCGCCCGTGTCATCGCCACCCCCGGCGACCCGTCCAGCGAACACCGGCTGTTGGCGCCCCAGGCGGGACTGATGGTCACCCGCTATCGCGACCGGCTGGTCCCGGCAGGGGCGATAGTCGCCAAATTCACCGGCTCGTTACCGTCGAGCACCTGGACCTCCGGGGCGCTCGATCCGTAACAGCTCTGTCGTAGGAGCCAGCTTGCTGGCGAAAGGGAGGCTCCGGTTCGCGAGCAAGCTCGCTCCTACAGGGACATGCGGGGCTCGGATGTAGGAGCCAGCTTGCTGGCGAATGGCGTGGGGAGGTTCGCGAGCAAGCTCGCTCCTACAGGGACATGCGGGGCTCGGATGTAGGAGCCAGCTTGCTGGCGAATGGCGTGGGGAGGTTCGCGAGCAAGCTCGCTCCTACAGGGGCGCGCTTGCTCGGATGTAGGAGCCAGCTTGCTGGCGAATGGCGTGGAGAGGTTCGCAAGCAAGCTCGCTCCTACAGGGACATGCGGGGCTCGGATGTAGGAGCCAGCTTGCTGGCGAATGGCGTGGGTGAGGTTCGCGAGCTCGCTCCTACAACCAGACCGCGTCCCAGAACGGATAGTCCGCCAATTTCTCCACCAGACCAGCACGCAAGGGATTGGCAACGACATAGCGGGCCACCGCCTGCACGTCTTCCTCTCTGCGAAGGGCATGGTCATGAAAACCTTTCTGCCACACACGCCCGCTACTTCTCTCCATTGAATTCAGGGCAATGGCGGCACGGGACTTCAGTCGCCTCACGTGCTGTTCCAGGGTTCCGGACTGCAGTTGAACGAGCCAATGCAGATGGTCAGGCATCAATACCCAGGCGAGGGTTTCCAGCGAGTGTCCCTCCCGCATGGCATAAATCTCCCGGGCGACCAGGCAGCCGGGACTCCATTGTGCGAACACGGGTGTTCGCTCATGAGTGACGGTTGTCAGCAGGTAGATACGGCCGGGCTCGGAGTAGCGGCCTTTACGCAGGTTCCTTCCTTGATAGCGCATCCATTGCGCTCCCTGTGGAGAAAACAGGGAGGTTTGCTCAGGGCTTCAAGGGGGGCAAGGGAGCCCGATGTAGGAGCCAGCTTGCTGGCGAAAGGGAAGCTCCGATTCGCGAGCAAGCTCGCTCCTACAGAGTGTCATCAATGGTGTTCGCGGGTGGCGCGGAATTTCACGTCTGGCCAGCGCTCTTCCATCAGGCTGAGGTTCACGCGGGTCGGTGCCAGGTACGTGAGGTGACCGCCGCCGTCTACGGCCAGGTTTTCGAAGGCCTTGTCCTTGAACTCCTTGAGCTTCTTCTCGTCCTTGCACTCGATCCAGCGCGCCGACCAGACGTTGATCGCCTCGTAGGCGCACTCGACTTTGTATTCCTCCTTCAGGCGGCTGGCGACCACATCGAACTGCAGCACGCCCACGGCGCCGAGGATGATGTCGTTGTTGCGCTCGGGGAAGAACACCTGGGTGGCGCCTTCCTCGGCCAGTTCCTGCAGGCCCTGGCGCAGCTGCTTGGACTTCAGCGGGTCCTTCAGGCGCACGCGGCGGAAGAGTTCCGGGGCGAAGTGCGGGATGCCGGTGAAGCCCAGGGCCTCGCCTTCGGTGAAGGTGTCGCCGATCTGGATGGTGCCGTGGTTGTGCAGGCCGATGATGTCGCCGGCGAAGGCCTCTTCCAGCTGCTCACGCTCGCTGGAGAAGAAGGTCAGCGCGTCGGCGATCTTCACGTCCTTGCCCAGGCGCACGTGGCGCATCTTCATGCCCTTCTCGTATTTGCCCGAGCAGATGCGCATGAAGGCGATACGGTCGCGGTGCTTCGGGTCCATGTTCGCCTGGATCTTGAACACGAAGCCGGAGAACTTCTCCTCGGTCGGCTCCACGATGCGTTCATGGGCGGCACGCGACAGCGGTTTCGGCGCCCAGTCGACGATGCAGTCGAGCACCTGGTCGACGCCGAAGTTGCCCAGTGCGGTACCGAAGAACACCGGGGTCATCTCGCCCTTGAGGAAGGCCTCCTTGTCGAACTCGTGGCAGGCGCCCTGCACCAGTTCCAGCTCCTCGACGAAGTTGTCGTAGAGGTCGCCCAGGTGGGCGCGGGCTTCGTCCGAGTCGAGTTTGTCGATCACCTTGATCTCGGTGCGCTCGTGGCCGTGGCCCGGGGTGTAGACGATGATCTTGTCCTGGGACAGGTGGTAGACGCCCTTGAAGTCCTTGTAGCAACCGATCGGCCAGGTGATGGGCGCGGCCTTGATCTTCAGTACCGCCTCGATCTCATCCAGCAGTTCAATGGGGTCGCGGATGTCGCGGTCCAGCTTGTTGATGAAGCTGACAATGGGCGTATCGCGCAGGCGGCAGACTTCCATCAGGGCAATGGTGCGCGGTTCTACACCCTTACCGCCGTCCAGCACCATCAACGCCGAGTCCACCGCAGTCAGGGTGCGGTAGGTGTCTTCGGAGAAGTCTTCGTGGCCGGGGGTGTCGAGCAGGTTGATCATGTGCTCGCGGTAGGGGAACTGCATCACCGAGGTGGTGATGGAGATGCCGCGCTGCTTTTCCATCTCCATCCAGTCGGAGGTGGCGTGCCGGTCGGATTTACGCGACTTCACGGTACCGGCCACGGCGATGGCCTTGCCCATCAGCAGCAGCTTTTCGGTGATGGTGGTCTTACCGGCGTCGGGGTGGGAGATGATCGCGAACGTGCGGCGTTTCGCGACTTCGGCGGCCTGGATGGTCATGGAGGGTGCCTGCTGGAATCGATGGCGGGGCGCGGACGGCCCGGAAAAGCGCGGGATTATAGCGGGAAATGGATGCTCGATCAGCGCCGCCGGGCATGTTGGGCTTCGCTTCGCTCTGCGCCAACCTACTGGGCTACTGCGCAGCCCTTTGCAAATGAATTCGCCCCCACAGGGGAAAGACCCTCCGTCCCCCTGTCATCACCCTGAAACCCGCGGCTGTGCAGCATTTCATAACGTTTTGTTGAGGATTCGAAACAGTCAACAGGCCATGCGACAAAGGGATGCGAGAAAGCGGCAATTTTTGATTGATCTGTGGTTCCTGTGGTCCTAAAGTTCGCGCCCGAACGTCCATGCTGGCAACGATCCATCCGGCTCAAGTACTGACGACGAGAGGTTTGAAGTCATTGATGACTGAAAATCCTCGGCGACATGCCTTGGGAAGTAGGCGAACCAAAGTGGGGAAACTGATCAGACGTTCAGGCCTGTTGTCCAACGCAACACCGGCCACCCCTAACAACTTTCGTTTGTTTTGCCATATGGAGTCCCTCGCATGTCGATCAAGGTCGAAGACTATTTCTCGCCCCAAACTTTCCAGCGCATGAAGGCGTTTGCCGACAAGCAAGAAACCCCGTTCGTAGTCATCGACAAGCAGACCATCGCCGATTCCTACGACCAACTGGTGAGCTGCTTCCCCTTCGCCAAGGTCTACTACGCGGTGAAGGCCAACCCGGCCACCGAAATCACTGAGCTGCTGCGCGACAAGGGTTCCAACTTCGACATCGCCTCCATCTATGAGCTGGACAAGGTGATGAAGACCGGCGTTGGCCCGGAGCGCATCAGCTACGGCAACACCATCAAGAAAGCCCGCGACATCCGTTACTTCTTCGAGAAGGGCGTGCGCCTGTTCGCCACCGACTCCGAAGCCGACCTGCGCAACATCGCCAAGGCCGCTCCGGGCGCCAAGGTCTATGTACGTATCCTCACTGAAGGCTCCACCTCGGCTGACTGGCCGCTGTCGCGCAAGTTCGGCTGCAACCCGGACATGGCCCTGGACCTGCTGATCCTCGCCAAGCAACTGGGCCTGGTGCCCTACGGCGTGTCCTTCCATGTGGGCAGCCAGCAGCGCGACATCGATGTCTGGGACGCCGCCATCGCCAAGGTCAAGGTGATCTTCGAGCGCCTGAAGGAAGAAGACGGCATCACCCTGCAGATGATCAACATGGGCGGTGGCTTCCCGGCCAACTACATCCAGCGCACCAACAGCCTGGAAACCTACGCCGAAGAGATCATCCGCTTCCTCAAGGAAGATTTCGGCGACGAGCTGCCGGAAATCATCCTGGAGCCGGGCCGATCCCTGATCGCCAACGCCGGCATCCTGGTCAGCGAAGTGGTGCTGGTGGCGCGCAAGTCGCGTACCGCCGTAGAGCGCTGGATCTACACCGACGTGGGCAAGTTCTCCGGCCTGATCGAAACCATGGACGAGGCCATCAAGTTCCCGATCTGGGTCGAGAAGAAGGGCGAGGTGGAAGAGGTGGTGATCGCCGGCCCGACCTGCGACAGCGCCGACATCATGTACGAGAACTACAAGTACGGCCTGCCGCTGAACCTGGCTGCCGAAGACCGCCTCTACTGGCTGTCCACCGGCGCCTACACCACCAGCTACAGCGCAGTGGAGTTCAATGGCTTCCCGCCGCTGAAGGCCTACTACCTGTAAGCCAGTACGCGCTTCGAACAAGGCCCGCCTTCATGGCGGGCCTTGTCATTTTCGGGGCGTGGTTTCTTGTGCGTTGTCAGGGCAGTAAGATGAGCGCCAGTTACATTTGCAAACGATTATCGACTGGCCCGTTGCCGGTCCGAAGAGGTTCGCCGCCTTGACTGCGCTCATTCCTGCCGAGATCGCCGCCGTTGCCGATTACGAAACCTTCGCCCGTGAGCGCATGACGCCGCAAGCCTGGGCCTATCTGGCCGGCGGCGCGGCGGATGAGCAGACCCTGGCGGACAATCTCGCGGCCTTCCAGCGTGTGCGCCTGCTCAATCGGGTGCTGGAGGATCTTCAGGGGGGCCACACTCGTTTGCAGCTCTGCGGCCTCGGGCTGGATTATCCGATTCTTCTGGCGCCGGTCGCGTTCCAGAAGCTGGCCCATCCTGATGGCGAGCTGGCCAGCGTGCTCGGCGCTTCTGCCATGGGCGCGGCCATGGTGGTCAGCACCCAGGCCAGTGTCAGCCTGGAAGCCATTGCCCAGGCCGCACAGACTCCCCTCTGGTTCCAGCTCTACATCCAGCCGGATCGTGAGTTCACTCGCGACCTGGTGCGGCGTGTCGAGGCGGCTGGTTATCGCGCGTTGGTAGTCACGGTGGATGCGCCGGTCAACGGCATGCGTAACCGTGAGCAGCGGGCGGGGTTCGTCCTGCCGGAGGGCGTCGAAGCGGTGAACTTGAGAGGCATGCGCAGCCTGCCGCCGAGCGTCGCCCAGCCGGGTACGAGCCCGCTGTTCGGCAGCCCGTTGCTGACCCATGCGCCGACCTGGAAGGACCTGGAGTGGCTGCAATCCCTCACGCACTTGCCGGTGCTGGTCAAGGGGGTGATGAATCCGCGGGATGCCGAGCGCGGGGTGGAGCGGGGCGTCGCTGGAATCGTGGTCTCCAACCATGGCGGCCGGACCCTGGACGGCATGCCGGCGACGCTGGACGTGCTGCCGGCGGTCGCTCAGGCAGTGGCCGGCAGGGTGCCGGTGTTGCTCGATGGTGGCGTTCGTCGTGGAACCGACGTGTTCAAGGCGCTCGCGTTGGGCGCGAGTGCAGTGATGATCGGTCGTCCCTACGTTCATGGGCTGGCTACCGCGGGAGCCTCTGGCGTGGCCCATGTACTGCACCTGCTGCGTACTGAGCTGGAAGTGGCGATGATCCTGACGGGGTGCGCGAGCCTGGCCGACATCGAGCCTTCCCTGATCTGGCGTTAGACCTCCTGGCGTCACCTGTCATAAAGCCGAATGGTTTCCCCAATCATCGATGGCCGTTTCACAGGCTCGATTTGTATCGAGGCTGAAAAATGACCGGCTAGTCACGATTAATGGTCGGCAGGAACTAGCTCGAGTCTGATTTAGTAGTTAGGTGGTTTTTGAAGATTTTTATTGGTTTTTCGAGCATATAGCATGAAATAACCGATAATTGATGCTCTCGGTGATCCGATGAGAAGTGTAAAGATTCTGTAAATATTGTGTTTGGAATATTTACTGATAAACGTTCGCAAATAGAATCGCGCCCCATCTTCACTGGGGAGTGATTCTTATGAGCAAAAAGAACAATCTGCCGCAACGCGCCGTCCTGGCCACTGCCGTCGGCCTCGTCACTGCATCTTCCGCTGGCCTGGCCATGGCCGCCGAACAGGGCAAGCTTGAACTCGGCACTGTCAAAATCGATAGCAAGGCCGAGAAGTCGTACAAGGTCGAGGAGTCCGCTTCCTCCAAGTACACCGCGCCGTTGCTGGACACTCCGCAGACCATCACCGTGGTTCCCAAGGAAGTCATCAAGGAGCAGCAGGCACTGAGCCTGCGCCAGGTGCTGTCCAACGTCTCCGGTATCACCTTCAACGCCGGTGAGGGCGGTGGTGGTTCTGGCGACAGCATCAACATCCGTGGCTTCTCCGCGAACAACAACATCCAGATCGACGGCCTGCGTGACAGCGCCCAGACCAGCCGTACCGATACCTTCAACATCGAACAGGTCGAGGTCATCAAGGGCCCGAACTCGGTGTTCGGCGGCGCCGGCACCACCGGCGGCAGCATCAACATCATCAGCAAGCAGCCGATGGATCGTGCCTTCACCACCCTGGGCGGTGGCCTGGGCACCGACAACTACCACCGCCTGACCCTGGACGCCAACCAGCCGCTGGAAGGCGTGGGCACCGACAGTGCCTTCCGCGTGAACCTGATGGCCCACGAGAACGACGTGCCCGGCCGCGACGAGATCGACCGCGAGCGCTGGGGCGTTGCGCCCTCCCTGCGCCTGGGCTTCAACGAGTCCACTCGCCTGACCCTGAGCGCCTTCCACCAGACCGACGACAATCTGCCGGACTATGGCGTGCCTGCATTCGACGGCAAGAAGCTCGCCGGCGTCAGCCGCGAGGACTACTTTGGCTGGGACAATCTGGACAAGGACGAGATCGAGCAGAGCGCCTTCACCGCGAACTTCGAGCACGAGTTCAATGACAGCCTGCGCCTGCAGAACCTGACTCGTTACAGTCGTATCGATCGCAATACAGTTGTGTCTGCATCCCACGTGAACGTCGAAGGGATTCGCAATAATGCGGGTGTTGTCGTAAGGCCCACTTTGCCTGGGCATTACTTCCCGGCAGGTCCGCAGGCTTCCGGCCGCGACACCACCACTGAAATGTGGATCAACCAGACCAACCTGCGCGCCAGCTTCGACACCCTGGGCCTCGGTCACGAACTGGTGACCGGCGCGGAAATCTCCCGCGAGGACTTCGACCTCAAGAGCTACAACCATGGTCTGGGAAATGCTCTATATCCTAATGGTGGCTATGACCTAGGGAACCCACCTGGCTACTGGGGCGGCCCGGTCAACAAGACCACCAGCAGCTACACCGAGAACCAGCTGGACGACAAGGCGCTGTATGTCTTCGACACCATCGCCCTGAACGAGCAGTGGGACTTCAACGTCGGCCTGCGCTACGACTGGTTCAAGGGTCACAGTGATACCTTCGGTGCGACCCATCAACAGACCGGCGACTTCACCTCCAAGGACGAGAAGCTCAGCAGTCGCGCTGGCCTGGTCTACAAGCCGGTAGAGAACGGCAGCATTTATGTGGCCTGGGGCAACTCCTTCAACCCCACCGCCGAAGGCATCGCCTCCAACGGTGGTGGCCTGACCGCCGCAACCGAGAACCTGGACCCGGAAAAGAACGAGACCTGGGAACTGGGCACCAAGTGGGAACTGCTGGACGGTCGCCTGGCACTGGACGGCGCGCTGTTCCGCGTGGAGAAGACCAATGCGCGTGAAACCATGGCCGATGGTTCAACCCAACTGGCCGGCAAGCAGCGCGTGGAAGGCGTGGAGCTGGGGCTGACCGGTCACATCACCGAGCAGTGGGATGTGTTCGCCAACTACACCTTCCAGTCCAGCGAAACTCTTGATGCTGGTAACGGCCCGACTGCAATCGCTCGTGAAGGGCAGGCGTTGGGCAACACCCCGCCGCGCTCCTTCAACCTGTGGACCACCTACGAGCTGCCGGAAGGCTGGACCCTGGGTTACGGCGCGCGCTACATCAGCGAGCGCAACGTTACTTCCAGCACCACCGCCAAGCTGGACGCATACTGGTTGCACAACGCCATGGTTGGCTACCGGGTCAACGAAAACCTGGACCTGCAGCTGAACGTGAACAACCTGTTCGACAAGGACTACGTGGAGCGTGTGCGTTTGCAGAACGGCACAAGTGTTGGCTCTGGCGCTACCAACGCGCGTTCCTCGGCCATCGAATACGGCGATGCTCGTTCGGCGATCCTGACCGCCAGCTACTCGTTCTGACGGACGAGTCACGGGCCCTGCCTTGTGCAGGGCCCGTGTCGCTGTAAATAAAAGGTAAAACCTTCGTTTCCTGATTTAATGCATCCCGTTCTCAAATAAAATCGCCCCCCGGTCAGGCATGGGGCCTGCCGCGAACAAGCGATTTGACGCACCGCCAGGTGCGTATCCGAGGGATATCACGTGTTGAAGAAGACCCTGTTCCAGCTGCACTGGCTGTTCGGTATCAGTGCGGGGCTGGTGCTGGCACTGATGGGCATCACCGGGGCCGCGTACAGCTTTCAGGAAGAAATCCTCCGCCTGCTCAACCCTGAGACCCTGACGGTCGAGGTGCGTGACAGTGGCGTGCTGCCGCCGGCCGAGCTGGTAACCAGGATCGAAGCCGCCGAAGGCAAGAAAGTCTCCGGCCTGTGGGTGGAAACGAGCACCGACCATGCCGCCCGCGTCTTCTTCATGCCGCCGCCGGGCGAGCGCCGCGGCCCCATGCGCTACTTCGATCCCTATACAGGCGAGTTGCTCGGCCAGCCTGCCGGCCAGCAGTTCTTTGGCCTGATGCTGCAATTGCACCGCTTCCTCGCCATGGGCGAGTTCGGCAAGCAGATCACCGCCGCCTGCACCCTGATCCTCATTTTCTTCTGCCTGTCCGGCCTCTACCTGCGCTGGCCGCGCAAGGCCACCAACTGGCGCGCCTGGCTGACCCTCGACTGGTCACGCAAGGGCCGCAGCTTCAACTGGGACCTGCATGCCGTGGCCGGTACCTGGTGCCTGGTGTTCTATCTCCTGGCGGCGCTGACCGGCCTGTACTGGTCCTACGAGTGGTACCGCGAAGGCCTCACCCGCCTGCTTTCCGATGCCCCGGCCGGCCAGCAGGGCAAGCCCGGCGAGCGTCGTGGCGAAGGCCGTGGCCGTCCCGGCGCGGAGGCGCCGTCCGGCCCGCCGCTGGTGGTGGACTACGACGCCGTGTGGAAAAGCATCCGCGACACCGCCGGCCCGACCCTGAGCGCCTACAACCTGCGCCTGCCGCCGGTGGGCGGCAAGCCTGCCCAGGTGTTCTACCTGCTGGAGGATGCCGACCATCCCCGTGCCCTCAACCAGATCGTCCTTGACCCCGCCACCGGCAAGGTGACGCGCAGCGAACGCTACACCGACAAGAGCTTCAAGGCCCAGCTACTGACCAGCGTCTATGCACTGCACGTGGGCGAGTACTTCGGCCTGCCGGGCCGCATCCTGGTGATGCTGGCGAGCCTGACCATGCCGCTGTTCTTCGTCACCGGCTGGCTGCTCTACCTCGACCGCCGACGCAAGAAGCGTGCGATCAAGGCCGCCCGTGGTGGCTTGGCCGAGAGCGGTGGGCAGGATTCCTGGTTGATCGGCTTCGCCAGCCAGAGCGGTTTCGCCGAGCAACTGGCCTGGCAGAGCGCCAGCCAGCTCCAGGCTGCCGGCTTGCCGGTTCGGGTCGAACCCCTCGCCGCGCTGGACGGCAGTACCCTGGCCCAGGCCCGCAACGCGCTTTTTGTGGTCAGTACCTTTGGCGATGGCGAAGCGCCGGACAATGCCCGTGGCTTCGAGCGCAAGGTGCTTGGCCAGGCCTCCCAGCTCGCCGGCCTGCGCTTTGCCGTGCTGGCCCTGGGCGACCGCCAGTACGAGCAGTTCTGTGGCTTCGGCCGCCGCCTGCAGGCCTGGCTGAAGGGGCAAGGCGCAAGTCAGCTGTTCGAGCCGGTGGAAGTGGATAACGGCAACAGCAGCGCCCTGCAGCAATGGCAGCAGCAGATCGCCCAGGTTTCCGGCAGCGCCATGCTGACGCCCTGGAGCGGCCCGGCGTTCGAAAGCTGGACCCTGGAAGGCCGCGAACACCTCAATCCGGGTAGCCAGGGCGAATCCGCCTGGCTGCTGCGCCTGCGCGCCCCGGCGGGTAGCCAGGTGGACTGGCAGGCCGGCGACCTGGTGGAAATCCTCCCGCGCCAGGCCGAACCGCGCATCCAGGCCTGGCTCGACCAGCATGGCCTCGACGGCAACGCCCAGGTGGAGCTGGACGGCCAGCGCCAGACGCTGCGCCAAGCCCTGGCCGGGCGCCTGCTGCCGAACTCCTTCGAGCATCTTGTTGGGCTGCACCCGCACGCCCTGGTGCAGGCGCTGATCGGCCTTTCGGTGCGTCAGTACTCGATCGCCTCACTGGCCAGCGACGGTGTGCTGGAGCTGATCGTGCGCCAGGAACAGCACGCCGATGGCAGCCTGGGCATCGCCTCCGGCTGGTTGACCCACTACTTGCCGCAGGGCGCCGTCGTGCCCCTGCGCCTGCGTCGCAACAGCCGCTTCCACCTGATCGACGAAGATCGTCCGCTGATCTTCATTGGCAACGGTACTGGCCTCGCCGGCCTGCGTAGCCTGCTCAAGGCGGCCATCGCAGCCGGGCGCAATCGCAACTGGCTGCTGTTCGGTGAGCGCAACCAGGCTCACGACTTCTATTGCCGTGACGAGTTGCAGGGCTGGTTGGCCCAGGGCGAACTGCAGCGCCTGGACCTCGCCTTCTCCCGCGACCAGGCCGAAAAGATCTATGTGCAGGACCGTCTGCGCGAAGCGGCTGACGAACTGCGCGCCTGGCTGGCGGAGGGCGCGGTGATCTATGTCTGCGGCAGTCTGCAAGGCATGGCCGAGGGCGTCGATTGCACCCTGCGCGACATCCTTGGCGACGAGGCGCTGCAGCAGCTGAATGACGATGGCCGCTACCGCCGCGACGTGTACTGAAGGCGCTGTGCGCCAAACCGAGTGATCCCTGCTCCTGGGGAACGTTCGCCCTGCCTTGTGCGGGGCGTTTTTTTTGTTGTTTTTCGCCCCTCCGTAGGGTGCGCAATGCGCACCGGTTCGATGCCCGTCCGTTATCTAGGGTGGGCTTTAGCCCGCGCTGGCCTTGATTGGTGGGCTGAAGCCCACCCTACGGGAGGAATACCCGCGAATTAGTCCCTACAAGGCTGCCGGCTTTTAGCCATAATCCGCCTCATGAACAGACGAATCCTGCTGAACTGCGACATGGGCGAAAGCTTCGGCGCCTGGCAGATGGGTAATGACGAACACGCCATGCCACTGGTGGACCAGGCCAACCTCGCCTGTGGTTTCCACGCCGCTGACCCCCTGACCATGCAGCGCACCGTCGAGCTGGCGCTGCGTCACCATGTGCGCATCGGTGCCCATCCGGCCTACCCGGACCTCGCCGGTTTCGGCCGTCGCCATATGGCTTGCTCGCCGGAAGAGGTGCGCGCCCTGGTGCTCTATCAGCTTGGCGCGCTGGAAGCCTTCTGCCGTGCAGTCGGTACCCAGGTGGCTTACGTAAAGCCCCATGGCGCGCTGTACAACGATCTGGTGCGGGACGACGCGCTGCTCGAAGCCGTGCTCGATGCCTGTGCCAGTTATCGCAAAGGGCTGCCGCTGATGGTTCTGGCCCTGGCGGACAACAGCCGTGAACTGCAACTGGCGGATGCCGCCGATGTGCCGTTGATGTTCGAAGCCTTCGCCGACCGCGCCTATCTTTCCGACGGCCAACTGGCGCCTCGGCGCATGACTGGTGCGGTGCATCACGACCCCGAGCGCATTCTCAGCCAGGCCCTGGCCATTGCCGCCGGTGAGCCCTTCCCGGACATCGACGGCAAGCCCTTGCGGCTGACTGCCGACAGCCTCTGCGTGCATGGCGACAATCCCGAGTCCCTGGCGGTGTTGCGCCGTCTGCGAGGCAAGCTGGACGCCCTATGATCCGTCTCGAGCCTGCTGGCGCCGAAGCCCTGCTGCTGGTGCTGGCCGATGAACCGGATACCCGGTCTCCACAGCGCATCGCGGCGCTGGCCGAGACCCTGCGCCGTGAGCTGGGACCGCTGTTGCTGGATCTGGTGCCCGGTTGGACCACCCTGCTGCTGCACTACGACCTGACCCGCACGGACCAGCAGGACCTGGCCCAGCGTATCGAACCGCTGCTGGAAGCCTGGCTGCTGGCTCCCGACGCGACCGACGCCGGCCGGCTGCATGAAATCCCCATCTGGTACTGCGGCGAGGACCTGGCCTGGGTGGCTGAGTCCTGTGGTCTGTCCGTGGCCGGGGTGGTGGATATCCACAGCAGCGCCGAGTACCGGGTCGGTGCTATCGGCTTTTCGCCGGGCTTTGCCTATCTGGGTGGTCTCGATTCGCGTCTTGCCCTGCCACGTCGCAGCAGCCCGCGCATTCGCGTGCCGGCCGGCAGCCTGGCCATCGCCGAGCAGCAGACGGCCATTTATCCACAGGCCTCGCCGGGCGGCTGGCACCTGCTCGGGCTCTGCCCCTGGCGCTTGTTCGATGCCCGGCGCGAGCCGCCCTGTCCGCTGGCCTTGGGCGATCGCGTGCGCTTCTTCGCCATCGACGAAGCTCGCTATCGCGCTGAAGGTGGCGAGGCATGAGCAGCCTGCGGGTGATCAAGCCCGGCCCCCTGAGCCTGCTGCAGGACGCCGGTCGGTTCGGCTGGCAGCATCTGGGCGTTTCCCCGACCGGCCCCATGGACCCGCTGGCAGCGGCCTGGGCCAATCGGCTGCTGGGCAATCCGCGGCAATGCGCGGTGCTGGAAATCGCCCTCGGGGGTGTGGAGCTGGAGGCTGAGGCGGCGCTATGGGTGGCCATCACCGGCGCGGACATGCCGCTGAGTGTCGACGGCGAATCGCGCCTCAACTGGTCGCGCTTTCGCCTGGAGGCCGGGCAGCGCTTGCAGGTCGGTTATGCCCGCCATGGTCAGCGCGCGTATCTGGCACTGGCGGGCGGCATCCGTGCCGAACCGGTGCTGGGTAGCGTGGCTTGCCAGATGCGTGAAGGCTTGGGCGGCCTGAATGGCCAAGGCCATCGCCTGGTCGAAGGTGACCTGCTGGCAGGCGGTTCCGGCAACTTCCCACGTGGCGCCAGCGTGCCTTGGCCCTGGCAACCGGACTACAGCGTGGCGCAGGTGCTGCGGGTGGTGATCGGGGGCGACGCCGCCAGTTTCGACGAGGACCAGGCCCGCGCCTTCTTCGAGCGCCCCTGGCAACTCAGTTCGCAGTCCGATCGCATGGGGGCGAGGCTGGAAGGTGAGCCGCTGGTCGCGCCGCAACGGCAGTGGTCCCAGGGCGTGGTCAGTGGCGCGATCCAGGTGCCGCCCGACGGCCAGCCGATCATCCTGATGGCCGACCGCCAGACCATGGGCGGTTATCCCATCCTTGGCTGGGTCCATTCCCTGGACCTCGGGCGCCTGGCGCAATGCCCCGCAAACCAGATGCTGCGGTTCACCGTGATGAGCCTGGACGACTCCCAGGACGAGCTGCGGGCGTTCTATAGCTTCTTCGGGCGGTAAGCCGCTCTAGCAGGGACGCTGCGTGGCCGTGTTGTTCAGGATCGCGCCATGGAGCTTCGATCTGCTGGCGCGGCCATTCGCTGGCAAGCCAGCTCCTACGGGCAATGCAGCTGCCTACAACACGTCATGCAGACAGAGCCAATGAATTCGTCCCTACAAGGGGGGGCGGTCAACACCTCAACCGTTGATGCTCTCGACGTTGTGGCAGGCCACCTGGCGCGCATCGATCAGGCGCAGGACGGGTTCTTCCACCTTGCAGCGCTCGGTGGCGTAGGGGCAGCGCTTGTGGAAGGCGCAGCCGGACGGCGGGTCGAGCGGGTTGGGCAGTTCGCCGGCGATCTTGATCTTCGGCTTGCTCGGGTCTGGATGAATCGCCGGCGTGGCCGAGAGCAGGGCCTTGGTGTAAGGGTGCAGCGGGCGCTCGTAGATCAACTCACTGGGGCCCATCTCGACCGGGCGGCCGAGGTACATCACCAGCACGTCGTTGGCGACGTGGCGCACCACCGCGAGGTTGTGGGAGATGAACACGTAGCCGGTGTTATAGCGCTCCTGCAGGTCCATGAAGAGGTTGAGCACCTGGGCCTGGATCGACACGTCCAGGGCCGAGGTCGGCTCGTCCGCTACCAGTACCTTGGGGTTGAGCATCATGGCGCGGGCCAGTGCGATGCGCTGGCGCTGGCCGCCGGAGAACATATGCGGGTAGCGCTGGTAGTGCTCGGGGCGTAGGCCCACCTGCTGCATCATCGCCTGCACCTGCTCGCGGCGTTCGACGCGGGAAAGGCCAGTGTTGATGACCAGTGGTTCGGCCAACTGGTCGCCAACCTTCTGCCGCGGGTTGAGCGAGGCATAGGGGTTCTGGAAAACCATCTGCACGTCGCGGCGCAGTTGCTTGCGCTCGTCCTTGCTGGCGCCTGCGACTTCGCGACCGGCGATCTGCAGCGAGCCGGAGGAAGGTTCCTCGATCAGCGTCAGGGCGCGGGCCAGCGTGGACTTGCCGCAGCCGGATTCGCCGACCACGGCCAGGGTACGTCCAGCCTCCAACTCGAAAGACACACCGTTCAGGGCGCGCACCAGGGCGCTGGGCTTGAACAGGCCACGGGAGACTTCGTAGTGGCGGGTCAGTTCGCGGGCGGTCAATACAGCACTCATCGCGCCACCTCGATCAGGTTAAGGGGGTAGAAGCAGCGCACGGCGCCATGGGCATGCGGGTCCAGGGTCGGACGCTGGGCCACGCAGTTGGACTGGCCATAAGGGCAGCGCGGCGACAGCAGGCAACCGTGGGGCCGGTCGTAGCGGCCGGGGACGATGCCGGGCAGCGTCGACAGGCGATGGGCGCCCAGACTGTGCTCGGGAATCGCCTTGAGCAGGGCTTCGGTATAGGGGTGGGTCGGCGCATTGAACAGGCGGGGTACCTCACCGACTTCCACTGCCTGGCCGGCGTACATCACGCAGACGCGGTCGGCGGTTTCGGCCACCACGGCCAGGTCATGGGTGATCAGCACCAGCGCCATGCCCTGGTCGCGCTGCAGGTCCAGCAAGAGGTCCATGATCTGCGCCTGGATGGTCACGTCCAGGGCGGTGGTGGGTTCGTCGGCGATCAGCAGCTTGGGTTCGGCGGCGATGGCCATGGCAATCGCCACGCGCTGGCTCATGCCCCCGGACAGTTGGTGGGGGTAAGCGTCGAGACGGCTGGCTGCGCCGGGGATTTCCACCCGTTCCAGCAGTTCGAGGGCGCGCTGGCGGGCGGCCTTGCCCTTGAGCCCCATGTGCTGGTGCAGCACTTCCTCGATCTGGAAGCCCACGGTGTAGCTGGGGTTGAGGGCGGTCATCGGGTCCTGGAAAACCATCGCCAGGTCCTTGCCCACGATGTGCCGGCGCTGCTTGCCCTTGAGCTTGAGCATGTCGTGGCCGTCAAAGAGCAGGCTGTCGGCGGTGACGCGGCCGGGGGCGTCGATCAGCCCCATCAGGGCCATCATGGTCACCGACTTGCCGGAGCCGGACTCGCCGACGATGGCCAGCACTTCGCCCTTGTTCACGGCGATGTCGAGGCCGTCCACCACCGGCACGGCATTGGCGTCGCCGAAGCGCACGCTGAGGTTCCTGATTTCGAGGAGGCTCATGCGGTGGCCTCCAGAGCGGTGCAAGGCTCGCCGTAGGATGGAGCGATGCCCATCGACGTGGTCGGCCGGAAATGATGGGTTTCGCTTCGCTCTACCCATCCTACGAAGATGATTCGGTTCATGGCGGGCTCCTCAGACTGCATTCTTGAGTTTCGGGTCCAGCGCATCGCGCAGGCCGTCGCCCATCAGGTTGATTGCCAGCACGCTGAGCAGAATGGTCAGGCCGGGCAGCGAGACCACCCACCAGGCGCGTTCGATGTAGTCGCGCGCGGAGGCCAGCATGGTGCCCCACTCAGGCGTGGGCGGCTGCACGCCGAGGCCGAGGAAACCCAGGGCGGCGGCGTCGAGGATGGCCGAGGAGAAACTCAGGGTGGCCTGCACGATCAGCGGCGCCATGCAGTTGGGCAGCACGGTGACGAACATCAGGCGCAGCAGGCCGGCGCCAGCCAGGCGCGAGGCGGTGACGTAGTCGCGGTTCAGCTCGCCCATCACCGAGGCGCGGGTCAGGCGCACATAGGAAGGCAGGGAGACGATGGCGATGGCGATCACGGTGTTGATCAGGCCCGGGCCGAGGATGGCGACGATGGCCACCGCCAGCAGCAGCGAGGGCAGGGCCAGCATGATGTCCATCAGGCGCATGATCGAGGGCCCCAGCAGGCGCGGGAAGAAACCCGCCACCAGGCCGAGGAGGATGCCCGGGATCAGCGACATCACCACCGAGGCCAGGCCGATCAGCAGGGACAGGCGGGCGCCATGGATCAGGCGCGAGAGCAGGTCGCGGCCAAGTTCATCGGTGCCCAGCAGGAACTGCGCCTGGCCGCCTTCCAGCCAGACCGGCGGGGTCAGCAGGAAGTCGCGGAACTGCTCGCTCGGGTCATGGGGCGCGACCCAAGGGGCGAAGAGGGCGCAGAACACGATCAGGATCATGAAGGCAAGGCCGCCGACGGCGCCCTTGTTGTGGGAAAAGGCCTTCCAGAACTCCTTCAGCGGGGAGGGGTAAAGGATGCTTGGATCGACCTGGGGTTGCAGGGTGGTCACGTCAGGTCTCCTTATCGCTGATGGCGGATGCGTGGGTTGACCAGGCCGTAGAGGATGTCCACGACGAAGTTCACCAGGATCACCAGGCAGGCGATCAGCAGGATGCCGTTCTGCACCACTGGATAATCACGAGCGCCAATGGCCTCGATCAGCCATTTGCCGATACCGGGCCAGGAGAAGATGGTTTCGGTCAGCACGGCGCCGGCGAGCAGGGCACCTATCTGCAGGCCGAACACGGTGAGGACCGGTACCAGCGCGTTGCGCAGGCCGTGGACGAAGACCACGCGAGCCGGCGACAGGCCCTTGGCGCGGGCGGTGCGGACATAGTCTTCGCGCAGTACTTCGAGCATGGCCGAGCGGGTCATGCGGGCGATCACCGCCAGCGGGATGGTGCCCAGCACGATGGCCGGCAGGATCAGGTGGCGCAGGGCATCGACGAAGGCGCCCTCTTCTTCGGAAAGCAGCGTGTCGATGAGCATGAAGCCGGTTTTCGGTTCGATGTCGTAGAGCAGGTCGATCCGTCCGGATACCGGCGTCCAGCCCAGCCAGACGGAGAAGAACATGATCAACAGCAGGCCCCACCAGAAAATCGGCATGGAGTAGCCCGCCAGCGAGATGCCCATCACCCCGTGGTCGAACAGGGAGCCGCGTTTGAGCGCGGCGATCACGCCGGCCAGTACGCCAAGGGTGCCCGCGAAGATCAGTGCCGCGATGGACAGCTCCAGGGTGGCCGGGAACAGGGTGAGGAATTCTTGCCAGACGCCTTCGCGGGTGCGCAGTGATTCGCCCAGATCGCCCTGTGCCAGCTTGCCGATGTAATCCAGGTACTGTTCCGGCAGCGGTTTGTTGAGGCCGAGGCGTTCCATGGCCTGGGCGTGCATTTCCGGGTCGACCCGACGTTCACCCATCATCACTTCCACCGGGTCGCCGGGGATCAGGCGAATCAGGGCGAAGGTGAGCAGGGTGACGCCGAAGAAGGTGGGGATCAGAAGTCCCAGTCGGCGTGCGATGAAACTCAGCATTTGGGCGAATCACTCCTCGTCTTTGTAATGCCGGTCAGCGTGCTGACCGTTCCCAGCAGTTTAGGCCGCGTGGGTAAAGGCGCCGGCCCGAAGGTGTCGGGACGGGGGGGCCTTGCGTTCGTTATGGGCAGGTGAGATTGGCCTCGGCCACTCTGTCGGTGGCTCGAAGGGGGGCGGACAAGGCCGGTTGCCCGGCCTCGTTCACTCAGCGTCCGTTGGAGACGCCATAGAAGCTGTTGCGTCCGAAGGGGCTGATCAGGAAGTCCTTCACGCTGGCTCGCATCGGTTGATAAACCGTGGAGTGCGCAATGGGGGTGATCGGCACCTGCTGTTGCAGGACGTGCTGGGCTTGCTTGTACAGCTCGGTACGCTTCTCGACGTCGGCGGTGGCCTTGGCGGCCTTCACCAGCTTGTCGTAGCGGGCGTCGCACCATTTGGAGAAGTTGTTGCCGTCGACCGAGTCGCAGCCATAGAGGGTGCCCAGCCAGTTGTCCGGGTCGCCGTTGTCGCCGGTCCAGCCGATCAGCATGGCGTCGTGTTCACCATTGTGGGCACGCTTGATGTACTCGCCCCACTCGTAGCTGACGATACGTGCCTTGATGCCCACCTTGGCCCAGTCGGCCTGGAGCATTTCGGCCATCAGCTTGGCATTGGGGTTGTAGGGTCGCTGCACCGGCATGGCCCAGAGGGTGATTTCGGTACCTTCCTTCACGCCGGCGGCTTTCAGCAGTTCCTTGGCCTTCTCCGGGTTGAAGTCGCGGTCCTTGATGGTTTCGTCGTAGGACCATTGGGTCGGCGGCATGCCGTTCACGGCGAGCTGGCCGGCGCCCTGGTAGACGGCGTCGATGATGGCCTGCTTGTTCACCGCCATGTCCAGCGCCTGGCGCACTTCGAGCTTGTCGAAGGGGGCGCGGGTGACGTTGTAGGCGATGTAGCCGAGGTTGAAGCCGGGTTCGCTCGGCACCTTCAGGTTCGGGTCCTTCTTCAGGGCCTCGATGTCTGCCGGGCGCGGGTTGAGGGTGACCTGGCATTCGCCGGCCTTGAGCTTCTGGGTGCGCACGGAGGCATCGGTGTTGATGGCGAAGATCAGGTTGTCGATCTTTACATCCTCGGGCTTCCAGTAATCCTTGTTACCGGTGAAGCGGATCTGCGCGTCCTTCTGGTAGCGCTTGAGCACGAAGGGGCCGGTGCCGATGGGCTTCTGGTTGATGTCGGCGGCCTTGCCGGCCTTCAGCAACTGGTCGGCGTACTCGGCGGACTGGATCGCGGCGAAGTTCATCGCCAGGTTCTGGATGAAGGCGGCGTCTACTTCGTTCAGGTTGAAGGCGACGGTCATGTCGTCGACCTTCTCTACCTTGGCGATGTTCTTGTCCAGGCCCATGTCGGTGAAGTAGGGGAACTCGGTGGGGTAGGCCTTACGGAACGGATGCTCCTTGTCGAGCATGCGCTGGAAGGTGAAGACCACGTCGTCGGCGTTGAGCTCGCGGGTCGGCTTGAAATAGGCGGTGGTGTGGAACTTCACACCGGGGCGCAGGTGGAAGACGTAGCGCTTGCCGTCTTCGCTGATGTCCCAACTGCTGGCCAGGGCAGGTTCGACCTGGGTACTGCCGCGCTGGAACTGGGCGAGGCGGTTGAAGAGGGTTTCGGAGGTCGCGTCGAAGTCGGTGCCGGTGGTGTACTGGCCCGGGTCGAAGCCGGCGGGGCTGCCTTCGGAGCAGAAGACCAGGTTGCTGGCGGCGTGGGTGAAGCCGGAGCCGAGGATCAGGCCGGCGGCGAGCATGGACTTGAGCGTGGTTTTCTGACGCATGCGAACCTCGTTGTTGTTGTTCTGAGGGCGGCGTATCAGGTGGTCGAAGCCTTCGGTGTCCGTTGCACCTGACCCTGCGGCTTCGTGGGCCGCAGGTTGCCCGTCATTCGCGAGCCAGGGGCCGGATGCCGGCATCCCCGGGCGGGCGATGGCGGCGGAGGGGAAAGGGATGCTTGCGCCTGCGCCGGCCGAGGCCGAACTTAAGTGATGCTGAAATTAAGGTCAACTTAAATTCAGTGGCGCTTACATCTGGAACTGGCTGGTCAGGGCGTGGGGTGGTCGTCGAACAGGCCCATGGTGGTCACGGTCAGCACCTCGGCCACTTCGTCGCCGGCATTGGCGAGAAAATGCGGCTTGGCGGCGTCGAAATGCACTGAATCCCCAGGGCCGAGGGGGTAGTTGCGACCTTCAATGGTGTAGGCGATCTGCCCCGACAGCACGTAGGCGAACTCAGCGCCATCGTGGGAAATGAGCTCGGACTGGTAGCCCACCGGCATGCTCATCTTCACGGCGTTGATCAGGTTGCCCGGGAAGTTGCTGGACAGGCGCTCGTAGGCCAGCGGCTGGCCGCCGATGGTGTAGCGCACGCGCTGGCCCTGATGGGAGTCGGGCTGGTGCTGGGCGGGCTGGTCGAACAGGGCGTTGAGCGGAATGCCCAGGGATTTGGCGATGTTCGCCAGGGATGAGATGGACACGCCGGTGAGGTTGCGCTCGGCCTGGGACAGGAAACTGGCCGTAAGGCCCGATTCGGCGGCGACTTGGTTCAGGGTCTTGTTGGCGGCGCGGCGATAGCGGCGCAACCGTTCGCCGATCTGTTCTACGGTCATTGGCGTGGCTCTTGTTCTGAAGGGCGCCAGTATAACGGGCGGCGCATTGTAGAAAAGGCTTGTCGCCTTATTGAAATTAAGTGGGACTGAAAAATTGCGTTGACGGCTATTTAAGTGAAACTTAAATTCGGCGCACGGCAACATCACTCGGGAGAACAAGATGACAGTGGGTGTGGGTGGCAAGACTCCGGAACAGGCCCTGGCCGGCCTGGCGATCATGACCGAGGGCACGGAGCCCATCGGCCTCGGTGAGTACCAGGCACGCATTGCCAAGGCCCAGGGCCTGATGCGCGAGCAGGGTGTCGCGGCCATCTACCTGAACGCCGGCAGCAACTTGCGCTACTTCACCGGGGTGAAGTGGAGCCCGAGCGAACGCATGGTCGGTGCCGTGCTCCCGGCCGATGGTCAACTCGCCTACATTGCCCCCGCGTTTGAAGAAGGCACCATTCGCGATTTTCGCGAGGTGGACGGGGTTATCCAAACTTGGCAGGAACACGAGAGCCCCTATCGCCTGCTGCTGGAAATGCTGGCCGGCATGGGCATCGCCGCCGACGCCAAGGTGGGCCTGTGCCCGTCGCTGGCCTTCTTCATGTTCGACGGCATCCGTCGTCTCGGCTCGGGCTTCGACTTCGTCGATGCGGCCTGCGTGATCAATCCCTGCCGCTTCCACAAGTCCGCCACCGAGCTGGCGCTGATGCAGCGCGCCAAGGACATGACCCTTGAAGTGCACAAGGCTGCCGCCAGCATCCTGCGCGCGGGCATCAGCACCCTTGAGGTCGCCGAGTTCATCCACCAGGCGCACCGCAAGGTGGGCGCGCCGGGTTCGACCTTCTGCATCGTGCTGTTCGGTGAAGCCAGTGCCTTTCCCCATGGCGTAAAGCACGCGCAGGTGCTGAAGGACGGCGACATGGTGCTGATCGACACCGGCTGCCAGCTCCATGGCTATCAGTCGGATATCACCCGCAGCTATGTATTCGGTTCCCCGAGCGACCGTCAGCGCACGTTCTGGAACCTGGAGAAGGCGGCGCAGCAGGCTGCCTTCGATGCGGCCCGCCTTGGCGAGCCTTGCGGCTCGGTAGACACCGCGGCGCGTCGTTGCCTGGAAGCCGGCGGCCTGGGCCCGGACTACCAGTTGCCCGGCCTGCCGCACCGCACCGGCCACGGCATCGGCATGGATATTCACGAAGGGCCTTACCTGGTGCGCGGCGACGAAACGCCGCTGGCCGAAGGCATGTGTTTCTCCAATGAGCCGATGATCTGCGTGCCGGGCGAGTTCGGTATTCGCCTGGAGGACCACTTCTACATGACGGCCACTGGGCCGCGCTGGTTTACCGAGCCGAGCCATTCCATCGACGATCCGTTCGGGTTGGGGGCCTGAGGTCTGCTTGGCGAATGAATTGGCTGTGTCCGCGTAACGTGTTGAAGGTCGTGGAATTCCTTGTAGGAGCTAGCTTGCTAGCGAACGCGGACATTTTCGCCAGCAAGCTGGCTCCTACAGGCGCCCAAGCTCACCGATAGCTAACGCAGACAGAGCGAATGAGTTCGCCCCAACAGGGAAGCGGCCTACGGGTTCACCTTCACCCGCGCGAAGTTGTTCGATCCCATCGGGTTCAGCTGGAACCCGTCCACACCTTTGCGCACGGCGGCGAACTGCTTGGGATGCGCGAGGGTTATCCACGGTGCTTGCTCGTGGAAGATCGCCAGCGCCTTTCGATAGAGCTCGGCACGGCGGGTCGTATCGCTGATGGCGCGGGCTTCGCGGATCAACCCATCGAACGCCGGGTTGCACCAGCCGGCCTGGTTCTCGCCTGATTGGGCCGCGGCGCAGGACAGGTTGGGTGTAAGGAAGTTGTCCGGGTCGCCGTTGTCGCCGGCCCAGCCCATGAACACCAGGTCGTGCTCACCGTTCTTGGCTCGTTTGATCAGCTCGCCCCATTCATACACGCGAATGTCTGCCTTGATGCCGATGGCGGCCAGGTCTGCCTGGAGCATCTGCGCGCCAATGCCCGGGTTGGGGTTGGTCGGTCCGCCGCCGGGGCGGGTCCAGATGCTCAGCTTGAAGCCGTCCTTGTGACCCGCTTCGGCCAGCAGTTGCCGCGCTTTTTCCGGGTCGTGAGGCCAAGGGTTCAGCTTGTCGTTGAAGCCCAGCATGCTGGCCGGGTAGGGCGCCACGGCGATGCTGGCATTCCCTTCGCCATATTGGGCGCGCAGGTAGGCGCGGGTGTCGAAGGCGAGGTTGATGGCCTGGCGTACCCGCACGTCGTCGAGCGGCGGATGGCGGGTGTTGATGCCGACGTAGGCGACGAGTAGGGAGTCCAGTTCCAGAACCTGCAAGGCCGGGTCCTGGCGCAGGGCGTCGATATCAGTCGGGCGCGGATAGACGGCAATCTGGCAGGCGCCGGCCTTGAGTTGCTGTACGCGCACGTTGGGATCGGGGGTGATGGCGAACAGCAAACGGTCGATCGCAGGTTTGCCTGCCCAGTAGTGCGTGTTGGCGCGGAAGCGGATTTGCGCATCCTTGCGGTAGCGCTCGAAGACGAACGGGCCGGTGCCGACCGGTTCGCGGTTGAGCTGTTCCGGCTTTCCAGCTTTCAGCAACTGGTCGGCGTATTCGGCGGAATAGATGGAGGTGAAGCCCATGGCCAGGTCGGCGAGAAAGGGCGCCTCCGGGTGTTTCAGAGTGAAACGCACGCGGTGGTCGTCGAGCTTCTCGATGCGCTCGATCAACTGCGCGAAGGCCATGGATTCGGCATAGGGGAAGCCGCGCGGGGACAGCGTGCGCCAGGGATGAGCCGGGTCGAGCTGGCGCTGGAAACTCCAGAGCACGTCGTCGGCGTTGAGTTCACGGCTGGGAGTGAACCAGGACGTGCTGTGGAAGGTAACGCCCTTGCGTAGCTGGAACTCGTAGACGAGGCCGTCAGGGCTGATGCTCCAGCTTTCCGCCAATCCCGGTTGCAGCCGGGTGCTGCCGGGCGCGAACTGCACCAGGCGGTCGAAGACCGTCTCGGCCGAGGCATCGGCCGTGGTGGCGGCAGTGTACTGGACGATGTCGAAGCCTTCGGGGCTGGCTTCGGTGCAGACGACCAGGGATTGACTGGCGGCTGTGTAGAGGGGAAGGCAGAGAGCGAGGGTCAGCAGGCTTCGACGCATCGGACTTCCTTGGGGCAGAAATGAAAACGGGGCCCGAAGGCCCCGTTTGCCGGCTTACTTGCCGACGCTCACGCCATAGAAGGAGTTGAGCGCGAACGGGCTGATCAGGAAGTCCTGCACGTTCTTGCGCATCGGCTGGTAGACAGTGGAGTGGGCGATCGGGGTGATCGGCACGTTGTCTTTCAGGATGTGCTGGGCCTGCTTGTACATCTCGGTGCGCTTGGCCTGGTCCGGGGTGGCCTTGGCTTGCTTGATCAGCTTGTCGTAGCTGGCGTCGCACCATTTGGAGAAGTTGTTGCCATCCACGGCGTCGCAGCCGTAGAGGGTGCCCAGCCAGTTGTCCGGGTCACCGTTGTCGCCGCTCCAGCCAATCAGCATGGCGTCATGCTCGCCACCCTTGGCGCGCTTGATGTACTCGCCCCACTCGTAGGTGACGATCTTGGCCTTGATGCCCACTTTGGCCCAGTCGGACTGGAGCATTTCGGCCATCAGCTTGGCGTTCGGGTTGTACGGACGCTGGACCGGCATGGCCCAGAGGGTGATCTCGGTACCTTCGGCAACCCCGGCGGCCTTCAGCAGTTCCTTGGCCTTCTCCGGGTTGTAGCCGGCGTCCTTGATGGTCTCGTCGTAGGACCACTGGGTCGGCGGCATGCCGTTGACGGCGAGCTGGCCGGCGCCCTGGTAGACGGCGTCGATGATGGCTTTCTTGTTCACCGCCATGTCCAGCGCCTGGCGCACTTCAAGCTTGTCGAACGGCTTGTGGGTGACGTTGTAGGCAATGTAGCCGAGGTTGAAGCCCGGCTGCGACGGCATGTTCAGGTTGCTGTCTTTCTTCAGTGCATCCAGGTCGGCCGGACGCGGGAATAGGGTGACCTGGCATTCGCCGGCCTTGAGCTTCTGCATGCGCACCGAGGCGTCGGTGTTGATGGCGAAGATCAGGTTGTCGATCTTCACGTCCTCGGGTTTCCAGTAGTCCTTGTTGCCGGTGAAGCGGATCTGGGCGTCCTTCTGGTAGCGCTTGAAGACGAAGGGGCCAGTGCCGATGGGCTTCTGGTTGATGTCGGCAGCCTTGCCGGACTTCAGCAACTGGTCGGCGTACTCGGCGGACTGGATGGAGGCGAAGCTCATCGCCAGGTTCTGGATGAACGCGGCGTCCACGCCGTTGAGGGTGAACTTGACGGTGTTGGCGTCGATCTTCTCGACCTTGGCGATGTTGGCGTCCATCCCCATGTCGGTGAAGTAAGGGAACTCGGTGGGGTACGCCTTACGGAACGGATGTTCCTTGTCGAGCATGCGCTGGAAGGTGAAGAGCACGTCATCGGCGTTGAAATCGCGGGTGGGCTTGAAGTACTCGGTGGTGTGGAACTTCACGCCCTTGCGCAGGTGGAAGGTGTAGCTGAGGCCGTCGGGAGAGACATCCCACTTCTCGGCCAGGCCCGGGACCACCGCAGTGCCGCCACGCTCGAACTGGCTCAAGCGGTTGAAGACGGTTTCTGCGGCGGCGTCGAAATCGGTGCCGGTGGTGTATTGGCCCGGATCGAAACCGGCGGGGCTGCCTTCGGAGCAGAACACCAGGTTGCTTGCAGCGCTGGCGAAGGGCGCGCTGGCGATCAGCCCAGCGGCGACAAGTGCCTGGATGACGGCGTTTTTACGCATGTTGACCTCATGTTTATTCTGTTTGTCATCGTGAGGGGCCCTTTGTGGGGGCCTTGCGAGAAGCTATGCAGGGCATATGCCCGGCGCAATAGCTGGACCGGAAAGAGTGTAGTCGGCGGGATAAAGCTGTAAGGGCTTGTCGCAATTTTGCAAATTCAAGCCTGAGGAGGGGAGAGGGCGCCGCCCCGAAAGGCCGCGGCGCCCTGTTTTGGATCAGGGCATCTGCACTTCGATGGTGCCATCGGCGCTGACGCTGACGCGGCTGGTGCCGGCCTCGATCTCGGGAACGGCAGCGCCGTCGGCGTAACCCTTGGCGGCCATGGCGCGCATCATGATCGGCTGCGGCGGCTGGAAACCGGCGCTGTTCAGGCTCAGGTTGACCAGCTTGTAGCCCTTGCCGCCCAGGGCACTGGTAGCCAGCTGGGCGCGGGCCTTGAAGGCATCGACAGCCTGCTTGATCAGATCGTCTTCATGGGTCTTGCGGGTTTTGTCTGCGATGCTGAAGTTCATCCCGGCCATTTTCAGCTGACCCAGCAGATCGGCGCTGAGTTGGGAGAGCGTAGCGAAGTCGGCGCTTTCCAGGCGCACTTCGGCGCGCTCGCGCCAGGCGGTGATCTTCTGGCCTTTCTCGTCATACACCGGGTAGCTGTTGCGGCTGCCCAGGCTGACAGTGACACCCTTGGTCTTGCGGGCCTTTTCCACTGCGGCGTTGAGCGTGCGGGTGATTTCGTCCGCCAGCTTGGCCGGGTCGGTATTCTGCGATTCGCTGTAGAGGGTGACGTGCATCAGGTCGTGGGCCACTTCCTGGCTGACCTCGGCGCGCACGGCCACCTGGTTGTAGTGGACATCGTCGCCGGCCTGGGCCGAGAGGCTGCCGAGGCTGGCGGCGCAAAGGGCGAGGGCGGCGGCGAGGCGAGTGAACTTGGGCATGACGACTCCTTGTGGGACAGGTTTCCGCGCGGGTTGCGCGGTATTTCTCCGTATGGGACGAGGGTAACCGGCCATTCGGGTTAACGACGACGCAAATTGACCAACAGTTGGAACAGATGTTCCAGCCAATGCTGGCTTTTTGATGACCTTGTGGGGGCGAATTCATTCACCAAGCAGACCGCAGGCCGGCCCAGCGAGCTCGAAGGGGCCGCTGCGGCGAGTTGCCGCAGAGGCGATCCCCGGTCCGCCTTGGTTATACTCCGGCGATTCCAGGGAGTGCCCATGCTCGAACCCGTACAGCTACTGTCTGCCAGCCGCCAGAACCTGCTGCGGCTGACCCTGATCCGCATCCTTGTCCTGGCCGCCCAGGCCGGCTCGGTCGGCCTTGCCTACAAGGCTCAACTGCTGCAATTGCCCTGGCTGGCCCTGAGCCTGACCCTCGGCGTCTCGCTGGTGCTCTGCGTCGGCACGGCACTGCGCTTGCGCGGGCCCTGGCCGGTGACCGAGCTGGAATATGCCGTCCAGCTTGGCCTCGACCTGGTTATCCACAGCGTGCTGCTGTATTTCTCCGGGGGCTCGACCAACCCCTTCGTCTCTTATTACCTGGTCCCGCTGACCATCGCAGCGGCAACCCTGCCCTGGCTCTACACCCTCACGCTCGCGGGCCTCGCGCTGGCGGCTTACACCCTGCTGCTGGTGCTGTTCCATCCGCTGGAAATGCCCACCGGCCAGCGTGAGTCGCTGCTGATCTACGGCATGTGGCTGAGCTTTGCCCTGGCGGCCGCGCTGATCACCTTCTTCGTCGCACGCATGGCTGAAGAGCTGAGGCGCCAGGATCAGCTGCAGGCGGTGCGTCGCGAGGAAAGCATGCGCGACCAGCAACTGCTGGCGGTGGCCACTCAGGCTGCCGGTGCCGCCCATGAGCTGGGTACACCGTTGGCGACCATGAGCGTGCTGCTCAAGGAGCTGCGCCAGGAATATGGCGACAAGCCAGGCCTGCAGGACGACCTGGCCCTGCTGCAGGAGCAGGTCATGCTCTGCAAGGACACGCTGCAGCAACTGGTGCGCGCAGCAGAGGCGGATCGTCGCCAGGCGGTGGTGGAGCAATCGGTTATCGAGTGGCTGGAAGTCACGCTCAACCGTTGGCACCTGATGCGCCCGGAAGCCACCTACCGCTACCAGTGCATGGGGCTTGGTGTGGCGCCGAGGCTGAAACCCCCGGCCGACCTCACCCAGGCGCTGTTGAACCTGCTCAACAACGCGGCCGATGCCTGTCCGGAAAAGCTCGACATCCGCGTCAACTGGGATCACCAATGGATGGTCCTGACCATCCGCGACCACGGTGCCGGTGTACCCCTGGCCATCGCGGAGCAGCTTGGCCGGCCGTTCTTCACCACCAAGGGCAAGGGTTTCGGCCTCGGCCTGTTCCTGAGCCAGGCCAGCGTTACCCGCGCCGGCGGTACGGTTAAACTTTATAACCATGAAGAAGGCGGCACCCTGACCGAGCTGCGCCTGCCGCGCACCTATGGCGTCGCCTGAGTGCCTTGACGAAGAGGAAGCGAGATGACTGACGAACCCCTGATCGAAGGCGAAGAGCAACCCCACCTGCTGCTGGTGGACGATGACGCCACCTTCACCCGCGTCATGGCGCGGGCCATGACGCGTCGCGGTCTGCGAGTGACGGTGGCCGGTTCCGCCGAAGAAGGGCTGCAGTTGGCCAAGGAAGACCTGCCCGACTACGCCGTGCTGGACCTGAAGATGGACGGTGATTCCGGCCTGGTGCTGTTGCCCAAGCTGCTGGAACTGGATGCCGAGATGCGCGTCGTGATCCTGACCGGCTATTCGAGCATCGCCACCGCGGTGGAGGCGATCAAACGCGGCGCCACCAATTACCTGTGCAAGCCGGCCGACGCCGACGATGTACTGACCGCGCTGCTTTCCGAACACGCCGACCTGGACAGCCTGGTGCCGGAAAACCCGATGTCGGTGGATCGCCTGCAGTGGGAACACATCCAGCGCGTGCTGGCCGAGCACGACGGCAATATCTCCGCCACCGCCCGTGCCCTCGGCATGCACCGCCGGACCTTGCAGCGCAAACTGCAGAAGCGGCCGGTAAGGCGCTGATCCCGTCCCGGTCTGCTCTTTGTTTGTAGGGGCGAATTCATTCGCCCCTACAAAGATGTTCCGCCCCTGATTCTGCAAGCCCCGCGAAAGCCATTTCCCCGCCGTAATTGGTATCCTTAGCCGCCTATCTATTCCCGCCGCCAAGGTTCACCCATGCTCGCCGTCGTCCAGCAGACCCTCAGCATCACCGCGCCGGTGTTCTCCATGCTGTTCCTGGGCGTGGGCCTCAAGCGCCTCGGCTGGATCGATACCGCCTTCATCAATACCGCGTCGTCGCTGGTGTTCAAGGGCACCATGCCGACCCTGCTGTTCCTCGGGATCGTCCAGGCGGACCTGCGCACGGCGCTACGGCCGGAGCTGATTGGCTATTTCGTCGCGGCGACCCTGGTGTGCTTCCTGATTGGCTGGGGCTGGGCCATCCTGCGCTGTCCGGCGGCGGATCGCGGCATCTATACCCAGGGCGCCTTTCGCGGCAACAACGGCATCGTTGGCCTGGCCCTGGCCACCAGCATGTACGGCGATTACGGCCTATCGGTGGGCAGTATCCTCGGCGGGGTGGTGATCCTCAGCTACAACACGCTGTCGTCCATCGTCCTGGCGATCTACAGCCCGGATGCCAAGAGCGACCCCGTGAGTCTTGCCAGGAGCATCATCAGCAACCCGCTGATCATCGGTGTACTGGCCGCGCTTCCGGTGGCGTACTGGCAATTGCCGTTGCCGGCCTGGCTGATTACTTCGGGCGAGTATTTCGCACAGATGACCTTGCCCCTGGCGTTGATCTGCATCGGTGGGACCCTGTCGCTGGCGTCCTTGCGTTCCAGCGGCAAGATCGCCATCAGCGCCAGCCTGATGAAAATGGTCTGGTTGCCTATCCTGGCAACCTTCGGCGCCTGGTTATGGGGGTTCCGCGATGCCGACCTGGCGATCCTCTTCCTCTACTTCGCCAGCCCCACCGCGGCGGCGAGTTTCGTGATGGCCCGCGCGGTGAACGCCAACCATGAGCTAGCAGCGGCCATCATTGTGATGACCACCCTGGCGGCCGTGGTGACCACCAATATCGGCTTGTTCCTGTTGCAGTGGGCGGGCTGGATCTGAGTCCGGCGCGGGAAGCGGTAGGGTGGGCTTCAGCCCACGCTGTTTATCGAGGGTCGACTTAGGCGGCGGGAAGGCAAGGTGGGCTGAAGCCCACCCTACGAAAAATGTCAGGCCTTCTGGTAGTCGTCGATGACTTCCTGGGCGGCGCGGAAGGCATCGATGGCGGCAGGAACGCCGGCGTAGACCGCGCAGTGCAGCAGCGCTTCGCGGATTTCCTCGACTGTGCATCCGTTGTTGAGCGCACCGCGTACATGGCCTTTCAGCTCTTGCGGGCATTTCAACGCGGTGAGGGCGGCGAGGGTGATCAGGCTGCGGGTCTTGCGCGGCAGGCCCTCGCGGTTCCACACGCCGCCCCAGGCGTGTTCGTTGACGAAGTCCTGCAGCGGCTGGGTGAATTCGGTGGCATTGCCCAGGGCGCGGTCGACAAAAGCGTCGCCCATGACTTCCCGGCGTACCTGCAGGCCGGATTTGCGTTCTTCATTCATTGCGATTCTCCAGTCAGTCGAGGGATTCCACGCGCACCGGAACCACGCCGGCGCGCAGCATCCCCAGGCGTTCGGCCGCTTCGCGGGAGAGGTCGACGATGCGGCCACGAACATGGGGGCCGCGATCATTGATGCGCACCACCACCGAGCGGTCGTTATTGAGGTTGGTGACCTTCACCCGGGTACCGAAGGGCAAGGTGCGGTGTGCGGCGGTCAGGGCGTGCTGGTCGAAGCGTTCGCCACTGGCGGTGCGCTTGCCATGGTGCCTGGCGCCGTAATAGGACGCCTTGCCTTCGGCGCGGTAGTCGTGGCCAGACTCGCTACCGCCTCCGAAAGGGCTTGTGCTGCAGCCGGCCAGCAGGAGAGCAAGCGCCGGGAGCCAGAACAGGGATCGAAACATGCCGAATACCTCGGACAAGAAAACGCCGGGCAAGCCCGGCGTCCTTAATGGTGTCAGCCTTCGAGCTTCTTCTTGAGCAATTCGTTCACTTGGCCGGGGTTGGCCTTGCCCTTGGAAGCTTTCATCGCCTGGCCGACGAAGAAACCGAACATCTTGGCGCGCTTGGCTTCATCGCTGGCGCGGTACTGTTCGACCTGGGCGGTGTTGGCAGCCAGCACTTCGTCGAGCATGGACTCGATGGCGCCGGTGTCGGTGACCTGCTTCAGGCCTTTCTTCTCGATGATCTCGTCGGCGGAACCTTCGCCGGCGGCCATGGCTTCGAAGACCATCTTGGCGATCTTGCCGGAAATGGTGTTGTCCTTGATGCGCAGGATCATGCCACCCAGTTGATCGGCGGAAACCGGTGACTGCTCGATTTCCAGGCCATCCTTGTTGAGCAGGCTGGAGAGTTCGCCCATCACCCAGTTGGCGGCCAGCTTGGCATCACCACAAACCTTCTGCACGACTTCGAAGTAGTCGGCCATTTCACGGCTGGCGGACAGCACGCTGGCGTCATAGGCGGACAGGCCGTACTCGCTCTGGAAGCGTTCGCGCTTCTGGTTGGGCAGTTCCGGCAGTTGAGCGCGCACTTCGTCGAGGAAGCTCTTCTGGATCACCACCGGCAACAGGTCGGGGCAGGGGAAGTAACGGTAGTCGTTGGCTTCCTCCTTGCTGCGCATGGAGCGGGTTTCGTCCTTGTTCGGGTCGTACAGGCGGGTTTCCTGCACCACCTTGCCGCCGTCCTCGATCAGTTCGATCTGCCGCTGCACTTCGTGGTTGATCGCCTTCTCGATGAAGCGGAACGAGTTGACGTTCTTGATCTCGGCACGGGTGCCGAACTCGGCCTGGCCTTTCGGGCGGACCGAGACGTTGCAGTCGCAGCGCAGCGAGCCTTCGGCCATGTTGCCGTCGCAGATACCCAGGTAGCGCACCAGGGCATGGATGGCCTTGACGTAGGCGACCGCTTCCTTGGCGCTGCGGATGTCCGGTTCGGAAACGATTTCCAGCAGCGGGGTGCCGGCACGGTTCAGGTCGATGCCGCTCATGCCGTGGAAGTCTTCGTGCAGGCTCTTGCCGGCGTCTTCTTCCAGGTGCGCGCGGGTGATGCCGACGCGCTTGATGGTGCCGTCTTCCAGGGTGATGTCGAGGAAGCCCTTGCCGACGATCGGCAGATCCATCTGGCTGGTCTGGTAGCCCTTGGGCAGGTCCGGATAGAAGTAGTTCTTGCGCGCGAAGACGTTCTTCTCGGCGATTTCGGCGTCGATGGCCAGGCCGAACTTGCAGGCCATGCGCACGGCTGCTTCGTTCAGCACCGGCAGGGTGCCGGGCATGCCGAGGTCAACCAGGCTGGCCTGGGTGTTGGGCTCGGCACCGAAGGTGGTGGCGCTGCCGGAGAAGATCTTCGATTGGGTGCTGAGCTGTGCGTGGATTTCCAGCCCGATCACTGTTTCCCATTGCATGTACGTGTTCCTCAGAATCCGGCCGGGGCACGAGTGTGCCAATCGGTCGCCTGCTGGTACTGGTGGGCGACGTTGAGCAGACGGCTTTCCTGGAAGTAGGGCGCCAGTAGCTGTACACCGACCGGCAAGCCATCGATGAAGCCGGCGGGCATGGAAAGCCCCGGCAGACCTGCCAGGTTGGCGGTGATGGTGTAGATGTCTTCGAGGTACTGGGCGACCGGGTCGTTGTTCTTCTCGCCGAGTTTCCAGGCCGGGTTTGGCGTGGTCGGGCCGAGGATCACGTCGACCTCGTTGAAAGCGCTGACGAAGTCGTTCTTGATCAGGCGGCGGATCTTCTGCGCCTTCAGGTAGTAGGCGTCGTAGTAGCCGGCGGACAGGGCGTAGGTGCCGACCATGATGCGGCGCTTCACTTCGGCGCCAAAGCCTTCGGCGCGGGAGCGCTTGTACAGGTCTTCCAGGTTCTGTGGGTTTTCGCAGCGATAGCCGAAGCGCACGCCGTCGAAACGCGACAGGTTGGAGGAGGCCTCTGCCGGGGCGATCACGTAGTAGGCCGGGATGGCGTGCTGCATGTTCGGCAGGCTGATTTCCTTGACGGTGGCGCCCAGCTTCTTCAGTTCTTCGACAACGGCCAGCACCGCGTCGGCGATGCGGCTGTCGAGACCGGCGCCGAAGTATTCCTTCGGCAGGCCGATGCGCAGGCCGGCGAGCGGTTGGTTCAGGCTGGCGAGGTAGTCATCCACCGGTTGGTCGACACTGGTGGAGTCCTTCGGGTCGAATCCGGCCATGGCGCCGAGCATCAGCGCGCAGTCCTCGGCGGTACGGGCCAGCGGACCGCCCTGATCGAGGCTGGAGGCGTAGGCGATCATGCCCCAGCGGGAAACCCGGCCGTAGGTGGGCTTGATGCCGGTGAGGTTGGTGAAGGCAGCCGGCTGACGGATCGAGCCACCGGTATCGGTGCCGGTAGCCGCAGGCACCAGGCGCGCAGCGACGGCCGCGGCGGAACCACCGGAAGAACCACCGGGTACGCGGTCCAGGGCCCAGGGGTTCTTTACTGCGCCGTAGTGGCTGGACTCGTTGGAGGAGCCCATGGCGAACTCGTCCATGTTCAGCTTGCCGAGGCTGACTGCGCCGGCTGCCTTGAGCCGGGCGACGACGGTGGCATCGTAAGGCGCCTTGAAACCGTCGAGGATCTTCGAGGCGCAGCTGGTCAGCACGCCTTCGGTGCAGAACAGGTCCTTGTGGGCGATAGGGGCGCCGAGCAGGGCGCCTTGCTCACCGGCGGCACGCCGTGCGTCGGCTGCCTTGGCCTGTTCGATGGCCGGTTCGTCGGTGATGCTGATAAAGCTGTTCAATTGCGGATCGAGCTGGTGGATGCGAGCCAGCAGGCCGCGGGTCAGCTCTTCGGCGGAGAATTCCTTGGCGGCGAGGCCACGGGCGATCTCGGCGAGGGTCAGTTGATGCATGGGGAACCCTTTCCTTATTCGATGACTTTAGGCACGAGGTACAGGCCGTTTTCGACGGCCGGCGCGATGGCCTGGTAGGCCTCGCGTCGGTTTTCCTCGGTGACGCTGTCGGCGCGCAGGCGCTGGGTGGCATCCAGCGGGTGGGCCATGGGTTCGATGCCGTCGGTGTCCACGGCTTGCATGGCGTCGATCAGGCCGAGGATGTTGTTCAGGGTCTCGGTGGTACGCGGGATATCGGCCTCGTTCAGGCCCAGTCGGGCGAGATGGGCGATTTTTTCCACGTCGGAGCGTTCAAGCGCCATCGGGGGTCTCCAACTAGAAGCGGCCTGCGTGGGCAGTCGACCGTGCGGGAATCGAGCGGGGAACGGTGCTGCGAACGAGCGGTCAAAGGCCGCGATGATGGGCCTTGGTGGCCCGGAAAAACAGGCAATTTAACATATCGGCGCCTTGCCCAAAATCCCCGTCATTGTTAGAGTTTGCCGCACTTTTTTACCCACGCGTTGCCTAGGGTCCCTCTCCCATGTTCAAGAAACTGCGTGGCATGTTTTCCAGCGATCTGTCGATCGACCTGGGCACTGCCAATACCCTTATTTACGTGCGTGAGCGCGGTATCGTCCTCAACGAACCCTCGGTGGTCGCCATTCGTAACCACGGCAACCAGAAGAGCGTGGTAGCCGTAGGTACCGAAGCCAAGCGCATGCTGGGCCGTACTCCTGGCAACATCTCCGCCATCCGTCCGATGAAGGACGGCGTGATCGCCGACTTCAGCGTCTGCGAAAAGATGCTGCAGTACTTCATCAACAAGGTTCACGAAAACAGCTTCCTGCAGCCGAGCCCGCGCGTCCTGATCTGCGTGCCCTGCAAATCCACCCAGGTGGAACGCCGTGCCATCCGTGAATCCGCCCTGGGCGCCGGCGCCCGCGAAGTATTCCTGATCGAAGAGCCCATGGCGGCTGCCATCGGCGCCGGTCTTCCCGTGGAAGAAGCCCGCGGGTCCATGGTCGTGGATATCGGTGGCGGTACCACCGAAATCGCCCTGATCTCCCTGAACGGCGTGGTCTACGCCGAATCCGTACGAGTCGGCGGCGACCGCTTCGACGAATCCATCGTCACCTACGTGCGCCGTAACTACGGCAGCCTGATCGGCGAATCCACCGCCGAGCGCATCAAGCAGGAAATCGGCACCGCCTTCCCGGGTGGCGAGGTCCGCGAGATCGATGTCCGTGGCCGTAACTTGGCCGAAGGCGTACCGCGCAGCTTCACCCTGAACTCCAATGAAGTGCTGGAAGCCCTGCAGGAGTCCCTGGCGACCATCGTTCAGGCGGTGAAGAGCGCCTTGGAGCAATCTCCGCCGGAACTGGCGTCCGACATCGCCGAGCGCGGCCTGGTGCTGACCGGTGGTGGCGCGCTGCTGCGCGATCTGGACAAGCTGCTGGCCCAGGAAACCGGACTGCCGGTGATCGTCGCAGAAGATCCGCTGACCTGCGTCGCCCGTGGCGGCGGCCGTGCCTTGGATATGATGGACCGTCACGCGATGGATCTGCTCTCCACCGAGTAAGGTCGGAGAGCAACGCAGCCATAGGAGCGGGCCATCAAACCGCTATTCACCAAGGGACCTTCGCTCGGCGTGCGCCTGTTGGTGTTCGCCGTGCTTTCGGCTGCACTGATGGTGGTCGACGCCCGCTTTGACACGCTCAAACCCATGCGCAGCCAGATGGGTCTCGTGCTCACGCCTTTCTATTGGCTGGCCGACTTGCCGGTGCGTGTCTGGGATGGCGTCAGTGATCAGTTCACCAGCCGCAGTACCCTGATCGCCGAGAACGAGAAGCTCAAGGCCGAGGCCCTGCTGATGCAGCGTCGCCTGCAGAAGCTGGCGACCCTGACCGAGCAGAACGTTCGGTTGCGCGAGCTGCTCAACTCTTCTGCCCTGGTGGATGAAAAAGTCCTGGTTGGCGAGTTGATCGGCGTCGATCCCAACCCCTTCACCCACCGCATCCTGATCGACAAGGGCGAGAAGGATGGCGTGTTCCTCGGCCAGCCGGTGCTCGATGCCCGCGGTCTGATGGGTCAGGTGGTGGAGGTGATGCCCTATACATCCCGCGTGCTGTTGCTGACCGATACCACCCACAGCATTCCGGTGCAGGTGAACCGCAACGGCCTGCGCGCCATTGCCAGTGGCACGGGCAACCCCGAGCGCCTTGAGCTGCGCCACGTCGCCGATACCGCTGACATCAAGGAAGGCGACCTGCTGGTGAGTTCCGGCCTTGGCCAGCGCTTCCCTGCGGGCTACCCGGTGGCGATCGTCAAGGAAGTCATCCACGATTCCGGCCAGCCGTTCGCCATCGTTCGCGCCGTGCCTACCGCCGCGCTGAACCGCAGCCGCTACATGCTGCTGGTGTTCACCGATACCCGCAGCCCCGAAGAGCGTGCCAACGACGCCGCCAAGGCCCAGGAGGCTGCTGACCGCGAGGCTGCCGCCCAACCCGCCCAGGGCGATGCTACCGCTCCGGTCATTCCGGCCGCCCAGGCCGCACCTGCCGCTGCCAGTACCCCCGCCGCCCAGGCCCCGGCCCCGGCCGCAGCGCCAGCGTCTACTGCGCCGGCCCAGGCTGCACCGAACAGGCCGCCGGCAGCGCGTAATCCCCAGGAGAGTCATTGATGGTCGGCCAGCGCTCCAATAATGGCTGGGTGATCTGGGTCAGCCTGATCCTGGCGCTGGTACTCAGCGTCGGGCCGGTCCCCAGCTTCATGGAAATCGGCCGGCCGCTCTGGCTGGCGCTCTTCCTTACCTACTGGACGCTCGCCCTGCCGCACCGCGTGGGCATGACCACCGCCTGGATGCTGGGCCTGGCGGAAGATGTGCTCTATGGCACTTTGCTAGGTCAGAACGCCTTGATTCTCGCCCTGATCACCTTCCTGGTGCTGACCTTGCACCAGCGGCTGCGCATGTTCCCCATGTGGCAGCAGTGTTTGGTGCTGCTCGTAGTTTTCGGCCTGGCCCAGTTGGTACAGCTGTGGCTCAATGCTCTCACCGGTAATCGTCCCCCGACCCTGGTCTTCCTGCTGCCAGCCCTGGTCAGCGCGTTGCTCTGGCCTTGGGTTTATGCCGCCCTGCGCGGTACGAGTCGCCGCCTCAACGTCAATTGATCGGCTTGCGGCCATGTCGCAAGCCTCTGTCTTCGACAGGGAGAAGTCCGCATGGCCACGCTGTACCTGGCTTCGGGGTCGCCGCGCCGGCGCGAGCTGCTGGCACAGATCGGCGTTCCCTATATCCCCCTGATCGCCTCCATCGACGAAACCGCCCTGCCGGACGAGCCAGCAAACGCCTATGTCGAGCGTCTGGCGCGCGAGAAGGCCCTGGCTGGTCTCGCCAGCCTGGCCGAGACCCGCGCGGCCTGCGTACTGGGGGCAGACACCGCGGTGGTGCTTGATGGCCGCATTCTTGGCAAGCCGGTCGATCGCGACGATGCGCTGGCCATTCTGGAGCAGTTGTCCGGTCGCGAGCATGAGGTGCTCACTGCGGTTGCACTGGCCGCCGTGGATCGCTGCGAAACGCGGGTGGTCGCCAGTCGGGTGCGCTTTCGTCCCATTTCCCGAATCGAAATGGAAACCTACTGGGCCAGCGGCGAGCCCGCCGACAAGGCCGGCAGCTACGCTATTCAGGGGCTGGGTGCGGTATTCGTCAGTCGCGTTGAGGGCAGTTATTCAGCGGTAGTGGGATTGCCGCTGCTGGAAACGGCGGAAATGCTCGCCGGGTTCGGCATTCCTTGTTGGCAGCACCTGGGATAGGTCAACGGCATGAGCGAAGAAATACTGATCAATATCACGCCGATGGAATCGCGCGTGGCGCTAGTGGAGAACGGCGTGCTGCAGGAGGTGCATGTGGAGCGCACCTTGCGTCGCGGCATCGTCGGCAACATTTACAAGGGCAAGGTGGTGCGGGTACTGCCGGGCATGCAGGCGGCTTTCGTCGACATCGGCCTCGATCGCGCGGCGTTCATTCATGCCTCGGAAATCAGCAACCGCGAAGGCAGTGCCGTGGAGAGCATCAGCGCACTGGTGCATGAGGGTCAGAGCCTGGTCGTGCAGGTCACGAAGGACCCGATCGGCAGCAAGGGCGCTCGCCTGACCACCCAGCTGTCGATACCCTCGCGTTACCTGGTGTACATGCCACGTACCAGCCATGTGGGCATTTCCCTGAAGATCGAGGACGAGGCCGAGCGCGAGCGCCTCAAGCAGGTGGTGGCCGACTGCATTGCCGCCGAAGGCATCGAGGAGGCCGGTGGCTTCATCCTGCGTACTGCCGCTGACGGCGCCCGCGCTGATGAAATCCTGGCGGACATCCGTTATCTGCGCCGCTTGTGGGAGCAGATTTCCTCGCAGATGCAGACCGCTTCGGCACCGTCGGTCATCTACGAAGACCTCAGCCTCGCCCTGCGCACCCTGCGTGACCTGGTCAACCCGCGCATCGAGAAGATTCGCATCGACTCGCGCGAGACCTTCCAGAAAGTGACCCAGTTCGTCGACGAGTTGATGCCGGAAGTTTCCGATCGACTGGAGCATTACCCCGGTGAACGGCCGATCTTCGACCTCTACGGCGTCGAGGATGAAATCCAGAAGGCCCTGGAGCGTAAGGTGCTGCTGAAGTCGGGTGGCTACCTGATCATCGACCCGACCGAGGCGATGACCACGATCGATGTGAACACCGGTGCCTTCGTCGGCCATCGCACCCTCGAAGAGACCATCTTCAAGACCAATCTCGAGGCGGCCACCGCCATTGCTCGCCAGCTGCGCCTGCGCAACCTGGGCGGGATCATCATCATCGACTTCATCGACATGGAAGATGAAGAGCACCAGCGCCAGGTGCTGCGTACCCTGGAGAAGCAGCTGGAACGCGACCACGCCAAGACCAACATCATCGGTATCACCGAGCTCGGACTGGTACAGATGACCCGCAAGCGTACCCGCGAGAGCCTGATCCAGGTGCTCTGCGAGCCTTGCGCCAGTTGCCTGGGCCGTGGCCTGCTGAAAACCGCAGAAACCATCTGCTACGAAATCTTCCGCGAGATACTGCGCGAGGCCCGGGCCTATCAGGCGGAAGGCTACCTCGTGCTGGCGAACCAGAAGGTGGTGGATCGACTTCTGGATGAAGAGTCGGGCAACGTCGCTGATCTGGAAGCCTTTATCGGGCGGCCGATCAAGTTCCAGGTGGAAACCATGTATTCCCAGGAACAGTACGACGTGGTCCTGCTCTGAGGCGCTGAGTGGAAGCCATAGCCCGCTGGTTGATGCGCACGCTGCGCTGGTCACTGGGTCTTTGCGCCCTGTTCCTGGTGCTGTCGGCGCTATATGTCAGCCTGGGGCGCGAACTGGTGCCATTCGTGGCTGAGTACCGTGCCGAAGCAGAAGCCAGGGCCTCTGCCGCGCTGGGGCAGCCGATTGAGATCGGCAGCCTGGAAGGGCGTTGGCATGGGCTGTCGCCGCTGCTGATTGCGCACGACGTCGTGTTGGGCGAGGGCAATGGCGTCCTGCGCGTGGATCAGATACGCGTGGTGCCTGACGTGCTTGGCAGTCTGTTGGCGCGGCAGCCACGTATCGCCCGGCTGGAGCTGGATGGCGTCCAGGTCGGCCTGAGCCAGGACAAGGCTGGAAAATGGCATCTGGAAGGTCTTGCCAGCAACTCGGACAAGCCGCTCCCAGGCCCCCGGCAGGTCCGCGCCCTGCTGCAGCAGATTGGCCACGTATCCGTGCTGAACAGCCAGCTCACCCTGGAATCCGAAGGACAGGCATCCACGAGCTTCACCTATGTCAGCGCCACGCTGAAAGCCAGTGGTAGACGCCAGCGCCTCGATGGCCGCTTCACCCTACCCGATGGGCAGCCGATTGCCCTGCGCCTGAGAACCCGCCTCAATTCCGACGCCTGGCTGCAAAATGATGCGGAACTCTATCTCAGCCTGCCGCAAACCGATTGGGCGCGCTGGCTGCCCGCCAGCCTGACCCGTGACTGGCGTCTTCAGCGCCTGCAGGCAGGGGGCGAAGTCTGGGGCGAATGGAGCAAGGGCAGTATGCGGCGTGCTGTCGCCAAGCTGCATGCGCCCGAAGTACGCGGCGCCTACGCCAAACGCAAGGCGGTCACCCTGAGCAACGTCGGGCTCAATGCCTATTTCACCCGGACCGATGAGGGGTTCCAGGTCCTGCTCGATTCCCTTGCTGCGAACATCGGAGAGACGCGCTGGGGCGAGGCCCATCTTCGTCTCGATCACACGGCGGGTGAGCGACCCGAGTGGGCGCTGAGCGCCGACCGACTGGAGGTGGCGCCCTTGCTACCGGTCGTGGAGGCGCTGATCCCGCTGCCGGAAGCCGCCGCCGCCGCTGTGGCTGGCCTGAAGCCGCGGGGTGCCCTGCGCAACCTGAGCCTGCATTACCGCCCACTTCAGGAAGGCGCCAAGCGCCTGGACTTCAGCAGCAACCTCGACGATGTCGGTTTCAACGCCTACCACGGCGCGCCCGCCGTCGAGAACGTCAGTGGCAGTCTGGCGGGGGACCTGTCCCAGGGCGAGTTGCGCCTGGATTCCAACGATTTCACCCTGCACCTCGACCACCTCTTTCCCAAACCCTGGCACTACCGCGAAGCGAACGCCCGGTTGACCTGGAGCCTGGACGATACCGCCTTCACCCTTGTCAGCCCGTACATGCGCCTGGAGGGCGAAGAGGGGCATATTGCCGGTGACATGCTGATTCGCTTGATGCGCGCGCCAGAGGCAGAGGACTACATGGACCTGCGTGTCGGCCTGCGCGAAGGCGATGCACGCTACACCGAGAAGTACCTGCCGACCCGTTCGCCGGGGCTCAGTCCGGCCCTGGCCAAATGGCTCAAGGAGGCCATCAAGGGAGGTGCGGTGGATGAGGGTTTCTTCCAGTACCAGGGTTCACTGGCCCAAGGCGCCGATCCGGAGGCGCGTTCCCTCAGCCTGTTCTTCAAGGTGCGTGACGCCGAACTGGCGTACCAACCCGGCTGGCCGGAACTGCGCGAGGCCCGTGGTGACGTGTTCATCGAGGACTCCGGCGTGCGGATCAAGGTGCCGGATGGACGCATCCTCGACAGCCGGGTGAGCGACGCTGAGGCTGAAGTGCCCCACGTAGAGGCTGGCGAAGTGCCGCGTCTGCTATTGGACGCCCAGCTGGACAGCAGCTTCACCGACGGCCTGAAGATTCTTCAGGAAACCCCGATGGGCACTGCGAACATTTTCGCTGGCTGGCAGGGACAGGGCACTCTTGACGGCAGGCTGCAATTGGATATCCCGCTGGAGAAGGGCCATCCGCCCCACGTGGTGGTGGATCTCAGTACCGCCGACGCGCACTTGAAGATCGCCCGCCCCGATCTGTCTTTGACCCAGCTCAAGGGCGCATTCCGCTACGACACCGACAAGGGCCTCAGCGCCCAGGATATCCGTGGCCAAGCCTTTGGACGCGAAGTCCGGGCCAAGGCCCAGGCCGAAGGCAGCAACGGTAACGCCCGTTCGCGCATCCTCGCCAACGGCAGCATCACCCTGAAAGACCTCACTGCCTGGCTCGGCGTGACCCAGCCGCTGCCGGCTTCGGGCAGCTTGCCCTATAGCTTGAACCTGAGTCTGGACGGCAAGGATAGCCAACTGCGCATCGATTCCAGTCTCAAAGGCCTGGCGGTCGAGTTGCCGGCCCCTTTTGGCAAGCTGGCCGACGAAACCCGGGATGCGACCTGGCGCATGACCCTGGACGGCGACGAGCGGCGCTACTGGCTGGACTATGCCGGGCTTGCCAGCCTGGCCCTGGCTGCGCCCGTGGGCAAGTTGGACGAAGCACGGGGCGACCTGGTTCTAGGGGGCGGCACGGCGACTCCACCCGGGGGAAAGGGCCTGCGCATCCGTGGCCGGGTGGACGAATTGGACACCGCGCCCTGGCTGGAGCTGGCCAAGCGGTATGCTCCCCGTGACGGCGCCGATAAGGCCCGCATGCTGAGCAGTGCCAATCTGGAAATCGGCCGGTTCAAGGGCTTTGGCATGAGCCTGGACGATCTCAAGGTCAATCTGGACCGGTCTGCCAACGGCTGGAACCTGGGCCTGGACAGCGCCCTGATGCAGGGGAACGTGGCGATGGCTGATGCCAAAGGCGCACCCATTGATATCCATTTGAAGCAGATACGCCTGCCGAAGCCGCCGGAGAACGATGCAGAGGCGGATGCCAAGCCCGATCCGTTGTTGGGTGTCGATCCCCGCCAGGTGCCCGCGCTGGATGTGCGCATCGATCAGGTCGTCCTGGGGGACTCGCCTCTGGGGGCCTGGTCGTTCAAGGCTCGGCCTGACGCCAAGGGCGTGAATTTCAGCGAACTGAACCTTGACCTCAAGGGATTGAAAGTCACCGGGGCCGCAGGGTGGGAAGGCACGGCAGAAAGCAGCAGCTCCTGGTACAGGGGGCGGATGGAAGGCAAGAACCTGGCGGACGTGCTCAAGGCCTGGAACTTTGCGCCGTCAGCCACCAGCGAGCGCTTCCGCCTGGACGCCGATGGCCGTTGGCCGGGGTCGCCGGCCTGGGTCAGTCTCAAGCGTTATTCCGGTTCCCTGGATGCCAGCCTGAGCAATGGTCAGTTCGTCGAAGTGGAGGGTAGCGCCCAGGCGCTTCGGGTGTTTGGCTTGCTCAACTTCAACTCCATCGGTCGGCGCTTGCGCCTGGACTTCTCCGATCTGCTGGGCAAAGGCCTGGCTTATGACCGGGTCAAGGGTCTGTTGGTGGGCAGTGACGGCCGTTTCGTTACCCGCGAGCCCATTACGCTCGAAGGCCCGTCCAGTGGCCTGGAGCTGGACGGCACCATGGACCTGGCCGCTGATCGCATCAATGCCAAGCTGCTGGTGACCCTGCCGGTGACCAACAACTTGCCGCTGGCGGCGCTGATCGTCGGAGCACCGGCCATTGGCGGCGCGCTCTTCGTGGTGGACAAGCTGCTGGGCGACAGGGTCGCGCGCTTCGCGAGTGTGCAATATAAGGTTGAAGGTTCCTGGAAGAGCCCCAAGATCACGTTCGACAAGCCTTTTGAAAAGCCTCGCTGAAGCGGGCTTTCGCAGCTTGGGTTAGCATGCATTTCATGCCTTGAACGGAGATTCCGATGTCCCTTGCCGTAATTCAGATGGTTAGCCAGGACAATGTCCTGGCTAACCTCGCCAGCGCCCGCCGCCTGCTGGAACAGGCTGCCGAAGGCGGTGCCCGCCTGGCGGTGCTGCCTGAGAACTTCGCCGCCATCGGCCGTCGGGATCTCGCCGAGCTGGGGCGTGCCGAGGCGGAAGGCCGGGGACCGATCCTGCCCTGGTTGCGCCAGGCCGCCCGCGATCTCAAGCTCTGGATAGTGGCTGGCACCCTGCCGCTACCGCCCGACGGCCGGCCTGCGGACAAGGCCAACGCCTGCTCCCTGCTGATCGACGAGCATGGCGAACGAGCTGCGCGCTACGACAAGATCCACCTGTTCGATGTGGACGTCACCGACACTCGCGGCCGCTACCGCGAATCCGACGATTACGCCCATGGCGCACAGGTAGTGGTGGCGGACACACCGGTCGGTCGGCTCGGTCTGACCGTCTGCTACGACCTGCGCTTTCCCGAGTTGTATGGCGCACTGCGCGAAGCCGGCGCCGAGTTGATCAGCGCTCCCTCGGCCTTCACCGCCGTGACCGGCGCGGCGCACTGGCAAGTGCTGGTACGTGCTCGCGCGATCGAAACCCAGTGCTACCTGCTGGCGGCAGGGCAGGGCGGTATGCACCCCGGCCCGCGCGAAACCTTCGGCCATTCGGCCATCGTCGACCCCTGGGGGCGGCTACTGGCCGAGCGGGCCCAGGGCGAAGCCGTGTTGCTTGCCAGTCGCGACGCGGACGAGCAGGCGGCCATCCGCCAGCGCATGCCGGTGAGCACCCACAGAAGATTCATGACGCCGGCCACTCCCGGGCCGGCGCGTACGGAGAAGTTATGAGCGACGTCTTGTTATCTGTCAGCGAGCATCTGCTGGCACCTGGTGACCTCAGTATCGAGCAGTTGCCGGAAATCCTCGGAGAGCTGGCCGGCCCAGGCATCGACGCTGCCGATCTGTATTTCCAGGGGCAGATTTCCGAGTCCTGGATGCTGGAGGACGGCATCGTCAAGGAAGGTAGCTTCCATCTCGATCAGGGCGTCGGCGTGCGTGCCCAGTCCGGCGAGAAGACCGGGTTCGCTTACAGCAATGCCATCACGGCGGATGCCTTGCGCCAGGCCGCGCGGGCCGCGCGTTCCATTTCCCGTGCCGGGCAGGAAGGGCGGGTGCAGGCCTTCGCCAGCCCGCAGATTACCCGGCTCTACGATTCCAGCAGCCCGCTGGATGTGATCAGCCGTGCCGAGAAGGTGGAGCTGCTGAAGAAGGTCGACGCCGCCACCCGTGCGCTCGATCCACGCATCAAGCAAGTGACTGTGAGTATGGCCGGCGTCTGGGAGCGCATCCTGATCGCCGCCAGCGACGGCAGCCTGGGCGCCGATGTGCGCCCGCTGGTGCGTTTCAATGTCAGTGTGATCGTCGAGCAGAACGGCCGCCGCGAGCGCGGTGGCCATGGCGGCGGCGGACGTACCGACTACCGTTATTTCCTCCAGGAAGACCGCGCCATGGGCTATGCCCGCGAGGCGCTGCGCCAGGCCCTGGTCAATCTGGAAGCTGTTCCCGCGCCGGCTGGTACCCTGCCGGTGGTGATGGGAGCTGGCTGGTCCGGTGTGCTGCTGCATGAAGCCGTGGGCCACGGCCTGGAAGGAGACTTCAACCGCAAGGGCAGCTCAGCCTACAGCGGCCGCATCGGCGAGAAGGTGGCTTCCAGTCTTTGCACCATCGTCGACGACGGCACCCTGGCCTATCGCCGTGGCTCCCTCAGCGTTGACGATGAGGGCACCCCGACCCAGTGCACCACGCTGATCGAAAACGGTGTGCTCAAGGGCTACATGCAGGACAAGCTGAACGCCCGCCTGATGAAGGTGGCGCGCACCGGCAACGGTCGCCGGGAGTCCTACGCGCACCTGCCGATGCCACGCATGACCAACACCTACATGCTGGCCGGCAAGAGCGATCCGCAGGAGATCATCGCCTCGGTGGAACGCGGCATCTACTGCGCCAACCTCGGAGGTGGCCAGGTGGACATCACCAGCGGCAAGTTCGTCTTCTCCACCAGCGAGGCGTACTTGATCGAGAACGGAAAGATCACCACGCCAGTGAAGGGCGCTACCCTGATCGGCAATGGTCCGGAGGCCATGAGCCGGGTGTCCATGGTCGGCAATGACCTGGCACTGGACAGCGGCGTGGGTACCTGTGGCAAGGACGGTCAGTCGGTACCGGTGGGCGTGGGTCAGCCGACCCTGAAGATCGATGCAATAACGGTAGGCGGGACGGGGGCCTGATGGCGGCCCCCCGGAAGGATCAGCGCAAGCCGCGCTTGGCCTCGTCCAGGTCGCGGATGTATTTGAACACCTTGCGCGCGGCGGCCGGTGGTTTGTTGTGGGCCACTTCGTGCTGGGCATGACGGATCAGGCCGCGCAGGTGCTGGCGGTCGGTATCCGGGTAGTCGGCGACGAAGCTTTCCAGGGCGGCATCGCCACCCTCGATCAGACGGTCGCGCCAGCGTTCCAGGGCGTGGAAGCGTTCGTTGTACTCGCGGGTGGAGCTGTCGAGCTGGTCGATCAGGCCGACAATGGCGTCGATGTCCTGCTCGCGCATGAGCTTGCCGATGTACTGGATGTGCCGTTTGCGGGCAACGTGTGCCTTGTGCTTCGGCGCTTCCGCCAGGGCTCGCTGCAGGGCGTCGGTCAGTGGCAGCTTGGCCAGCACGTCGGGCTTGAAGGTCGTCAGGCGCTCACCGAGCTCCTGCAGGGCGTGCAGCTCGCGCTTGACCTGAGTTTTGCTCTTCTCGCCGGAGAAGTCGTCGTCGAGGAATTCAGACATGGGGGTGGTCCAATGGGAAACGCCGCCATGATAACCAGTCGGGGCCGCCTTGTCCGGCCCGGCTGGCGCCGCCGGAGTGCGGTACGTGCGGCGAGGCGCCAGTTTGCGCCCGTCGTGTCGAGGAATTATTGAACTGGAGTGGCTATGAGTGAAGTAGAAGTGGTCGGCCCGGAAGCATTGCCGGAATTGCAGGCGCGGGTCGAGCGCATCCTCGCCGAAGCCCGGCGCCAGGGTGCCAGCGCTTGTGAGGTGGCTGTTTCAGTAGAGCAGGGATTGTCCACCACCGTTCGCCAGGGCGAGGTGGAAACAGTCGAGTTCAACCGCGATCAAGGCTTCGGAATCACCCTGTATGTGGGTCAGCGCAAGGGCTCTGCCAGTACGTCGGCGAGCGGCGACGATGCGATCCGCGAGACTGTGGCTGCGGCCCTGGCCATTGCCAAGCACGCATCCGAGGACGAATGCGCAGGCTTGGCTGACGCCGCACTGATGGCCCGCGATCTGCCGGAGCTCGATCTCTACCATCCGTGGTCCATAACCCCCGAACAGGCGGTGGAGCAGGCGCTGATCTGTGAGACGGCGGCATTCGAGACCGACAAGCGCGTCAGCAAGGCGGACGGCACTACCCTCAACACCCATCAGGGCTGCAGGGTTTACGGCAACAGCCATGGTTTCGTCGGCGGTTATGCCAGCACCCGTCACAGCCTGAGCTGCGTGATGATCGCCGAGAGCCAGGGGCAGATGCAGCGCGACTATTGGTATGACGTTAACCGTATCGGCAATCAGCTCGCCGACCCGGTCAGCATCGGACGCCGCGCGGCCGAGCGGACAGCGGCTCGTCTCGGTGCACGTCCGGTACCGACCTGCGAAGTACCGGTGCTGTTCGCCGCCGAGCTGGCAACCGGCCTGTTCGGCAGCTTCCTTGGGGCAATTTCCGGAGGCAATCTCTACCGCAAGTCGTCCTTCCTCGAAGGTGCCCTTGGACAGCGCCTGTTTCCCGAGTGGCTGTCCATCGACGAGCGCCCGCACATCCCGCGCGCGATGGCCAGCGCGGCCTTTGACAACGACGGTCTGGCGACCTACGCCAAGCCATTCGTCGAGAATGGCGAGCTTGTGTCGTACATCCTCGGCACCTACTCCGGGCGCAAGCTGGGCCTGCCCAGCACGGCGAACGCTGGCGGCGTGCATAACCTTTTCGTCAGCCACGGCCAGGAAGACCAGGCCGCGCTGCTGCGACGTATGGGGCGCGGCCTCCTTGTGACCGAGTTGATGGGGCAGGGACTGAACATGGTGACCGGCGACTACTCCCGCGGCGCAGCTGGTTACTGGGTGGAGAATGGCGAGATCCAGTTCCCGGTGCAGGAAGTAACCATCGCGGGAAACCTGAAGGACATGTTCCGCCAGATAGTCGCCGTGGGCAGCGACCTGGAGCTGCGCGGCAACATTCGCACCGGGTCTGTCCTGATCGAGCGGATGACGGTTGCGGGCAGCTGAAGGTTGCTTGGCCAGGGAATGAAAAACGCGCCCAATTGGGCGCGTTTTCACGAGGCGGTAGTGGCAGTCATTCGCCTTCGTCGAACTTATTGTTGATCAGTTCGATCAGGGCGGTGAGGGCGTCGTCGTCCTGGTCGCCTTCGGTATGCAGGTGAATGGGGGTGCCTTTGCCTGCCGCCAGCATCATCACCGCCATGATGCTCTTGCCGTCCACCAGGCTTTCTGGGGAGCGGCCCACGCGAATCTGGCAAGGATAGCGACCGGCCACGCCGACGAACTTCGCCGCGGCTCGGGCATGCAGTCCGAGCTTGTTGATGATGGTGATCTCGCAGGCGGGCATCGCGTTTCCAATCCTTCTAGCTGAGGTCGCGGTGGCGAACCTGGACATTCTTCAAGCTGGGTTTCAGCGCGGTGCCCAGACGCTCGGCGACGTAGACCGAACGGTGGTGCCCACCGGTGCAGCCGATGGCGATAGTGACATAAGCGCGGTTACTGGCGGCGAAGCGCGGCAGCCATTTGCTCAGATAGCCGAGGATATCCTGATACATCTCTTCGACATCAGGTTGCCCCGCGAGATACTCGGCGACTGCTGGTTCCAGCCCGGAATGATCGCGCAGCTCGGGCTTCCAGTACGGATTGGGAAGGCAGCGCACGTCGAACACCAGGTCGGCATCCACAGGCATGCCACGCTTGAATCCAAAAGACTCGATCAGGAAGGCGGTGCCTGGCTCCGGCTGGTTCAGTAGTCGGAGCTTGATGCTGTCGCGCAGTTGGTAGAGGTTGAGGTGCGTGGTATCGATCTTCAGATCGGCGAGATCGGCAATGGGGGCCAGAAGTGCTTCTTCGTCCTGGATTGCTTCCGCCAGGGAACGGTTGTCGTTGGTCAGCGGATGGCGCCGGCGCGTTTCCGAAAAACGCTTGAGCAGGGTGGCATGCTCGGCATCGAGGTAGAGCACGTCGCATTTTATGTGGCGGCTGCGGGCTTCGACGAGCAGCTCGGGAAAGCGCTGTAACTGGCTGGGCAGGTTGCGTGCGTCGATGGAGACGGCAACTTGGGGTTCCAGTAGTTCGGTGTGCAGCAGTGCCCGTTCCGCCAACTCTGGGAGCAGTCCGGCGGGCAAGTTGTCGATGCAGTAGAAACCGTGATCCTCCAGTACATCGAGGGCGGTGCTCTTGCCCGACCCGGAGCGGCCGCTGACGATGATCAGGCGCATGGAGAAACCCTAGCGTTCGCTCTGCACGTCCACCACCACCTGGTAGAGGCTGGTGCTGTCGGGCGCCTGGCGCAAGCGTTCACGAACATCGCTGCGGTCGAGCATGCTGGCAATCTGACGGAGCAGTTCAAGGTGCTCATCGGTAGCGGCTTCCGGGACCAACAGGACCAACAGTAGGTCAACCGGGGCGCCGTCGATAGCGTCGAAATCGACTGGAGCGTCGAGCCGGAGCACCGCGCTGATGGGCGAGGTGCAGCCGGTGAGGCGACAGTGGGGAATGGCGATGCCGTTGCCAAAACCGGTGGAGCCGAGTTTCTCCCGGGCTACCAGGCTTTCGAAAATATCCTGGTTGTCGAGGTCGGGGAGATCGCGGGAAACCAGCTTGGCAATCTGTTCCAGTACACGCTTTTTGCTGCCGCCCGGCACGTTCACCAGGGAACGGCCGGGGGTCAGGATTTGCTCGAGTCGAATCATAGGAAGGGGAAGAGTGTCAGCGGGCCGTAGCGCCCTGCTGGCGATTCAACTGCTTTTCCTTGTGTTTGATCAGTTGGCGGTCAAGTTTATCGGTGAGCAGGTCTATGGCGGCGTACATGTCTTCATGTTCCGCATTGGCCACGACCTCCCCGCCGGCGATGTGCAAGGTGGCTTCGATCTTTTGCTTCAGTTTCTCGACCTCCATGATGACTTGCACATTAGTGATCTTGTCGAAGTGGCGCTCGAGCCGGCCAAGTTTCTCGCCGACATAATCGCGCAGGGCGTCGGTCACATCCAGTTGATGTCCACTGATGTTGACTTGCATACCGCTTTCTCCTTATTGCCCGTGTATAAGAGACAGGCTAACGGGCCTGCCACCGGAACACTTTGGCGTGGGTCAATTTCCGCGTCACATCAGTCGCTTCCGTTCGCTGGAAGGCGCTATCCCAAGGGATTCGCGATACTTGGCTACTGTGCGACGGGCCACTTGAATGCCCTGTGCCTCCAGTAAACCAGCGATCTTGCTGTCGCTCAACGGCTTTTTCGGATTTTCCGCTGCGACCAGTTTCTTGATGATGGCGCGGATCGCGGTAGACGAGCATTCGCCGCCTTCCGAGGTACTGACGTGGCTGGAGAAGAAGTACTTCAGCTCGTAGATTCCGCGGGGAGTGTGCATGTATTTCTGGGTAGTTACGCGCGAGATGGTGGACTCGTGCATGCCCACGGCTTCGGCGATGTCGTGCAGGACCAGGGGCTTCATCGCCTCATCGCCGTACTCCAGGAAGCCGCGCTGGTGCTCGACGATCTGGGTGGCGACCTTCATCAGGGTTTCGTTGCGACTCTGCAGGCTCTTGATGAACCAGCGCGCTTCCTGAAGCTGGTTGCGCATGAAGGTGTTGTCGGCGCTGGAGTCGGCGCGGCGAACGAAACCGGCGTACTGTGGGTTGACCCGCAGGCGCGGCACGGCTTCCTGGTTCAGCTCCACCAGCCAGCGTTCGTTGTGCTTGCGAACGATGACATCCGGTACCACGTACTCAGGCTCGCTGGCTTCGATCTGCGAACCGGGCCGCGGATTCAGGCACTGGATCAGTTCGATGATCTGGCGAAGTTCATCTTCCTTGACCTTCATGCGTCGCATCAGCTGGCTGTAGTCGCGGCTGCCGAGCAGGTCGAGGAGATCGCTGACCAGGCGCTGGGCTTCAGTCAGCCAGGGGGTTCCCGTAGGTAACTGGCGCAGCTGGAGGATCAGGCATTCACGCAGGTCGCGGGCGCCGACGCCGGCGGGCTCGAACTGCTGGATGCGGTGGAGGACGACTTCGACTTCATCCAGTTCGATGCCGAGTTCGGGGTCGAATGCCTCGACGACCTCGGCCAGTGACTCTTCGAGGTAACCATCGTTGTTGATGCAGTCGATCAGGGTGACCGCGATCAAGCGGTCGGTATCGGACATGGGCGCCAGGTTGAGCTGCCAGAGCAGATGGCTCTGCAGGCTCTCGCCAACCGAAGTGCGCGAGGTGAAATCCCACTCGTCGTCATCGTTGCTCGGCAGGCTGCTGGCACTCGTCTGGTAGACGTCCTCCCACGCGGTGTCGACCGGGAGTTCGCTGGGGATGCGTTCGTGCCATTCGCCGTCTTCCATGGCTTCGGCATTGGTCTCGACGCTGGACTCTTGAAAGCTGGTCTCCTGATTGCCGGAGTTGGGCAACTGGTCGCCTTCGGCCATCGGGTCGGAGGTGTCGAAGTCGTCGCCATCCTCCTGCCGTTCGAGCATCGGGTTGGACTCCAGCGCTTCCTGGATCTCCTGCTGGAGATCCAGGGTGGAGAGTTGGAGTAGGCGGATGGCCTGTTGCAGCTGCGGGGTCATCGTCAGCTGCTGGCCCATCTTTAGGACTAGCGATGGTTTCATGGCAGAGGGCTTAGCACCTTATTCGCCGGCGCTTGCGCGCCATCCACTACAGGGCGCCGTAGCGCCACCAGGAAGCAAATTATATGCCTGACCTTGAAGGATTTTCCTAGCTTACGCAACCGGTCTTGTAGGCAAGGCCGCGGGACGCTACAGGCGGAACTCGTGGCCCAGATAGACTTCCTTCACCAACTGGTTGGCCAGGATTGCTTCCGCATCCCCCTCGGCGATCAGTTGTCCGTCACTGACAATGTAGGCCGTCTCGCAAATATCGAGCGTCTCGCGGACATTGTGGTCGGTGATGAGTACGCCGATCCCTTTGGCCTTGAGGTGATGGATGATCTGTTTGATGTCGCCCACGGAAATCGGGTCCACACCGGCGAAGGGCTCGTCCAATAGTATGAACTTGGGGGCAGTCGCCAGTGCGCGGGCGATTTCCACGCGGCGACGTTCGCCACCTGAAAGGCTCATGCCGAGGCTATCGCGGATATGGCTGATATGAAATTCCTGCAGCAGGCTCTCCAGCTCCTTGCGGCGTGCGGCGCGGTCGAGTTCCTTGCGGGTCTCGAGAATCGCCATGATGTTATCCGCCACGCTGAGCTTGCGGAAGATCGAGGCTTCCTGCGGCAGATAGCCGATACCGGCGCGAGCGCGGCCATGCATGGGCTGGTGGGTGACGTCCTGCTGGTCGATCAGGACGCGCCCTTGGTCGGCCTTGACCAGGCCGACGATCATATAGAAGCAGGTAGTCTTGCCCGCGCCGTTGGGGCCGAGGAGGCCGACGATCTGACCGCTGTCGATTGACAGGCTGACATCGCGGACCACCTGACGGCTCTTGTAGCTCTTGGCCAGATGCTGGGCTTTGAGAGTCGCCATTACTGTGCTTTCTGCTCTTTCTTCTTCGGCTGGATGACCATGTCGATCCGCGGGCGCGGCGTGGTCACGTTGCTGCCGGTGGCGCGGCCTGCGTTGACGATCTGGCGTTGGGTGTCATAGACGATCTTCTCGCCTTCGAAGGTGTTGCCTTCCTGAATCACCTTGGCCTGGTCGAGCAGGATGATGCGCTCGTTGGCGGCGAAGTATTGAATGGTCAGGCCGTAGGCCTTGACTATTTCCTTGTCGACGGCGGGCTTCTGTTCGTAGTACGCGGGTTTGCCCACCGAGGTGAACACCTCGACGTCGCCGTTGGAGTCTTGGGTAATGGTGACGGTGTCGCCGGTGATCTTCAGGGTGCCCTGGGTAATCACCACGTTGCCGCGGTAGACCGCGACGCCCTGCTTGTCATCAAGCTCGGCGCTGTCGGCCTGGACGCGAATCGGTTGTTCGCGGTCCGTAGGCAGTGCCCAGGCGGCAGCACTTCCGAGTGCGGTGCCCAGGCTGAGCAACAGGGGGAGGGTATTAACGAACCTCATGCTGGCCTCTTACGTTGGACTGCAGGATCATCCTGCTGTCATTCAAGTACGCTTTCATTCCTTGTGCCGTGGTCACCCCATTGGCCGCCTCGATTCTAACGGCTTGCTGGGTCTGCGCATATTCCTCGTCGGGGAATACGGTCAGCCGGCTGGTGGTCAGGAGGGTCGGACGGCCCTTGGCGTCGGTGCGGGCCACTCGGACCTTATCGATCAATTCAACTTGCTTGCCTTCGGGGCCCACTTCGCCACGCTCGCTCTGCACGTGCCAGGGAAAAGCCGTGCCGCGATGAAGGAGCAGGTCGGGACTGGTCAGCAGTGTGACATCAGTGGCCTTGATATGTTCGAGGTGTGTAGCCGTCAGCTCGTAGTGAATCTTTCCGTCTTCCTGGAACTGGGTGCTCTTGCCATTTTCCACATAGAAGTCGATGGCGTTTTCACTGCCCGCTGCCGGAGACCGGTCCATGAAGCTTTCAGGGCTGATGTTCCAGTAGCCGAGGGCGACGAGCAGTGCTGCGATGGGAATCAAGACCAGCGCCAGTCGGATATTCTTGGACATGTCAGGCCTCAGAGATAGGCGGCTTGAGCCGCTTCCAGGTTGCCCTGGGCGCGCAGGATGAGTTCGCAGAACTCACGGGCCGCCCCCTCGCCGCCACGTGCCTGCGTGACGCCATGGGCGTGCTGCCTCACGAAGGCGTCCGCATTGGCCACGGCCATGCCTAGACCGACTCGACGGATTACGGGAAGGTCTGGCAGGTCATCGCCTAGGTAGGCGACCTGATCGTGGGTCAGATCGAGTTCCGCGAGCAGGCCATCCAGCACAACCAGCTTGTCCTCGCGTCCCTGGAACAGGTGCTGGATGCCGAGGTTCTGCGCGCGGCGTTCGACGACTTCGGATTGGCGGCCGCTGATGATGGCTGTGCGCACTCCCGTGTTCATCAGCATCTTGATGCCTTGGCCGTCCAAGGTGTTGAAGGTCTTGAATTCGCCGCCTCCGGGGAGGAAGTAGAGGCGGCCGTCGGTTAGTACGCCATCCACGTCGAATACCGCCAGACGAACGGCCTTGGCACGGGTGAGGAGGTCGTTACTCATCAAATCACTCCGGCTCGGGTCATGTCATGAATATGCAGGGCGCCGATGGGGTGGTCGTCTTCGTCGACCACGACCAGCACGTTGATCTTGTGGTCATCCATGATCTTCAGGGCCTCAGCGGCGAGCATGTCCGGGCGTACAGTCTTGCCATGGACGGTCATGACGTCGTCGATGCTGGCCTGGCGCACATCGATGCCTTTATCCAGGGTGCGGCGCAGGTCGCCGTCGGTAAAGATGCCGGCGAGACGGCCATCGTCCTCGTTTACCGCGGTCATGCCCAGGCCCTTGCGGGTCATTTCCAGAAGCGCCTCGCGCAGCGGCGTGCCGCGCGCGACGCTGGGCAGGCTTTCGCCGCCATGCATGATGTTCTCCACCTTGAGCAGCAGGCGTCGGCCCAGCGCGCCGCCTGGATGGGAGAAGGCGAAGTCTTCGGCGGTGAAGCCACGAGCTTCCAGCAGGGCGATTGCGAGGGCATCGCCCAGTACCAGGGAGGCGGTGGTGGAGGAGGTTGGCGCGAGGTTCAGCGGGCAGGCTTCCTGGGCAACGCGAGCGTCCAGGTTCGCGGCGGCGGCCTTGGCCAATGGGGAATCCGGATTGCCTGTGAGACTGATCAGGGTGATGCCCAGGCGTTTGATCAGTGGCAACAGGGTGACGATCTCGGCAGTCGACCCAGAGTTGGAAAGCGCCAGGACCACGTCGTCGCGGGTGATCATGCCCATGTCGCCATGGCTGGCTTCGGCCGGGTGGACGAAGAACGAGGGGGTACCGGTACTGGCCAGGGTGGCGGCGACCTTTTTGCCGACGTGGCCCGACTTGCCCATCCCGACTACGACTACGCGTCCCTTGCAGGCCAGAATCAGTTCGCAGGCGCGAACGAAATCGGCGTCGATGCGCGGCAGAAGGGCGTCGATGGCCTCGCGTTCGAGTCGGATAGTGCGTTGTGCGGACTTGATGAGATCGCTGGATTGGCTCATGGAGGGCGTGCAGTTGCCGAGGGAAAAGGCGGCGATTATAGCGATAAAGGTGATTTAGCTCACGCGCCAATGCCGTGGAGGCTGTCGCAAAGCTGAACAGACGCTGGTGTGGCCTTGGGAGCGGCAATGGCGCGGTGATATAGTCCGCGCCTTGTTCGGCCCGTCCCGGGCGGGGTGTCCTTGCGTTGGGATGCGTCGTCTTTCAGGGAGGCTGTATCGCAAGGAGTTTAGATGAGCGCCGAAAACGCCTATGCCGTCGAGCTGAAGGGAGTAACCTTCAACCGCGGCACGCGCAGCATTTTTCAAGATGTCGATATCCGTATTCCGCGCGGCAAGGTAACCGGCATCATGGGGCCTTCCGGCTGCGGCAAGACCACGTTGCTGCGCCTGATCGCCGCCCAGCTCAAACCCGCCAGTGGCGAGGTCTGGGTCAATGGACAGAACCTGCCCAAACTCTCCCGTGCCGACCTGTTCGACATGCGTAAGCAGTTTGGTGTGCTGTTCCAGAGTGGTGCGCTGTTCACTGATCTGGATGTATTCGAAAACGTCGCGTTTCCGCTGCGGGTGCACACCAAGCTGCCGGAAGAAATGATTCGTGACATAGTTTTGATGAAGCTCCAGGCCGTTGGCTTGCGTGGCGCCATCGAGCTGATGCCTGATGAACTTTCCGGTGGCATGAAGCGCCGCGTGGCGCTGGCGCGGGCGATTGCACTCGATCCGCAGATATTGATGTATGACGAACCGTTCGTCGGTCAGGACCCCATTGCCATGGGCGTACTGGTGCGCTTGATTCGCCTCCTCAACGATGCGCTCGGAATTACCAGCATCGTGGTCTCCCACGACCTGGCGGAAACCGCGAGCATCGCGGACTACCTCTACGTAGTCGGCGATTCCCAGGTACTGGGGCAGGGAACCCCGGATGAGCTGATGAATTCCGATAACCCGCGTATCCGCCAGTTCATGAAAGGCATCCCGGACGGTCCGGTGCCCTTCCATTTCCCGGCACCGGATTACCGCAAAGACTTGCTGGGGGGGCGCTGATGCGCAAGAAATCCTTGCTCGAGCGCATTCGCCTGCTCGGGCGTTCCGGTCTGGATGTGCTGGAAGCGCTAGGGCGCTCCACCCTGTTCCTGATCCATGCCCTGTTTGGCCGCACCGGCGTGGGCAACGGCTTTCAGTTGCTGGTCAAGCAGCTCTACGCCGTTGGTGTGCTGTCGTTGGCGATCATTGTGGTCTCCGGCGTTTTCATCGGCATGGTGCTGGCTCTCCAGGGCTATAACATCCTGGTCGACTACGGATCCGAGCAGGCAGTGGGCCAGATGGTTGCACTGACTTTGCTGCGTGAGCTTGGGCCAGTGGTGACCGGTCTGCTCTTCGCTGGACGCGCCGGCTCGGCGCTGACGGCCGAGATCGGCAATATGAAGTCCACCGAACAACTCTCCAGCCTGGAGATGATCGGTGTCGATCCGCTCAAGTACATCATTGCACCGCGCCTTTGGGCGGGCTTCATCTCGATGCCGCTGCTGGCGATCATCTTCAGCGTAGTGGGCATCTGGGGCGGCGCTATGGTTGCCGTGGACTGGCTGGGAGTCTATGAGGGCTCTTTCTGGTCCAACATGCAGAACAGTGTGCAATTCACCGAGGATGTGCTGAACGGCGTGGTCAAGAGCGTCGTATTCGCCTTCGTGGTGACCTGGATCGCTGTGTTCCAGGGCTATGACTGCGAGCCGACCTCGGAAGGGATCAGCCGCGCAACGACTAAAACCGTGGTCTACGCCTCGCTGGCCGTGCTGGGGCTTGACTTCATCCTGACCGCCTTGATGTTTGGAGATTTCTGATGCAAATCCGCACCTTGGAAATTGGTGTCGGCCTGTTCCTCCTGGCCGGTCTGTTGGCCTTGCTGCTTCTAGCCCTGCGGGTCAGCGGTCTGTCTTATGGCGCCAATGGCGACACCTACAAGCTTTACGCGCATTTCGACAATATTGCCGGTTTGACTGTCAGAGCAAAGGTAACCATGGCTGGTGTAACCATCGGCAAGGTTACGGCTATCGACCTGGATCGCGACAGCTACACCGGCCGCGTCACAATGGAAGTCGAGAAGCGTGTGGATAATCTGCCCGCCGACTCTACGGCATCCATCCTCACTGCCGGCCTGCTGGGTGAGAAGTACATTGGCATCAGTGTCGGTGGTGATGAGGAGTTGCTCGCAGATGGCGGCACCATCCGCGACACCCAGTCGGCCCTGGTGCTGGAAGATCTGATCGGAAAGTTCTTGCTGAACACGGTCAATAAAGAGAGCAAATGAGGACTCGAGACATGATCAAAGCTCTGCGAAACGGCCTGTTGGTGCTGCTGGCGGCTCTGCCCCTGCTGGCCACGGCTGCGCCGAGTGCGCGCGATGTGGTGCAACAGACCACTGACCAATTGCTGGCTGACCTCAAGGCAAACAAGCAGCAGTATCGCAGTGACCCGAATGCATTCTACGAGGCCCTGAACGGCATTCTCGGTCCGGTCGTGGATGCCGATGGCATCTCTCGCAGCATCATGACCGTCAAGTATTCGCGCAAGGCCACTCCCGAGCAGATGACCCGCTTCCAGGAGAACTTCAAGCGCAGCCTGATCCAGTTCTACGGAAACGCCCTGCTTGAGTACGACAACCAGGAAATTCGGGTGCTGCCAACCAAGAAGGAAGACCCCGAACGCACCAGTGTGGGAATGGAGGTCAAGGACAGCAAGGGCACGGTCTACCCGGTCTCCTACACCATGGTGAACGTCAATGGGCAGTGGATGCTGCGCAACGTGATCATCAATGGCATCAACATCGGCAAGCTGTTCCGCGATCAGTTCGCCGATACCATGCAGCGCAATGGCAATGACCTCGACAAAACCATCAACGGTTGGGCTGAGGTGGTCGCGAAGGCTAAGCAGTCTGATGAGGCCAAGCAGGCGGGCGGACAATGAGTGAGGCGCGTATCGAACAGGCCGCTCCGGGCGAGTTGCGTCTGGTTGGTGTGCTCGATTTCAGCACTGGACCGCAGCTGCGTGAGGCGGGCAAGCAGATGATCCGTGCCAGTAAAGGCGCACGCATCCTGCTGGACTGCTCCGCAGTAGAGAAGACCAGCAGCGTCGGCCTCGCCTTGCTGCTGGCCTTCATGCGTGACGCCGAGGCTGCCGGAAAGGCGGTGACGGTGCGTGGAATGCCCGAGGATATGCGGCAGATCGCCGAAGTATCTGGAGTGACCGAGCTGCTGCCGCTAGAGGCTTGAGCCGGTCCGACGGCCCTCCGTCAGGCCCCGCGCGCGCGGGGTTCGCAGGCGGAGGGCTTTTTTGTATCATGGCCGACCCGCGCGCGTTGGGCGCCGATTGAGGTTGAGCATGCAGGCCGTAGAAGTGAAAAGCCTCCTGGAGGCGAAACTGCCAGGTACTCAGGTGGAAGTTGAAGGGGAAGGCTGCAACTTCCAGTTGAACCTGATCAGCGATGAGCTGGCCGGCCTGAGCCCGGTGAAGCGTCAGCAGCAGGTATACGCCCACCTGAATCCCTGGATTGCTGACGGCAGCATCCATGCTGTCACCATGAAATTCTTCAGCCGGGCCGCCTGGGCCGAGCGCTCCTGAGCTCCGCTGCCGAGAGAACTATGGACAAACTGATTATTACTGGCGGTCAACGCCTCGATGGCGAGATCCGCATTTCCGGCGCAAAGAACTCCGCGCTGCCGATCCTGGCCGCTACCCTGCTGGCCGACACTCCGGTCACTGTGGCCAACCTGCCACACCTGCACGACATCACCACCATGATCGAGCTCTTCGGTCGTATGGGCGTGCAGCCAGTGATCGACGAGAAGCTGGCCGTAGAAGTGGACGCCAGCAGCATCAAGACCCTGGTCGCTCCCTACGAGTTGGTCAAGACCATGCGTGCTTCCATCCTGGTGCTTGGCCCCATGGTTGCCCGCTTCGGCGAGGCCGAAGTGGCCCTGCCTGGTGGCTGCGCCATTGGTTCGCGCCCGGTCGACCTGCACATCCGTGGTCTTGAGGCCATGGGGGCGAAGATCGATGTCGAGGGTGGTTATATCAAGGCCAAGGCTCCGGCCGGCGGCCTGCGCGGCGCCAATTTCTTCTTCGATACCGTCAGCGTGACCGGCACCGAAAACATCATGATGGCTGCTGCCCTGGCCAACGGTCGTACTGTGCTGCAGAACGCCGCTCGTGAACCGGAAGTGGTTGACCTGGCCAATTGCCTGATTGCCATGGGCGCTCAGATCCAGGGCGCTGGTACCGATACCATCACCATTGATGGCGTCAAACGTCTGGGCGGCGCGCGCTACAACGTAATGCCCGACCGTATCGAAACCGGTACCTACCTGGTGGCTGCCGCCGCCACTGGTGGTCGCGTCAAGCTCAAGGACACCGATCCGACCATCCTCGAAGCCGTGCTGCAAAAGCTCGAAGAGGCCGGTGCCCACATCAACACCGGCAACAACTGGATCGAGCTGGACATGAAGGGCAACCGCCCGAAAGCGGTTAACGTCCGTACTGCCCCTTATCCAGCGTTCCCCACCGACATGCAGGCCCAGTTCATCTCCATGAACGCCGTGGCTGAAGGCACCGGTGCGGTGATCGAGACGGTGTTCGAAAACCGCTTCATGCACGTCTACGAAATGAATCGCATGGGCGCTCAGATCCTGGTTGAAGGCAACACCGCCATCGTTACCGGCGTACCGAAGCTCAAGGGTGCACCGGTCATGGCCACCGACCTGCGTGCTTCCGCCAGCCTGGTAATCGCCGGCTTGGTTGCCGAGGGCGACACTCTGATCGACCGCATCTACCACATCGATCGTGGTTACGAGTGCATCGAAGAAAAACTGCAGTTGCTCGGCGCCAAGATCCGCCGCGTGCCGGGTTAGGTCGTGTTATCGGCCGGCCCTGAACTGGGCCGGCCAGTAGCGACCGCGCAACAGGCCCCGAACGGGCCGTAGCCAAGGAAATCCAGTTTCATGCTCACCATCGCACTGTCCAAGGGCCGCATTCTCGACGACACCCTGCCGTTGCTCGCCGAAGCCGGCATTGTGCCCACCGAGAATCCGGACAAGAGCCGCAAGCTGATCATCCCTACCACTCAGGACGATGTGCGCTTGCTCATTGTGCGTGCCACCGACGTGCCGACCTACGTCGAGCACGGCGCCGCCGACCTCGGCGTTGCCGGCAAGGATGTGCTGATGGAGTACGGTGGCCAGGGACTTTATGAGCCTCTGGACCTCAGGATCGCCTGCTGCAAGCTGATGACCGCCGGTGCGATTGGCGCACCGGAGCCCAAGGGTCGCCTGCGTGTAGCCACCAAGTTCGTCAACGTCGCCAAGCGCTATTACGCTGAACAGGGCCGTCAGGTCGACGTGATCAAGCTGTATGGCTCCATGGAGCTGGCGCCCCTTGTGGGGCTGGCCGACAAGATCATCGACGTGGTCGACACCGGTAACACCTTGCGCGCCAATGGCCTGGAGCCCCAGGAACTGATCGCCACCATCAGCTCGCGGCTGATCGTTAACAAGGCATCGATGAAGATGCAGCACGCACGCATTCAGGCACTGATCGAAGTGCTGCGCAATGCGGTCGAGTCTCGACACCCAAGCTGACACCTTGAGTGCGGCCCTGCGCCGCACGCGCCTATCCGTGTCATAGCCAATATTCTCGGGTGCCCGCACGGTGGGCTTGCTACTCTAGCGGCGCCCGAGCTATTGCCATTCATGAGGCCCGCTATGACCGCTCCAATCGCTATCCGCCGACTCAATGCCGCTGATCCGGACTTTGCGCGACACCTGGATCATCTGCTGAGCTGGGAAAGCGTATCCGACGAAGCGGTCAATCAGCGTGTCCTCGACATCATCAAGGCCGTGCGCGAGCGTGGAGATGCTGCGGTAGTCGAGTTCACCCAGCGTTTCGATGGCGTTCAGGCGTCCTCCATGGCCGAGCTGATTCTGCCGCGCGAGCGCCTGGAGTTGGCCCTGGCGCGCATTACGGCCGAGCAGCGCAAGGCCCTGGAAACCGCTGCCGAACGCGTGCGCAGCTACCACGAGAAGCAAAAGCAGGATTCCTGGACCTACACCGAGGCCGACGGCACCGTGCTGGGCCAGCAAGTCACTCCGCTGGATCGCGCAGGCCTGTACGTGCCGGGTGGCAAGGCGTCCTACCCGTCGTCCGTGCTGATGAACGCGATTCCTGCCAAGGTTGCCGGCGTCACCGAGGTGGTGATGGTGGTGCCCACCCCCCGTGGCGAGATCAATGAAATCGTCCTCGCTGCCGCTTGCGTGGCCGGTGTGGACCGCGTTTTCACCATTGGAGGCGCCCAAGCCGTGGCCGCGCTGGCCTACGGTACCGAGAGCGTGCCTCAGGTGGACAAGATCGTCGGTCCGGGCAACATCTACGTTGCCACCGCCAAGCGCCATGTGTTCGGCCAGGTGGGTATCGACATGATTGCCGGCCCCTCGGAAATCCTGGTGGTCTGCGACGGCGGAACCGATCCGGACTGGATTGCCATGGACCTGTTCTCCCAGGCCGAGCATGACGAGGATGCACAGGCCATCCTGGTCAGCTCCGACGCTGCCTTCCTCGATAAGGTGGCGGCCAGCATTGATAAGTTGTTGCCGACCATGGAGCGTGCCGAGATCATCCGTACCTCGTTGCAGAACCGTGGTGCGCTGATCCAGGTGACCGACCAGGCCCAGGCCTGTCAGGTGGCCAATCGCATTGCTCCCGAGCACCTGGAGCTGTCCGTTGCCGATCCGCAGGCCTGGCTGCCGCAGATCCGTCACGCTGGCGCCATCTTCATGGGTCGTTACACCGCAGAAGCTTTGGGTGACTACTGTGCCGGCCCGAACCACGTGCTGCCGACTTCCGGTACCGCGCGCTTCTCCTCGCCGCTCGGCGTGTACGACTTCCAGAAGCGCTCTTCGATCATCTTCTGCTCGGCCGACGGCGCGTCCGAACTGGGCAAGACCGCATCCGTACTGGCCCGAGGCGAGTCGCTGACCGCCCACGCGCGCAGCGCCGAATACCGCATTGCTCCTAACAAAGAGCAGGGGGAGTGAACATGAGCAAGTTCTGGAGTCCCTTCGTCAAGGAGCTGGTGCCCTACGTACCGGGTGAGCAGCCCAAGCTGGCCAAGCTGGTCAAGCTGAACACCAACGAGAATCCCTATGGCCCGTCGCCCAAGGCAGTGGCGGCCATGCAGGCCGAGGTTGGCGACAACCTGCGCCTGTATCCGGACCCGAACAGCGATCGCCTGAAGCAGGCGGTGGCCGATTACTATGGTGTGCAGACTAGCCAGGTGTTCGTCGGAAACGGTTCGGATGAGGTCCTGGCCCACGCCTTCCACGGCCTGTTCCAGCACGGCAAGCCGCTGCTGTTCCCGGACGTGAGCTACAGCTTCTACCCGGTCTACTGTGGCCTATACGGCATTCCGTTCGAGGCGTTGCCGCTGGACGAGCAGTTCCAGATCCGCGTCGAGGATTACGCGCGCCCCAATGGCGGCATCGTCTTCCCCAACCCCAATGCCCCGACCGGTTGCCTGCTGGCGCTTGAGGCAATCGAGCGTCTGCTCCAGGCCAATCCAGATACGGTGGTGCTGGTGGATGAGGCCTACATCGACTTCGGTGGCCAGACCGCCATCAGTCTGGTGGATCGCTACCCGAACCTGCTGGTGACTCAGACCCTATCCAAGTCCCGCTCCCTGGCAGGACTGCGGGTGGGCCTGGCAGTGGGGCATCCGGACCTGATCGAGGCGTTGGAGCGGATCAAGAACAGCTTCAACTCCTACCCGCTGGATCGCATGGCCATCGCGGGTGCGGCGGTCGCCTTCGAAGACAGGGCCTACTTCGAGGAGACCTGCCGCAAGGTAATCGACAGCCGTGAGCACCTGGTGGCCGAGCTGGGCAAGCTGGGCTTCGACGTACTACCGTCGGCTGCCAATTTCGTCTTTGCGCGTCACCCGCAGAAGGATGCTGCCGGCATCGCCGCTGGGCTGCGCGAACAGGGCGTGATCGTTCGCCACTTCAAGCAGGAACGCATTGCCCAATTCCTGCGGATCACCATCGGCACGCCGGAGCAGAACCAGGCACTGCTGGACGCTCTGAATACGCTTTAAGCCTTCTGCGATCGAAAGAAAGAGCCGAGTGTGGAATTCCGCACTCGGCTTTTTCTTGGGTTCTTCGCGGAATCTGGGGAAAGAGCGAGTTGACAGTCAGGGAAAGTGCTCGAAGCGTGCGCCGATCAGCCCCTTCCACTTGCCGCCGAAGTCGATCTGGATGTCGTCAAGCAGCAGTGGGAGGGCGGGTCGGCCGCAGCGGCTTCGCCAAGGAGGCTCAGCACCAGTCCCGTGACAGTCGAAAGGTGGTGGGAGGGCATCGGATGATTTCGCTATAGATGTAATAGCATAACTTTTTCGGGCTAAGAGTCGTTCTTGTCCAGTGCGGGGCAATGCGTTTGCTGGATTGTAGAAACGAAAACGGCGCCCGAAGGCGCCGTTACTGTGGGGTCAGTTTCCGCCGTTGCTGCTGGGGGGTGGACGAACGCCGACCTCGGCGATCAGCTCCAACTCCTTGCCGTTGCGCATAACCTGGATGCTGACCTTCTCGCCCGGGCGGGCGCGGGCTACTTGGTTCATCGAGCGACGGCCGTCGCCTGCGGGTTCGCCCTCGATGCTGAGGATGATGTCACCGGGCTGCAGTGCCGCGCGTTGCGCCGGGCTGTCGCGGTAGATGCCGGCGACGACAATGCCGGGTCGGCCTTCCAGGCCAAAGGACTCGGCCAGCTCCGGGGTCAGCGGCTGGACCTCGATCCCAAGCCAGCCGCGAATCACCGAGCCGTGCTCGATGATCGCCTTCATCACCTCTAGCGCCAACTTGACCGGAATAGCGAAACCGATGCCCTGGGAGCCGCCGGACTTGGAGAAGATTGCGGTGTTGATGCCGATCAGGTTGCCATTGGCGTCTACCAGGGCACCGCCGGAGTTGCCGGGGTTGATTGCGGCATCGGTCTGGATGAAGTCTTCATAGGTATTCAGGCCCAGTTGGTTACGGCCGGTGGCGCTGATAATGCCCATGGTCACGGTCTGGCCGACACCGAAGGGGTTGCCGATCGCCAGAGCGACATCGCCGATGCGGATGTTGTCCGAGCGGCCGAGGGTGATGGGTGGCAAGTCCTTGAGGTCGATCTTCAGCACCGCCAGGTCGGTTTCCGGGTCGCTGCCCACCAGGCGTGCCAGGGTCTCACGGCCGTCCTTGAGGGCTACCACGATCTGGTCGGCACCAGCAGTTACGTGGTTGTTGGTCAACAGGTAGCCTTCGGGGCTCATGATCACCGCTGAACCCAGGCTGGACTCCATGCGCCGTTGACGCGGCAGGTTGTCGCCGAAAAAGCGGCGGAACTGCGGGTCCTCGAACAGTGGGTGGGCGGGCTTGCTCACCATCTTGGTGGTGTAGAGGTTGGCTACTGCCGGCGAGGCGCTGGTGACCGCGTCCGCATAGGAGTCCGGACCTTGGCGGGTGAAGTTGAACTTGGGCGCTTCCTGCAGATGCACTTCCTGGCGAGGCAGACCGACCCATTCCGGGTATTGCTGGATGATCAGCAGTGCCACGAGCACGCCGACAATCAGGGGCCAGCCGAGATATCGCAGGGCCTTGAGCATCGAGGGAGAATCCTGAGGGTTGCGAGGGGCAGGGGTGCCCCTTAAGGTGGCGCCATTATACGAGGGCGCCCGTTAAAAACGAGCCGTCCGCAACAGCTTGTGAGGAACGCCATGGCCATTGCCTTGAACACTCTGGTGGAAGAAGCGGAGCGCTACCTGAACGCTTCGCGCATCCAGGATTACTGCCCCAACGGCCTGCAGGTCGAGGGGCGTCCGCAGGTCAGTCGGATCGTCACCGGCGTCACCGCCAGCCAGGCCTTGTTGGACGCCGCGGTGGAGGCCGAGGCGGATGTGGTGCTGGTACACCACGGCTATTTCTGGAAGGGTGAAAACCCATGCGTGGTAGGCATGAAGCAGCGCCGTCTGAAGACGCTGCTGGCCAACGACATCAGCCTGTTGGCCTACCACCTGCCACTGGACTTGCATGCCGAGGTGGGCAACAACGTTCAGCTCGCACGCCAGTTGGACATCATCGTTGAAGGCCCACTGGAGCCGGATAATCCGCGTACTGTTGGGCTGATCGGCTCCTTGGTCGAGCCCATGACCGCCATCGACTTCGCTCGTCGTGTGCACGAGGTGCTGGGGCGTGAGCCGCTGCTGGTCGAGGGCGACCGGATGATCAGTCGGATCGGCTGGTGCACCGGTGGCGGCCAGGGCTACATCGATACCGCGATTGCTGCGGGCGTCGACCTCTATCTGACTGGCGAAGCTTCTGAGCAGACCTTTCATAGTGCGAGGGAAAACGGTATCAGCTTCATCGCCGCCGGCCATCATGCGACCGAGCGCTACGGCGTGCAGGCGCTGGGCGACTATCTGGCGCGGCGTTTCGCCCTGGAACATCTCTTCATCGATTGCCCGAATCCCGTTTGAGGGCGCTGCACGGCATCTATCCGGTGGGCATATCACTAGATTGTTTCGTTCTAAACAGGCCCCTCAATAGAAGGGAGGGGCTGTGTTAGAGTGCCCGCTCGTCCACGGCCCGCCGGCCGTCGTATCAGAAAGACCTTCGTGAGTAGCCATGCTCGATAAACTGACGCACCTGAAACAGCTGGAGGCGGAGAGCATCCACATCATTCGTGAAGTGGCCGCCGAATTCGACAACCCGGTGATGCTCTACTCCATCGGTAAAGACTCCGCCGTCATGCTGCACCTCGCGCGCAAGGCGTTCTTCCCCGGCAAGCTGCCGTTCCCGGTCATGCATGTCGACACCCGGTGGAAGTTCCAGGAGATGTACCGCTTCCGCGACAAGATGGTCGCCGAGATGGGCCTGGATCTGATCACCCACGTCAACCCGGAAGGCGTAGCCCAGGGCATCAACCCCTTCACCCATGGCAGTGCAAAGCACACTGACGTGATGAAGACCGAGGGCCTGAAGCAGGCACTCGACAAGTACGGCTTCGATGCGGCATTCGGCGGCGCTCGCCGCGACGAGGAGAAGTCTCGCGCCAAGGAGCGCGTCTACTCCTTCCGCGACAGCAAGCATCGCTGGGACCCGAAGAACCAGCGCCCCGAACTCTGGAACGTCTACAACGGCAAGGTGAAGAAGGGCGAGTCGATTCGCGTCTTCCCGCTGTCCAACTGGACTGAGCTGGACATCTGGCAGTACATCTACCTGGAACAGATTCCGATCGTCCCGCTGTACTTCGCCGCCGAGCGTGAAGTCATCGAGAAGAACGGCACGCTGATCATGATCGACGACGAACGCATCCTCGAGCATCTCTCCGACGAAGAGAAAGCACGCATCGAGAAGCGCATGGTGCGTTTCCGCACCTTGGGTTGCTACCCGCTGACTGGCGCGGTGGAGTCCACGGCGACCACGTTGCCGGAAATCATCCAGGAAATGCTCCTGACCCGTACTTCCGAACGCCAGGGGCGGGTCATCGACCACGACGCCGCCGGCTCGATGGAAGAGAAGAAACGTCAGGGCTATTTCTAAGGATTCCGCATCATGAGCCACCAATCCGATCTGATCAGCGAGGATATCCTCGCTTACCTGGCCCAGCACGAACGCAAGGAACTGCTGCGCTTCCTCACTTGCGGCAACGTCGACGACGGTAAGAGCACCCTGATCGGGCGCCTGCTGCACGACTCCAAGATGATCTACGAAGACCATCTGGAAGCCATCACCCGTGATTCGAAGAAAGTCGGCACCACCGGTGACGACGTTGACCTGGCGCTGCTGGTCGACGGCCTGCAGGCCGAGCGCGAGCAGGGCATCACCATTGACGTGGCGTACCGCTACTTCAGCACCGCAAAGCGCAAGTTCATCATCGCCGATACCCCTGGCCATGAGCAGTACACCCGCAATATGGCGACCGGCGCCTCCACCTGCGACCTGGCCATTATCCTGGTTGACGCCCGTTACGGTGTGCAGACCCAGACCCGCCGGCACAGCTACATCGCATCCTTGCTGGGTATCAAGCATATCGTCGTCGCCATCAACAAGATGGACCTGAAAGACTTCGATCAGGGTGTGTTCGAGAGCATCAAGGCCGACTACCTGCACTTTGCCGAACGCATCAAGCTCAACCCCACATCGATCCACTTCGTGCCGATGTCGGCCCTGAAGGGCGACAACGTGGTTAACAAGAGCGACCGCTCGCCCTGGTACACCGGGCAGTCGCTGATGGAAATCCTTGAAACCGTGGAAATCGCCGGCGACCGAAATGTCTCCGACATGCGCTTCCCGGTGCAGTACGTGAACCGTCCGAACCTCAACTTCCGCGGATTCGCCGGAACCTTGGCCAGCGGCGTCGTGCGCAAGGGTGATGAAGTGGTGGCTCTGCCTTCGGGCAAGGGCAGCCGGGTCAAGTCCATCGTCACCTACGAAGGCGAACTGGAGCACGCCGGCCCCGGCCAGGCGATCACCCTGACACTGGAAGACGAAATCGACGTTTCCCGCGGCGACATGTTGGTGCATGCCGACAACCGCCCGCAGGTCACCGACGGCTTCGACGCCATGCTGGTGTGGATGTCCGAAGAGCCTATGCTTCCGGGCAAGAAGTACGACATCAAGCGCGCCACCAGCTATGTGCCGGGCTCCATTCCCAGCATCGCGCACAAGGTGGACGTGAACACCCTCGAGGAAACAGCAGGCAGCAGCCTTCAACTGAACGAGATCGCCAAGGTCAAGGTCAGCCTGGATGCGCCCATTGCCCTCGACGGCTACGAACAGAACCGCACCACCGGTGCATTCATCGTCATTGATCGACTTACCAATGGCACCGTCGGCGCCGGCATGATCATCGCCGACCCGCAAGCCGGGCGTAATATCGACGGTCACCACGGCAAACAGGCGCATGTTGCTCGTGAGGAGCGTGCAGCACGCTTCGGCCAGCAGCCGGCTACCGTGCTGTTCAGCGGCCTCTCAGGCGCAGGCAAGAGCACCTTGGCCTACGCCGTGGAGCGCAAGCTCTTCGACATGGGACGTGCGGTTTACGTGCTGGATGGCCAGAACCTGCGCCATGACCTGAACAAGGGCTTGCCGCAGGATCGCGCCGGTCGCACCGAGAACTGGCGACGTGCCGCTCACGTGGCGCGTCAGTTCAACGAAGCCGGCCTGCTCACTTTGGCGGCCTTCGTTGCTCCGGATGCCGAAGGTCGCGAGCAGGCCAAGGCGCTGATTGGTGCCGACCGCCTGATCACCGTCTACGTGCAGGCATCGCCGCTGGCGTGCCGCGAGCGTGACCCGCAAGGACTGTACGCCGCAGGTCAGGACAATATCCCGGGAGAGTCCTTCCCCTACGACGTGCCGCTGGATGCCGATCTGGTGATCGACACCCAGTCAGTCACGGTAGAAGAGGGCGTCAAGCAGGTCCTGGAGTTGCTCCGCTCTCGCGGTGCGATCTAAGCACCGAACAACAAAAAGCCCCGCATTGCGGTAATGCTGTTCACATAAGCATTTGAGCTGTTGCCGAGGCTCCCCGAGAATCCGATGCCAGATCTCTGGCATCGGATTTTTTATGTCTTTCCAGCAGCAGTTACTCGACCTGG